>JAGOZU010000118.1 GCA_018058545.1 Promineifilum sp. | reverse complement strand
CCGCCGGCCTCATAATATTGCACGGTGATACTATGATTGCCCGCGTTCAGATAGACATCGACCGTGATGGTTCGGGCCTGGCCGTCCATCCAGGTATCGACGAGCAGAACGTTGTCGATCCAGAGGCGCATGCCGTCGTCCATCGTCGATGAGAAGCGATAGGTTCCGGCCGGCAGGCTGGCCGTTTGCGTCCATTGGGCCGAGAAGTTGTCCGGCTGGATGAGCGGATCGGGCGATCCGGCGCCCCAGTCGAAATCGATGGCGGCGTCCTGCCGGGTGAGGGCAGGCGCGCCGGACAAGTTGCGGTTATTCCAGTAACGCCCTTGCCACGTGCCGCCCTGAGCCTTCAGATTCAGCGAGCTGCTGCTCAGGGCGCCCGTGATAAACAGGGCAAGAACGAGCGCGACGAAGATAAATCGGGATCTTCCGTTGATATGCCAGCGGTTCATGGTAACACTCCTGACTTTCCGGGTTTCCCCGGTTGTGTGGCGCAAGGGAACGACAGACACCCGACACCAGGAGGTGCGGCGGCACCACATGACATAAATATAAACGGACAGAAACAATATGTCAAGTATGGCGGATGACAGGCGGGGTGTTAATCAGGCTACACGAGCGGGCGGGCAGGCAGGCGAATGTCGCCCGAGCGGCGGGTCAGGTGCAACTCGTCCAGATGCTCCAGCAGGGCGATGGCGTACTTGCGGCTGGTGCCCAGCAGGTCGCGGGCCTCGGCGGCCGAGATGGAGCCATGCTCGCCAAGATAGCCGGTCAGCCGGTCGATCAGTTGGGCATGGACGGCGGCCGAATAGACCACGTCGTCCGGCAGGGGAATGAGCCGTCCCTGATCGACGAGGGCGAAATAGACCGCCTCGCCGACGGCCGCCTTGCACTCTTTCACGCTGGGCGACTGGACTCCGAGGTTATCCATATTGGCCAGTAGCCGGGCGACGGCCTGCTCCTGCTCGGCGCTGAAGGTGACGCGGTGCTCCGGCAGGCGCAGCAGCGTGCTCGCCTCGGCCAGCAGTCCGGCCGCGACCAGCGACTCGCGCGCCAGAGCGAACACCGGCGGCGGCGTCTTCAACCGACTGCGCAACGCCTCGCGGTCCAGCCCCTCGCACAACGGCTCCTCGCCGTGGAACCGGGCCAGTTCGGCCAGGATCTGCTCCTTTAGCTGCTCGACCGTCGAGGCAGCGATCAGCGCCTTGCCCAGCCCGATGACCTGTCCCTCGTCGATCAGGCGCTGCAGATGGGGTTGGCCGTCGGCCTCGGGCAAGCCCGTTTTTTCCCATAGTCCTTTGGCGGGGATTGGGCCGAGCCGGATCAGGGCGCGCAGCAGCAAATCGGCGGGGTCACCCTGAGCCAGAGAGCGGAAGCGTTCGGCCGAATCGTGCCGGAACCGCCGGTGGCGCCGGCCGGGGTGGGCATCGAGGATGATGCCGCCGCCGATGGTGGCCCCGGGGGATGGCCGTCGCAGGATGAATCGGTCGCCGCGGGCCACGGCCGCCGGCTCGCTCAGGGCCAGCTGCAGCCAGCCCGTCTCCCCTGGCGCGATTTGGTCGCCGCCGATGATGCGCGTGCGCGCGGCCGTTTCCGATGACCCGACGAACAGTTTCACGGCGACGTTGTGCCGCAGGGGGGCGTCGGCGTCGGGCAGGTGGCGGTATTGGGCGTCGATCAGGAGTGTGCTCCGGAGGCGACCGGGAGCGGCGATGACCTGCCCCCGGCGCAGTTCGTCGCGGCCGATGCCGGTCAGGTTGACCGCCACGCGACTGCCGGGCAGGGCGACGTCGAGCCGGGTTTTGTGCGTCTGGAGGCCGCGAATGCGGCCGCGGCCGGGGCCGGGGACGATCTCGACCTCGTCGCCGGCGCGCAGGCGGCCGTCGAGCAGCGTGCCGGTCACGATGGTGCCGAAGCCGGGCAGAGAGAAGACGCGGTCGATGGGCAGGCGTGGCGTTCCGAGGTCGATGCGCGGCTCGATTTCGTGTAGCGCTGAAGCCAGCTCGTTTCGCAGCTGATCCAGACCCGCGCCGGTGCGCGCCGAGACGGGCACGACAGGCGAATCGGCCAGCGCCGTGCCCCGCAGCGCCTCTCCGGCCTCCAGCATGACCAGCTCCAGCCAGTCGGGATCGTCGATCAGGTCGGCCTTGGTGAGGGCCACGACGCCGCGCGGCACGGCCAGCAGGTCGAGGATGGCCAGATGCTCGCGGGTTTGGGGCATGATGCCCTCGTCGGCGGCGATGACCAACAGGGCCAGGTCGATGCCGCCGACGCCGGCCAGCATGTTCTCGATGAAGTCGCGGTGGCCGGGCACGTCGACGATGCCGACGTCCTCACCGGCCAGGGTCATCCAGGCGAAGCCCAGGTCGATGGTCATCTCCCGCGCTTTTTCTTCCGCCAGGCGGTCGGGATCGATGCCGGTCAGGGCCTGCACCAGGGTGGACTTGCCGTGGTCTACATGACCGGCCGTGCCGATGACGTGCATGAGGGAAGGCGGGCGGGAGCGGCCGCGGCTAATCCTCGCGAACGGGGACGAGGGCGGGCTGCCGTCGCCGGTTCGGGTTTTGTTCCAGGGCCTTTTCGACCTCGTCCAGCCAGGTCAGGGGCCACTTCTTGATGGCTTCCGATTGGGCGATCTGCACCCGGAGGATCTGCCCCAATTCCTGCCCCAACCGCTCCAGCTCTTCCTCCAGGGTGTGGAGTTGCTCGCGCAATTCCCGCTCCCGGCGGTCGCTGATGGCCAGGCGTTGCAGGGCGTCGGCCTCAAAGTTTTTCCATTTGCGGGCGTCCTCGCCCTGGAACTGGTCCCAGCGGGATTCCATGCGCTTGGACTCGACGCGCACCAGTTCGTTGGCCTCGCGCTGCTGCTTTTCGAGGTGGGTCTGCAGGGCGTTCATGGCCGCCACGGCCGCGCGCGATTCGTTGTACTGGTTGTTGAAGTTGACCCAGTCGGCGGTGAATCGCTCCAGGCTGGTGGCGTGGTCGTCCATGGTTCGTTGCCAGCCGGCCAGCCGCTGGTTGCGCTCGTGCTCGCCGATCTGCACCTGTTCGGTCCAGTCGCTGATGCTCTTGCGCAACAGGGCTTGCGATTCGCCCGTGTTCTGGGCGGTCGTCTGCACTTTGGACAGATTTTGGCCGAGGATCGACAGACGGTCATTGAGCGGCTCCCATCGCTTGTTGATTTCCAGCAGCGTCGCCTGCATTTCAGCGATATTGCGGCTGTCCTGCCGTTCCTTCTCCTCCAGAAAAGCCAGCGACCGTTCGACGTTGTCGACCTGGGTGGCCATCTGGGTCATCGTGTTTTGCTGCACGCCGATCAGGTTGGCCAGCCGCGTGTCTTCGGCCTGCCGCAGGGGGAGTTCCTGCTCGAGGCGGCCGATGGCCGGCAACTCCTTGCGGATGTCGGTGATCTCGCGGCCGACGGCCTCGTGCTCGACCCGGCGCAACCGGTCCAGCTCGCGTTCGGCCTCGATCCGGCGCTTGTCGTACTGCTCGATCATCTTGACGATGTCGTCGCGGAACTGGGACAGTTGGGTGTCGATCATCGGGATGCGCGAGAGTTGGGACGACGCCTGCGACAGCTGCTTCTCCAGCTCCTGGATGCGGCGATCGCGCCCGGTTAGCTCGCGCTCCTGCAGCTCGCTGCGCTGCTCCAGCTCGGCCAGCTTGCGGGCGGACTTGCGGCGCTCCTCATCGAGCCATTCCAGGCGTGTCCGCAACTCATTGACTTCCTGGTCGAGCGTCTCACTCGAGGGTTTCGTGTTTGCGTTCTTGGTCATTGGGTCAACTCCCGGCGACGGGCTTGGTCATAACGCGCGGCCGTTGGCCGCGAAACAGGTGATTGGATCGATACAGTGTACCAGACAACGTAATCGGCATTATACTAATCCACTCACAGGTGGGCCAATTTGCCGCGGCACGCTCATCCGCCTTACAATTTCAACTCTATGCACATCGGGATCGATTGCCGGCTGCCCACCTACCGGATGGGTGGCATCAGCCAGTATACCATTCACCTCATTCAGGCCCTCAGCCGTCTGGCGGGCGATGAGCGCTTCACCATTTTCCACAGCCGCCGGGAGGCTCGCTCCTTCCTGCCGCCGGGCGACGGCCGATTCGACCGCCGCGACCTGTGGACTCCCTGCCACCATCGCTTTGAGCGGCAGGCGCTGGCCGTGGAGTTGTGGCCACATCAGCTGGATGTGGTCCACAGCCCCGACTTCATCCCGCCCGCGGCCGGGGCGAAGCGGCGAGTGATCACCGTCCATGACCTGACGTTTCTGCTCTATCCCGAGTTTTTGACGGCCGAGAGCCGGCGCTACTACAGCGACCAAATCCGCTGGGCGGTGGCGGCGGCCGACCACATCCTGGCTGACAGTGAGGCGACCCGCCGCGACCTGCTGGCCATGCTCGACGTCGCGCCGTCGAAGGTGACGACCGTCCATCTGGCGGCCAACCCCGTCCACACCGCCCATTACCCGGCCGAGACAGTCGCGCGTACGGCGGCCGAGTACGGCGTCGGCCGCGGCTTCATCCTGTTTGTGGGCACGCTGGAGCCGCGCAAGAACCTGGTGATGCTGCTCCATGCCTACCGCAAGCTGCGGGACAGCGGCGCGGCGGACGTCCCGCTCGTCCTGGCAGGCGGGCGGGGCTGGATCTACGAGGAGATTTTCCGGACCATCGAGGGTCTGTTGCTGACGGAGCACGTCATCCACCTCGAGGCCGTGCCCGACGAGAAACTGGCCCATCTGTATCGCGCGGCCGGGGTCCTGGCCATGCCGTCGCACTATGAGGGGTTCGGCTTGCCCGCGCTGGAGGCCATGCACGGTGGCTGCCCGGTGGTGGCCAGCACGCGCGGGTCGCTGCCGGAGGTCGTGGGCCAGGCGGCCATCTCGCTGGAGCCGGATGACGAGGCGGCCTGGGTCGACGCGCTGGCCCGCGTGCTGACTACCCCGTCGCTGGCCGAGCAGATGCGGGCGGCCGGTCTGGCGCAGGCGGCGCGATTCACCTGGGAATCGACGGCCGCGGCGACGCTGGCCGTCTATCGGGCAGTGGGGGCGGCGATATGACCCGTGTCCTCGTGCTGACGCCGCAACTGCCGTACCCCCCGCAGCAGGGGACGAGCCTGCGCAACTATCACCTGTTGCGTGCTCTGGCGCGGCACCACAGCGTGACCCTGCTGAGCTTCGCCGAGCCGGATCGGCCGCGCGAGCTGGAGCCGCTGCAAGCCATCGGCCGCGTGCTGCCGCCGGTTGACGTCCCGCCGCGGTCGGGGGCGGATCGGCTGGAGCAGCTGCTCACCTCCGGCGATCCCGACCTGGCCTTGCGGCTGCGCAGCGACGAATACACGGCGGCGCTGACGAACGCGCTGCAGGCGGATGTCTATGACGCCGTCCAGATCGAGGGCATCGAGCTGGCCCGGTATATCCGCGTGGTCCGGGAGGTTGCGCCGGGGGCGCGGATCATCCTGGATTGCCACAACGCCGAGACGGAGCTGCAACGTCGCTCGCTGCGGGCCGACTGGCGACGGCCGTCGCGCTGGGCGGCGGCGGCCTACTCCGCGCTGCAGGTCGGCCGTCTGGCTCGCTTTGAGCGGTGGGCCACGGCGACGGCCGACGCGGCCATCGCCGTCAGTGAGACGGATCGCGATCACCTGCTCGCTCTGGGAGGCGCGACGGAATCGACGATCATCGTCATCCCCAACACGATCGACGTGGCCGAATACGCCCAATCCGGGCCGGTGCCCGACGCCTTGCGGTTCGACCTGGTGTTCACAGGGAAGATGGACTACCGGCCCAATATCGACGGTGTGCTGTGGTTTGCGCAGGAGGTCTGGCCGCTCATCAGGCGCGCCCGACCGGAGACGACGTGGGCCATCGTCGGCCAGCGGCCGCACCCGCGGCTGGAGCCGTTGCGCGACCTTGACGGCGTGACCCTCACCGGCCGCGTGCCCGAAACGCAACCGTATCTCCACGGCTGCCGGGTCTATATCGTGCCGCTACGCATCGGCAGCGGCACGCGGCTGAAGCTCATCGAGGCCATGGCCGCGGGCAAGACCATCATCTCGACGACGGTCGGCGCGGAGGGATTCCCGGTGGTCGACGGCGAGGTCATCCGGCTGGCCGACGATCCGGCCACATGGGCGCGGTTGGCGCTCGACCTGCTCGAAGACGCGGCCGAACGGGAGCGATTGGGCACGGCCGCGCGCCGGTTCGCGGCCGGTTATGACTGGCGCGAGATTGTGCCCCTGCTCGATGCGCTGCCGCTCTAACTCATGTCAGGGGGATGAGCGGCGTCTTGGGGGCGTGGCTCAGATAGTCCGACCCCTCGTCCGTCACCAGCACCAGATCCTCGATGCGCACGCCGCCGAAGCCGGGCAGATAGATTCCCGGCTCGACAGTCATGGTCGCCCCGGACGGGATGAGGATCTTCTCGGCCATGCTGCTGAAGCCGGGAAACTCGTGGATCTCCAGCCCCAGGCTGTGGCCCGTGCTGTGGCCGAAATGGTCGCCATGCCCGGCGGCGGTGATGAGGTCGCGAGCCAGCGCGTCGACCACCTTGCCGGTCACGCCGCCCCTGATGCCGCCGATGGCGGCCAGCTGCGCCCGGTGGACGGTGTTGTAGATGTCCCAGAAATCCTCGCCGGCGGAGTCGCCCATGTAGAACGAGCGGGTCAGGTCGCTGCGATAGCCGCGCACGGCCGCGCCCAGGTCAACGACGATCATGTCGCCCGCCTCCAGCCGCCGGTCGCCGGGGTGATGGTGGGGCAGGGCGCTGTTGGGGCCGGAGGCGACGATGATGTCAAAGCCCGGCCCGTCGGCGCCCGATTCGCGCATGAACTTCTCCAGCTCCCAGGCGATCTCGGCCTCGGTCACGCCGACGCGCGCCAGCCGGGGCACCTGGCTGACGGTGTCGTCGGTGATGCAGGCGGCCTCGCGGATGGCCAGCAGCTCCTCGGCCGTTTTGATGGCTCGCATCGCCTCCAGCGTCTGGTCAAGCGGCTTCCAGCGAAAATCCTTCTCCTTGCGCAGGGTTTTCATGTCGGCCAGAGTCACATGCCGGGCCTCCACGCCGTAGCGAACCCCGCCGCCGGCCTTCAGGAAGTCGCCCAGCTCGCCGGGCTTGCCCTTCAGCTGGAATATCTCGAATTCAGGGGCTTGCCGCGCGGCTTGCTCCCAATAGCGCGAATCGGTGGCCAGTAAAGCCTTGTTGGGCGTCACCAAAACCCGCCCGGCCGAGCCGGTGAAGCCGCTGATCCAGCGCCGGTTGGCCGCGCTGCTGATGAGCAGGCCATCGACCCGCCACCGATCGAATTGTTCGCGAACCTGAGCCAGTTTGTCTGCCATCTGCTTATACCTTTCCTTGGTTATGGATTGATCCGAATGTGGCCGTCGCCGTCGGTCACGGTGCCGACGACGGCCGCATCGGGAAGTTGGGCCAAAAAGCCGGGGACGGCCGCGGGGGAGAGCGCGATGAGCAACCCGCCCGAAGTCTCCGGCGTGAATAACAAGTCACGATACAGGAAATCGATGCCTTCGGCGAACGCCGCCCAGGGGCCGAAGTGGCGGGCGTTGTTGCCCATGCCGCCGGGGAAGGCGCCGGCGCGGCCATAGTCGAGGGTGCCGGGCAGCCAGGGCAGGTCGGCCAGACGGAAGACGAAGTCGACCGCGCTCCGGGCGACCATCTCGCGGGCGTGCCCCAGCAGGCCGAAGCCGGTGATGTCGGTCATGGCGTGGGCTGCGGCGGCGACGGCCGCCCGTGCCGCCTGCCGGTTGAGCCGCTTCATGCTGTCGACGGCCGCCCGCACGTGGCCTGCGGCGGCCTGCTCGCGCTTCAGGGCCGTGGTGATGACCCCCACGCCGAGCGGCTTGGTGAGGACGAGCGCGTCGCCGGGTTGGGCGCCGCCCTTGGCCCGCACGGCCGCCGGGTGGACGATGCCCGTCACGGCCAGCCCGTACTTGGGTTCCTTGTCGGTGACGCTGTGGCCGCCGGCGATGACCCCGCCCGCCTCGGCCACCTTCTCGGCCCCGCCGCGCAAAATCTCGGCCAGGATCGCCGGGTCGAGCGTGTCGGGGAAGGCGACCAGATTGACGGCGAACAGCACTTCGCCGCCCATGGCGTAGATGTCGGACATGGCGTTGGCGGCGGCGATGGCCCCGAAGTCGTAGGGGTCGTCGACCACCGGCGGGAAGAAGTCGGCGGTGGAGATGACGGCCTGCTCGTCGTTCAGCCGGTAGACCGCGGCGTCATCGGCCGCAGCGAGACCGACCAGGAGATTCGGGAATTGATTCGCCTGGAACATGTCACGGAGAGGTTCCACCATGCGCTCCAGCTCCGCCGGAGCCAGTTTGGACGCTCAACCGGCGCAGGAAGCGAGTGAAGTCAGTCTAATTTGTTTCCCAGTCGTCATCGTTCAGTTCGTCATTCGTACCTGAGATCACCTTCCATTATTACATAGTAAACATGGATATCGTAGGGGTCAGGCAACCGGTCGACCATCTCCATGGAAACGCGCGGCCTCCATTCCCGGTTGCCTGACCCTTCCGCGAAGAGGGCGAGGCAGCGGCGGATGAGGGTAGCTCTGCAATACGGTGATGATTTCGCCGCTGCCTCGCCCCTACCCCTTATTAATTTGTTCACCTGCAAAAATGACCATCAATATGAAGCCACGGAAAGTATACTGCCGGCCAATGATTAGGCAATTCTCGTTGACCCGCTGCGGCCGCCTCCATATAATCGCCGGTGATGAAGCAATCGCCTTTGTCCCGTGTCGAAAATATCATCCGGCGGGTGATGGAAGAGCCGTTCACCTGGCTGGGCAACGACTCGCTCGACCTGTTCCAATTGGCGTCCCACCTGTCGCGCAGCTATGAGGAGCAGGCCCGGGGCGGGACGCCGCCGACGCGCTATAATATTTATGTCAACCCCGCCGACCACCACGCCCTGCGGGAGACGACGCCCGGCTTGGAGAAGCAGTTGAGCGACTACGTGGCCCTGATGACGGCCAGACGGGGCATCTTCCTGTCGGAGTCGCCGCGCATCCGGTTCGAGATCGACCCCGACGTCAGGCGCAATTCAGCCCGCATCGAGCTGGGCTATGAGGATGACGACCGGCCGCCGGAGACGGCGGTCTATCAGGTTGAATCGGGCGACGCCACGCAAGAGGCGATTCGCGAGGCCGACGCCTTTCTTATCCTGCAGGGGCGGCAGCATATCCCCCTCGACCGGCCGGTCATGCGCATCGGCCGCCGTGTCGAGAACGACATCATGCTCGACTCGCCGGCGATCAGCCGCCAGCACGTTCAAATACGGTGGCGGCAGGGGTATTTCGTCCTCTATGACGTCAGCGGCCACGGCCGCACCTCGGTCAACGGGGAGCCGGTTCAGGAACACGTCTTGCGCCCCGGCGACGTCATCGCCCTGAGCGACATCTTCCTCGTCTATGGCGAGGGTCGCGACGAAATGGCCGAGGGGCCGGAG
>JAGOZU010000117.1 GCA_018058545.1 Promineifilum sp. | reverse complement strand
CGTGTCCACATCGGAGGTCGAACGCTGGATCAGGTCGCCCGTGGGGGTCTTGTCATGATAGGCGAACGACAGCCGCTGGACGTGGTCATAGAGGTAGTCGCGCAGGCGGCGGATGACGCTCTCCGAGGTCTTGGCCGCCCAACGGCCGCCCATGAAGGTGAACAGCCCCTGGAACAAGGCCAGCAGGATGAACGCCGCAGCCACGTAGACCAGCTCGCCGCGCGCTTCGGGACGGCCGAGCACGTTGTCGGTGTAGTAGCGCAGGATGTAATAGAAGATCGTTTGGGCCAGCGCGGCCAGGCCGACGCAGATGAACGCGCCGGCATAGATCAGCTGATAGCCCCGGAGCATACGCCAGATTCCAATGATGCGGTGCTTTGACAGCGTTAGCTTCAGATCAAACTCGTTTGACATGATGACAACTCACATGAGATCGCCTTGTGGCGACCGGGCGGTTAGCCCTGCTATGGAAAAACGGGTGAAACAAGCGGCGCGCGACAACGCGAACCGTTCCGCTGCGTCAGCGGATGGGGACAAGGGGTGGCCGAAGCCGGGGTTATGTCAGAGGATGATGATTCTCATAGCCGCACCTCATGCCATTTGCCGGGGCGCACGCCCGCGGCACACATTGCAGCATGGGTAACTGCGAACGGACCAAGTGCTGGTTAGGCTTGGGAATTATAGCACAGAATGGGGTGGGATGTGCAAATTTTTGAGTCCGCCCCGACTGTGGCGCAATCTGTCGACTGTGGCGCAATCTTTTAGATTGCGATCCGCGCCGACCGTGGCGCAATCTGTCAGATTGCGATCCGCGCAAGTTCGCAAGCTAAAGCTTGCGCTACAGATTGCGCTCCGCCCTCCCGAAGGCCGGGTTGCCCTGACGTCAGTGACCTTAATGACGATAGTGACGTTAGGTACAAGAGAAACGATGTATAATTCTGCTAATACATTTGACCGGATTGATCGATCCCCCGGTTATGGGGGGCGGGTCAGCGCCATCATAGCGCAATCCGTCCTTCAAACCGAAACCTGCTGCAGGCCACCCGGCAGTCTGTGACCTGTCAGGCCCGATCCCCATTCACCCCACCCGTCTCCCTCTTAACCGCCGCGCCGGCGTCCACGCCTCGGCCAGCCACGCCGCCGCCGCCAGCATCAGCAGCATCATGATCGCCGCCGAGGCCAGGCACCACAGACACACGGCCCGGATGACGAACAGCTCCAGCCATGTGAGATAGACCGAAAACACCGCCCCAACGACGGTCATCTCCAGCAGAACCAGCCGCGCCGTGGCGTCGCCCGACCGTCCCCACAGCCAGACGGCGAGGATGGCCGTGCCAACCGGTTTCTGCCGATCACCCCCCAACGGCCGTCTCCAGCAACCGGGCGATGTAGCGGCTTTGCGCCAGGCGGCGGCCGAGATCGGCGAACCCGGCCTCATCGGTCGGCGGCTTGAACAGCCCCTCCTGCCAATCGCTATCGGGGTCGCTCAAATCGGGCAGCCCCACCGTCCGGCGCGCCAGATCATAGACCCCGTAATTGATCTCCAGCCGCTCCCCCAGTGCGTCATGAAAGTTATGGATCAGCACGGCGGCCGATAGCGCGGTATTGAGAACCACCGTGGCCTCGATAAGCGCCTGGCGGTAGCCCGGCATCCGATCGACTTGCATCCCATACGTATCCACCAGCGCGAACACCCCGCCGCGCACCGGGGCCATCAGACTGCTGATGATCGACTGCAGCGGGAAGTTGGCGGCCACGCCCAGATAGCCCGCCGGGGTCAGATAGGCGTCCACCGCGGCCGACACCGCGCCGCAGCCCGTGTGGCCCAGCACCCCCAGCAGCCGCACCGTGCCCAGATGGTCGACGGCATAGTCCAGGCTGCCGAGGATCTCGTCGCCCAGCACGTTGCCGGCCACACGCACGACAAACAGATCGTTGGCTTGCTGGTTGAAGATCAGCTCGACCGGCACGCGGGCGTCGGCGCAACTGAGGAACGCGGCAAACGGCACTTGCGGCGGAGCCTCGCCCGGCGTGGCGCTGATGCCGACGTCCTGCGGCGAGACGCGCACCACCCGGCGCGCCGTCGAGCCGTCGCGACGCGGGGTGAAAAAGCGGGCGAAGGCGCGATTGCCGTCGATGAGCAACTGCCGGGCCTCGGCCGTGGTGGCTGGATTTGGATCTTCGAATGGGGCATTTTCGTCGTATTGCCAGACAACTTCATACATGGGGCACATCCCTGTCGCGCGGGATGGACGGCGCGCGACGCGGATAGCATAATCCCGGCTTTGGCTCCGCGCAAGCAACCGGCGTTTCCTTCCCTTCTCTCAAATCAAAAATCGTACGGGCGGGACAACCGGTAGCGAATCTCATCAGGTCACCAGAATCTGGCTACAGGTTGTCTCCTCTTCGGTTTGGCCGGCAAGCTGACAGCTTGCCCTTCAGGTCATGAGAACCCATGCGCCCCGCCGATTTTCGATTATAATGTGGTTACCTTTCCTGTATATCCCAGGCTCCCATTGGGACAAGGACCTTGATTCATGATGCGCAAACTTTGGGTAATCCTGACCCTGGCCATCCTGTTGACCGCCGCCACCTTTGTCGCGGCCCAATCCGGCGTGCCCGGCACAGGCTGGACCACCGGCATGCAATTCCAGAACGTCGGCGATGGCGATGCCGCCATCCGCCTCCGCCTCTACACCCCCCAGGGCAACAATATCGACTGCGGCGAAAAGTTCGCCCCGCCCGGCGGCTCGGTCAACTACCTGGTCGAATCCGCCTGCGCGCTGTCCAACACCTTTGGCGGCTCGGCCGTCGTCGAATCCAACCAGCCCCTGCAAGGCATCGTCCATATCAACAACGCCGACATGGGCCGGGCCGCCGGCATGTATAACGGCACCACCGTCGATGAAATCGCCGGCACCCTGCTGTTCCCGCTGGTGAAGCACAACCACGCCGGCCGCACCACGTCGTTCCACATCCAGAACGCCGGCGCATCGCCCATCAACCTGACGGCCACCTTCCGCGTCAACGGCAACACCTATACCAAACAGTTCAGCAACGTGCCCGCCTTCGCCATGGTCGTCGTCTCCCCGGCCGACGCCAACGTCCCCGCCGGCAACGGCCAGGTGGGCAGCCTGACCATCACCGGCAGCGGCCCGATGGCCGGCACCTCGCTGGAGCACCAGCACACCGCCGCCGTGGCCCAAAACCTGCAAGCGTCCAAGGCCTTCACCACGGCCGACTACGACGACATGGTCTATTGCCCCCTGTTTCGCAACAATCACACCGGCAGCCGCCTGACTACCGGCGCGCAGGTGCAAAACGTTAGCTCGGCCGCCCAGACCGTCACCCTGACCTACACCCCGCGCGACGGCGGCGCCACCGTCACCCGCACGGCCAACGTCCAGCCCGGCGCGTCGGCCACCTTCTATGCCCCCCTCATCGGCATTCCCTCCGGCTCCGTCGGCTCGGTCACCATCAGTGGCCAGGGCGACATCGTGGCCGTCGTCAACGATGAGGGCGTGGAGCGCGGCCAGCAACGCATGACCACCTACGCCTGCTTCCCGGCCCATAAAGCCACCAACCAGGTCATGCTGCCTCTCTACAAGGAACAGTGGTATGGCAATATGTCCGGCATCCAGATTCAAAACGTGGCCGGCAACGGCAAATCGGCCGACATCCAAATCACCTACATCGCCACCAACACCGGCAAGCGCGTGACCTTGGCCCCCGCCTCGCCCGTGGCCGCCGGTGGCTCCGTCACCTTCTTCGGCATCAGCGGCCGCATCTCCCCGCCCGGTCTGAAGGTCATCTCCGGCAGCCCGGAGGCGATGGCCAACTCCTTCGGCAGCGTCGTCATCGAGTCGAACACCCCCATCGTGGCCATCGCCAACGAGAGCGGCTTCGGCCCCAACGCCTCCGACCAGGACAGCAAAAACTATGAGGGATTGAACCAGTAGCCCCAACGGAACACGGGCCTAAACCCGTGAGCCTTCTGAATTATTGGTATCGTTTCCACAAAAGGAGTATCTGACATGAGCGACACAACAACCTACAGCCTGATCATCGCCACCTTCGCCGACGAAACCTCCGGCGTGACCGCTGTGGCCGGCCTGGTCGATACCTTCCGCAACGACCGCGCCGCCATGCCCGCCGCCGCGTCAATTGTCAAGGACGCCGCCGGCGCGCTGGTCATCAAGGAAACCGCCGACATCGGCGCCAAACAGGGCGCGGCCGCCGGAGCCTTGGCCGGTGGCTTGCTGGGCCTGTTCAGCCGCAAGCGCGGCACTGTCAGCTCGGCCGCGTTTGGCGCGCTGGTCGGCGGCGTGGCCGCCCACAAGCTCGACACCGGCATCCCCGATCCCCGTCTGGAAGAGATCGGCGCGTCCCTGGCCGGGGCCTCCTCGGCCGCCGTGGCCATCCTCAGCGACAGCGCCCTGGCCGAGACCAAAACCCGCCTCGCCGAACTGGGCGCCACCATCGCCGTCGAGCCGTTCGACCACGATACCGACTTTGTGCAGCAGATGAAGGACGGCAACTTCCGTCAGGCCCTCGGCTCGCTGGCCACTCGCGCCGAAAGCATGGTGGCTACCGCCGGCAGCTCGGCCGGCGACTTGCTGCACAAGACCACCGAGGCCGGCCGGGAACTGGTCGAGGGCGAGAAGCAGCCGGAGGGAGAGAAACCGGCCGACGACGCGGCCGTTTGAGTGTGAAACATAGGCGCCGGACAACCGACTGTGGCACAAGCTGCCACCTGTGGCGCAAGCTTTTAGCTTGCGATCCGCCACCTTTGGCCCAACCTGTCAGCTGTGGCACAAGCTTTCAGCTGTGGCACAAGCTTTCAGCTGTGGCACAAGCTTTCAGCTGTGGCACAAGCTTTCAGCTGTGGCGCAAGCTTTTAGCTTGCGATCCGCCACCTGTGGCCCAACCTGCCAGCTGTGGCACAAGCTTTCAGCTGTGGCGCAAGCTTTTAGCTTGCGATCCGCCACCTTTGGCCCAACCTGCCAGCTGTGTCGGCAAGCTAACAGCTTGCGCTACAGGTGTCCTTTAGGCAGTAGCAAACCGCTCGTCGCTATCGAAGATCGCCCGCAGCGTGGCCGACACCTTGGGCAGCGGCTCCTGCCACAACCAGCCGACGTGGAGCCAGAAGCCCGCCCCCTGGTGGGCCAACACGGCCGAATAGAGACGGCCGTGCTCGTCCGCCTCCACCGGCTGATAGATGCCCGCGTCGTCCCGGCTATAACATTCCACCGTGCGCTGGTTCGGCCGCGGATCGACCAGCCAATACTCCCGCACCCCCGCCTGCTCATATTCCGTGAACTTGCGCACCCTGTCCTCGCGCACGCTGCCCGGCGACACCACCTCGACGATCAGGTCGGGCGCGCCGTTGTAACGTTGCGGATCGAACCCGGCCAAATGCTCGTTCGAGACCACGAACAAATCCGGCTCGCGCGACGGGCCGTTCGGCCAAAGCCGCACCTCGGCCGGAGCCGCGACGACCTTGCCCAATTCAAGCTCCGAGACAAACGCCCTGATCAGTTGAAACAAAAAGCCGGTCAAGTCCTGGTGTTCGATAGTCGGTGGCATATATTCTATTATCTCTCCGTCCACCCACTCGACGACGCGCGACTCGGACGCCGTATCCAGGTATTCCTGATACGAAGCCCGGCGACGCGACAGTTCAGCGGTGGGGATGGAGACGTCGATCGTGGTCATGCCCGTATTATAACAGAATATCCACACGTGATGGTGTGGCGCAAGCTTTCAGCTTGCGATCCGCCACCTGTGGCCCAACCTGCCACCTGTGGCCCAAGCTTTCAGCTGTGGCGCAAGCTTTCAGCTTGCGATCCGCCGCCTGTTTTGCCTCGGCAAGCTGACAGCTTGCGCTACAGCTTATCCGGGTCTGCGCGCCCGCAGCAACATCATGACCAGCGCCGACACGGCCGCCAGCAACCCCATCCCCGCGGCCGTTCGCGCCGCCGTGGCTCGCACCTGCTCCTGATGGCTCAGAAACTCCCCCACCGGCGCGACACGCTGCTTCAGCGTCGTGCCGTAGGTGCCGCCCATCATCGCCTTCAGCAGCCGGTAGTTGCCCGGATAGCGAATCCAGATCACCGGATCGATCGCGTTGGGCGGGCGGCTGATCGAATACGCCTTCTGGCGAGTGAACTGCGTCACCTCGCCGCGGCCGTGCGTGCGGGTGTTGCCGCTCAGCTTCACCCCGCCGAACGGCAGGTGGGCCACCGAGTAGTGGGCCACGACATCGTTGATGTTGACCACGCCCACGTCGAGCTTGGCCGCCACGCGCTCGGCATGGCCCAGGTCATGGCTCCAGACATAGGCGCTCAGGCCCGTGTCGCTGTCGTTGGCCAGCCGGATAGCCTCGGCGTCGTCCCTGACCTTCATGATCGGCATCATCGGCCCGAAGGTCTCGTCGCGCATGATCTTCATCGTGTGATCGACATCCACCAGCACCGTTGGCTCGCAGAACATGCCGGTCATCTTGCCGCCGATGAGCACCCGCGCCCCTCTCGCCAGCGCGTCATCCAGATGGTCACTGACAATGTTGCACTGCCGGTCGAACGTCAGCGGCCCCATCCAGTTGGGATTGTCGATCTCCGGCGAATAGCCCACGCTGAATTTGGCCGTTTCCTCCAGCACCGCGGCCACGAAGGCGTCATAGACCTTCTCGTTCACATAGACCCGCTCCACCGAGACGCAAGCCTGCCCCGTGGAATAGAACGCGCCCCACACCCCCCAGCGGGCGGCCGCAGCCACGTCGGCATCCTCCAGCACCAGCATGGCGTCCTTGCCGCCCAGCTCATACATGAACGGGGTCATGTCCTCGGCCGCCATCTTGGCCACGATCTGCCCCGTCTTCACCGAGCCGGTCAGAAACAGCAGGTCGGGTTTGGAGTGCACCAGCGCCTGGCCCACGGCCGCGCCACCATGCAGAAAACGCACATAGCGCGCCAGCTCCGGCACGCGATCGAACAGGCTCTCCAGCAGGACGCCCGTGGCCGCGGCCACCTCCGACGGCTTCACCATCACTGTGTTCCCGGCCAGCAGGGCCGACACGATGGGCGGGATCATTAAATCGATGGGATAGTTCCACGGGCCGATGATGCCCACCACGCCATAGGGCACGCGGTCGGCATAGAAGCGCTTGAAGAAGTAGAGGCCGCGCGGCACCCGCTCGCGGGCCAGCCATTTGGGGGCCTGGGCGGTGTAATGGTGGATCTTCTCCACCGTCATGAAGACCTCGTGCAGCGCGTCGAGGCGGCTCTTGCCGTGATCCTGATTGACCACGGCGGTGATCTCGTCGGTCGCGTCCAGGATCACGCTCTGGAGCTTCTTCACCAGCCGGGCGCGCTCCCGCACGGACTTCTCGCCCCACTCCACCTGGGCGGCGGCCAGCTCGAGCCGGGCGCGCCGCACCTCCTCCTCCGTCGTCACGCGCACTTCACCGAATTTCTGCCCCGTCGCCGGGTTGAAAAACTCCAGACAATCGCTTCGTGGATCCATGGAACACCTACCGGTTGGCCCTTCTCAGGCCCAGGAACATAAGCAGAACGGATAACATGGCCAACAGGCCGGTCGACAGCACCAGCGCCGAAGGCACCCGGCGCGCGGCCGATTCGCCATTGGCCGATTTGGCGGCGCCGTTGGCCCCGCCGTTGGCGGCGTTGGCCCCGCCATTGGCAGCGATCGGCCGTCCGTCGACGGTGATGAGATGCGGATAGGGCAACGGCTCGGCCGCGACCGCTCCGCTGCGGGCCGGGATGCGGCTCATGGCTCGCTCGGTCATGGCCGCGATGGTCAGGCTGGGGTTCACGCCCAGATTGGCCGGCACCACCGAGCCGTCGGCCACATACAGCCCCGGATAATTAAACACCTGGTGATCGATGTCGACAACCCCCGATTGCGCATCGGCCCCCATGGGGCAGCCGCCGAGGATGTGGGCCGTGTTGGGGATGTCGAGCAGGTCGTTCAGCCCCACCCAGGGCACGCCGTCGACCTTGTCGGCGAAGCGGGTGACCACGTCGCTGCCCGCCTCCACGCACACCGGAATCGGGTCTTCGGGGTCGCGATCGGTCTGCAGCCCCATCCGGAAGCCGTTGGACAGGCTGCGGCCGCGGCGCAACGACATCTTGTTCTCCACCTTCTGCATGATCAGCAGCACCGTGTCGCGCTCGGCCCAATGGGGCAGCAGCCGCGTGTGCAGGAAATCGCCCGGCTTGCGGACGAAATGCTTCAGCGACGCCCACAGCCGCGCCCCCAGCCCGTGGCCCTCGCGGCCATAGCCGGCCAGCGGCCAGATGAGCGTGCGCATGAACGACGACCCCGGCGGGTAGCGCACCGGCTCGATGCTGGTCACCTCGTCGGCCCAGAAATGGCTGGTGATGGCCACGCCCTGCGAGAAGTCCTCGCCGCGGCCGCGCGCCGTCACGCCCATCAGCGCCTCGCTGTTGCTGCGCACGCTCTCGCCCAGCATGGGCGAGATGAGCGGCAGCGTCCGGTCCACGTCGCGGCTTTGCAGCAGCAGCTCGACCGTGCCCAAAACGCCGGCGGCGACGATGACATTGCGCGCCCGAACCTGCCCGCGACGCTTGCGAATCAGGTCGGTGACCTTCTCGTAGCTCACCTCATAGCGCGCCCCGTCCGGCTGCTTCCCGTAGAGTGGCCGAATGCGCTCCACGTTGCGCTCCGGCAACACATTGGCGCCATAGCGCTCGGCCAGATAGAGGTAGTTCTTGTCCAGTGTGTTCTTGGCATTATGACGGCAGCCCACCATGCAGCCGCCACAATGGATGCAGCCGGTGCGCGTCGGCCCCTCACCGTCGAAAAACGGGTCGGCCACGGTAACGCCCGGCTCGCCGAAGAAGATGCCCACGTCGGTGGTCTCGAAGGTGTCGGCCCGGCCCAAATCGCCGGCGATGTTGTGGAGGGTGTGGTCGGCCGGCCAGAACAGCGGGTTGGGGGCCGTGCCCAGCATCCGGTTGGCCGTCTGGTAGTGGGGCATCAGCTCCGCCTCCCAGTCGGCCAGGTGGGCCCATTCGTCGGCCTGGAAGAATTCGCGCGGCGGGATGCGGTGGGTGCTGGCATAGATGAGCGAGCCGCCGCCCACGCCCGTGCCGTTGAGGATCCAGATGTCCTTGAAGAAGTTCAACCCCTGCGGCCCGAAGCAGCGCAGCGCCGGCATCCACAGCGATTTGAACACATTCCAGTTGGTCTTGGGGAAATCCTCGGCGTTCCAGCGCTTGCCGCGCTCGATGACGAGGACGGAGTACCCTTTTTCGATCAGTCGCCAGGCGGAGACCGACCCGCCGAAGCCTGAACCGATGATCACATAATCATAGACCGTGTCGA
Organism: Promineifilum sp.; assembly: GCA_018058545.1. Classification (GTDB taxonomy): domain Bacteria; phylum Chloroflexota; class Anaerolineae; order Promineifilales; family Promineifilaceae; genus Promineifilum. Next base: position 149 of record JAGOZU010000117.1, on the reverse strand, counting down.
TGGCCGCCGGCTCCCCCGACGACGCATGCTCCCGGCCATTGGGCCATTGTTTATCGCGAAAGACGCTCATGTTACGGTTCCCTTGTCGCCGGGACGAAGTTCGCACCGACGCCCACCACAAGATGCAAAATATTATAACACAATGCGTC
>JAGOZU010000045.1 GCA_018058545.1 Promineifilum sp. | reverse complement strand
GTGCTGACCAGCGCCGGATCAGCCGAGGCGATGAGCATTTCCTGCTGGACGGTGTTGGTCAGGGGCACGCCGGTCAGCAGGGAGAGCCGCTCGAATACACCTTCGCGCTCGTCGCTGCCATCAGGGGGAAGGAAGGCGGGGGTGATGGTGACGTTGAAACTCGGTGTGTTGATGGCCAACGGGAAGCCTCGGCGATCGAAGATGACGCCACGGGGCGCGTCAGTCGTCACCAAGGCGAATTGATTGTTTTCGGCGCGTTCCCCCAACTCCGTTCCCTTGTTCTGCTGAATCCAGTAAACGCGATAGACCAGCAGACTGAGGACGAGGAGGACGATGATGCGCATGAAGAGCAGGCGGCCGCGAATGCCGGGAATCTGCTGGATTTCCGGGTCGCGCTCTTCCGGCGATTTCCATCCGATACTGGACATGATGATTGATTATGCCGGAGGCCCCCGCTGGAAGCACGGGTTTCACCGGTTTTTCTTAATCAACGTTGGCGCGGGTCAGAATTCCACTCTCCGGGGTTTGGTGATACGGAGCAAATAATCGAGCAACAAGTAGACGGGCGTAATGATGACGGCGTGGATGAGGATCAGCGGCAACAGCTCGAGCATGCCACTGATCGTCACGCCAAAAGCGGTGAATTGCAGCAAAAGCGTGTAGGCAAGCAGATAGATAATCGTGCCCAACGCGCCCATCAGGGAGGCGACCAGCAGGCGACGAGGTGGCAGCACTCGCCGCAAGAGAATCGGTGTCATCCCGGCCATGAACGCCAGCGACGACACGCCCATGGGAGCCAGCGAGAACAGATCGACGAATAGCCCGGCGATAAAAGCCCAAATAAGGCCTTCTTCCAGCCCTCGCAGCAGACCCCAACCCAGCGCAACGATGAAGAGTAATTGCGGGGCGACCCCGGCGATGGGGAAGCGCGGCAGGATCGAGGACTGAACAATGGCCAGCAGGGCCATCAAGGGAATGGCGATATAGATATGGCCGTTACCGCTGCTCTCCAAGGTTACGGTTCCTCGCTGAAAATCCCGGTATTGCTGGTTTCGAATTCGGTGACGACAAAGACGATCTCCACAGAGCTGAAGTCAACCGCCGGTTGCACCACGGCTCGCTGGAACAGTTCGGCCTCGTTGCGCTCCACGTCGATGACACGGCCGATGATGAGGTTCTCCGGGAATTTGCCGCCCAGGCCGGAGGTCATAACCAGTTCGCCCACCTCGACCTCATACTGCATGTCGATCCAGTCGATGGTCGGCAGCACACCGCGCCCCCCGCCGCGCAACATGCCTGTGGCCCGGGTCGTGCCCAAGCGAACCGGGATGGCGCTGGCTGTCTCGGTCAGCAGGGCCACCATGGAGGCGTTGTTGGTGACGCGATAGACCTGGCCCACCAGGCCTTGTGAGGCCTCGACGGGCATGCCGACGCGCACGCCGGCGTCGAAGCCCTTATCAAGCAAAATGCTTTGCAGCGCAGGATTGGTGTCGCTGCCGATGACGTTGGCGGTGATGCGACGGTATTGAGGCGTTTCGGCGGCGCGATCGAACAGGTCGCGAATGATGCGGCTCTCGCTCACCTCTTCGATTAGCTGCGCGTTTTCCTTGCGCAAGGCGTCGTTTTCGAGTTGCAAGGCCTCGATCTCTTTCAGCGCGGCATTGAGATTGCGTGGTCCGGCGGCAACCTCGGCCAGGGTGTCGGTGCGCTCCGTCGTCCAGCTGCTGATGTAGGTCAGGGGGTCGCGCACAAATCCCAGCACGCCGGTGAGCGTCCCGGTTGAGTCGAGGATCGTGAGCAGGATCGCCGAACCCACCAGCAGAGCCAGAGAGATCCAGCGGATACGTTGTTGGGTTCGCCCCACATTCATAGGCGATTAGCAGGCCCGCGCTCGGTAGGGAGCGTTAGTGTCGCGTGCTGCCTCGATGGAGGCCGATGAGGACGCGCTCGTAATTGTCCAAATCTTCCAGCACACGCCCGGCGCCGCGAGCGACACAAGTCATGGCATCTTCGGCCGTCCAGACACGCATCTTCACCGCGTCTTCCAGCCGATCGGCCAGGCCCTGGATCATTGCGCCGCCGCCCGCCAGGCAGACGCCGGTCTCGATCAGGTCGGAGACGAGTTCCGGCGGCGTTTCATCCAGCGCGTCGAGGACGGTGTCGACGATGATATTGATGGACGGCGACATGGCTTCGCGCAGTTCGATGCTGCTGATTTCGATCACCTGTGGCAGGCCGCTGATCAGGTTGCGGCCGCGCAGGGTCATAGTTTTTTCTTCCGGCAGCGGGAAGGCTGAGCCGATGGCTATTTTGGCTCGTTCGGCCATGCGCTCGCCAACCAGCAGATTGTATTTGTTGCGGATGTAGCTGATGATGTCCTCATCCATCTCGTCGCCGGCCACGCGGATGGAGCGACTGACGACAATGCCGCCCATGGCAAACACGGCTACCTCGGTCGTTCCGCCACCGATATCGACGATCATGCTGCCGCGCGACTCGATGATGGGCAGGCCGGAGCCGATCGCCGCGGCCATCGGCTCTTCGATCAGGTAAGCTTCGCGCGCTCCGGCCGAGATGGCGGCGTCATAGACGGCGCGCTTTTCCACCTCGGTGACGCCGCTGGGCACGCCGACGACGACGCGCGGCCGCGGAAAGGGCACGAGCATCTGTTCGTGGGCCTTGTCGATGAAATACTTGAGCATCGCCTCGGTGATCTCGAACTCCGAGATGACGCCATCACGCAAGGGGCGAATGGCCACGATGTCGCCCGGTGTGCGGCCGACCATCTCGCGCGCCTCCGCGCCAATGGCCAGCGGCCGACGCGTGCGCTTGTTGATCGCCACCCAGGAAGGCTCATTGATGACGATACCTTTATCTTTTATGGCAACCAGGGTGTTAGCCGTTCCCAGGTCGATGCCGATGTCCAGGGAGAAGAATCCCAGCAGCCAATCCAGTGGTCTGAACAAGTTATTTCAGGTGTCCTTTCAAACAGGTCGTTGACAGGTTGCTCGTCGCCGTCGGTGAAGTCGCCCTACTGCGCAGTTTCCAGGGCACCCGAAACGGATCGACCCCGCTTTATTGGCGTATATCCTGTCATATTTAACCTGTTCATTATAACATACGCTTAATCAAGGGCACATGGCCACTATCTACCCTCATTTTTAATTTATAGTGATATCGACCAGTGTTAATCTTTCATATGGCCGGTTCTTGCCTGATTGAGAAACCACGGATGGCTGACACGAACTCCCACGATGGATGCTCCCGGCGGTTATCTGTGAAATCTGTGAAACCCGTAGACGCTCCTTGTATTCGTTTAGTAAGATAGACGCAGGAGTATTAATGCCCATGTCTCAGCAAGCGATGTTCAAAGGTCTTGTTTACGACGAATACGAAAATCTGTTGGAAACGTCGGTTATCGGTGGCGAAGCGCAATACATCGTCGATGATGACGGCTTCCTTCGCCACGTCGACGCCGAGAGCGTGGATCGCCGGATACTGGACTTCTTCCTGGAACAACTCGACCAGAACAAGGAGTTGGCTGTCGAGCAGGCGCTGGAGATGCTTGGCCAGGACGACTTGCTGACCAAGGCGGCTATCGACGCCTCATTGCGCAATATCGACGCCGACCAGATCCTTGCCCAGGGCATACCGGCGCAAGCACGAGATATGCTGGGGATGTTCGGTCTTCGTGTTTATGTCAATGTCCACGGCGAGGTGGTGCGAATTGAACAGCCGGCCGCGCCCGAAGCAGGCGACGAATAAGATTCGGTCAACCGGTATCTCCGTTCATTTTCCACTGAAGGCTAATAAGCTCCCCGGCCCGAAAGCATGTGCGGGATCGTCTGCAGCAGGATCCGTATATCCAACCCCAGCGTCCAGTTCTCGATATAGTAGATGTCGAGCATACATAACTCGTCGAACGACAGGTCGGAACGGCCGCTGACCTGCCACAGGCCGGTCATCCCCCCCACCACCGCCAATCGCTGGCGATGCCACGGCTTGTACAGTTCTACCTCTTCGGGCAATGGCGGCCGCGGCCCCACCAGACTCATCTCACCCGACAGCACGTTGAATAGCTGAGGCAACTCGTCCAGGCTGAGGCGGCGCAGAAGACGACCGACGCGGGTCTGGCGCGGGTCTTGTTTGATCTTGAAGAGCGGCCCATCGGCCTCGTTCAGTTCCCGTAGCGCCTCTTTTTGCTCGTCGGCGTTGCTGACCATGGAGCGAAACTTGTACATCATGAACAACTTGCCGTCGCGACCGACCCTGGGCGACGTGTAGATGATCGGCCCTTCGGAGTCGAGTTTGATGGCTACGGAGATGGCCGCCATGACCAGCAGAGTCGGGATGGACAGGGGCAGGATGATCGCCAGATCGAGCAGCCGCTTGAGGACCCGGCCTGTCCCGCTGATGTGGCCGAAGGCCGATATGTCACGCATGCTCAAGAGCGGTATTCCGGCCATGCTGGTGAATTCCACGCGATTGAGGCTCAATTGCAACAGATCGGGCACGACCTGCGCCCGGACACCATGCTGCTGGCAGATCTGCAAGAGGCTCAGGAGTTCGGTGTGCATGGTGTTCGGCAGGGCGATGAAAACGGAGTGCATGGGGGCATATTCCGTTAAATAGCGGCCGAGTTCGCTATAGTCACCGAGGCGGGGGATGCGGCTCAGGTTGTCGCTGTCATCGACCGTGCCGTCATCCAGATATCCGACGATGCTGAAACCGAGATCGGGCCGGGCGATGAGGGTGCGGACGACGCTACGGCCGGTCTCGCCCATGACGATGACCAGCGCGCGATCGACGCCGATGCCCCGGCGATAGAGCCAGGCCAGTGTCGCCCGGCGCATCAGTCGCGCGGTGACGATAAACAGGACGATGAACAGCAAGGCCCAGAAAAGTAGCAGGCGCGAGAAGGGGGACGGTTGCAGGAAGAAGGTGACAGCCATCATCAGGGTGATGCCCGCGGCCGTCGCCGTGACGATGCGCGCGGCCTCATCCAGCCACGACTCACCGCGTCGCCGACGCCAGACGCCCGTGGTGCGATAGGTCAGCACCAGCAGGAGCGTCAGTATGATTTGCTGATCCAGATAGTCGCGATATGGCTCGAAGAATTGGACTTCCCGGAACCACTGCCCGACATAGCGAACTAGGTAGGCCGTCAGGAACGCCAGATTGATGAGGATGATGTCGGTGATGACGGTCAACCGGTAGATGATGCGGTTCTTCATCGGGCCGCCTCCGTGCCTGTCTGGGCTGCCGCTCGATCATAGACGGACGCCAACTGCTCTCCCGCGCGGGGCCAGGAGAATCGGGCGGCGTGTTGTGGGCCTTCGGTTTGCGCTCTCCGGCGAATGGCGGGGTCGTTGAGGACGCGAGCCATCTGGCCGGCCAGCGCGGCCGCGTCGTTCGGGTCGAAGTACAGCGCGACGTCCCCGCCGGCTTCCGGCAGGGACGAACTATTGGAAGCGATGACCGGCGTGCCGCAAGCCAGCGCTTCGACGACGGGCATCCCGAACCCTTCATAGAGCGACGGGAGCACAAGGGCGGCCGCGGCGTTGTACCACAGCGGGAGGTCCTCGTCATTCGCATAACCCTCGAATCGTACCCGATCGCGAAAGCCCAATCTGTCCACAGTCTCGAAGATCTCGTTGTAGATCCAGCCCTTTCCACCCACCAGAACCAGGTTTGCCTCCGGGCGGTTGAGGATCGATAAGGCATCGAGCAGGACGGGGATGTTTTTGCGTGGCTGCAGTGTGCCGACGTGGAGGAAAAACGATTCCGGCAAGTTATGCTGTTGTCGAAAAGCCGCGACTTCTTCGGTTGGCAATGGGCGAAAGATATCGGCCGTGCCCGGCGTGATCACGTCAATGCGCGTTGGAGATACCCCATAGAGGCGGTGAATGTCCTGCCGCCCCGATTCGGAGATGGCGATAAGCCGCGTGGCATGGCCGCAGGAGAAGGCGGTTTCGTTCATCAGGTACCGTCGTTGCGCCGCCGGGTACAGGTCAGGAAATTCGATAAAGCTCAAGTCATAGATCGTGACGACGGTTGGGCAGGGCGCCAATCGCGGCATGGCGAAGGCCATGCTGTGTATCAGCGTCAGGCCGTCGCGGCGAGCCACCACGGGCCAGACGACCTGCTCCCAGGCGATCCGCGCCAGACGTTTTTCCGTGGGCAGCCGCGTGCCCGCCAGACGCAAGTCATCCCGGTTGGGCCAGCCTTCCGTCTGGCGCGTGTAGATCGTGACCGTTCGGCCGTCACCGGGTGGCAGATGTCGTAGCGTCTGATAGATATATTGATGGATACCCGCCCGACGGTAGCTCGCCTCGGCCGACAGGAGGTGGGCATTGACGCCGACATGGATATGTCGTGATGAATTCAGTGACGTCGGCAAGGCTACTCGCGGTCCCCGGCGATAGAAACAGTCGGCGCAATCATTTAACCAATTATACGATCATCACGCCAATCGACATCTTGGCCCGGAGCGGGCAGCAGGGCAGTTTCATTTGGTGTTATGGCAATATCGCGTCTCGTCCCGGATGCTTCCCGGTTATGGTTATAATATGGGTCATGGAACCAGTAACCTTGATCGCGTCAACCAAGTTTGGGTTGGAGGCGGTTGTGAAGCGGGAATTGCAGGCCTTGGGCTTTGCTGAGTTGCGCGTCAGCGAGGGGCGGGTGACGTTTGCGGCATCGCTCGATGACATCCCGCGAGTTAACCTGTGGCTGCGCTGCGCCGACCGGGTGTTGGTGCAGGTGGGCGAGTTTACGGCCGTTACATTCGACGAACTGTTTGAGCAAACGCGGGCGTTGCCCTGGGAACGGTGGATCACCCCGGACGGCCGTTTTCCGGTCAGCGCGCGAACGGTCAATTCCACGTTGCGCAGCGAGCGCAGTTGTCAGTCCATTGTGAAGAAGGCGGCGGCCGAGCGGCTGGCGGCCGCCCACGGTGTAGCGACGCTGCCGGAAACAGGGGCCGACTATGGTATTCAGGTCTCTATTCGCCAGGACCGAGCGCTGCTGACACTGGACACGTCCGGTGATGGGCTGCACAAGCGGGGCTACCGGGCTGAGGCCGGGGCCGCGCCGCTGACGGAGACGTTGGCGGCGGCGCTGGTGTTGCTTTCGTACTGGGATAAGGATCGCCTGCTGATCGATCCGATGTGCGGCTCCGGCACGATCCTCATCGAGGCGGCGATGATCGGCCGGCGAATGGCTCCCGGACTGCGGCGGACGTTTGCCGCGGAGCAGTGGCCCGCGGTGGGCGAGGCGCGATGGCGGGTGGCGCGGCAAGCGGCCGAAGCGGCTATCGACCGATCGGGCGAACTGGCGCTATGCGGCTACGACCGGGACGCTGAGGCGATCCGCATCGCCAAACAGAACGCCGCGCTGGCCGGCGTGGGGGCGGAGATCAAGTTCGAGCAGAAGGCGCTGGCCGACCTGTGGGTTGACCAGGAGTACGGCATTTTGATCTCGAACCCGCCCTATGGCCGGCGGATGGCCGAGTTTCAGGAGATCAACGCGCTCTATGTCACGCTGAACAAGATGATGCGCAGGAAGCGAGGGTGGTCGGTCTATATCCTGACGGCCGACGAGAAGTTCCCCGACTACTTCAAGCGCGGCCGACCCGACCGGGTACGCAAGCTGTTCAACGGGAATATCCGGGTGGATTATTACCAGTATCATGGGGAGAAACCCACGGGCTGATAACACTGTCGAATGGGTCGCAGAGCGTTCGTCCGCTCAATCCATAAGGTCTCCGGCAAACGCCAGCACCTCGCGCGCCAGCCGCTCCCGATCGGCCGAATCGTGCATCATCGTGTCGGTGCATAGCAAAGCCGGCCCATCCTCAACCGCCATGCCTTCGTCCCGGACGTCATGGACGAAGCCGTCGACCAGATAGCCGTAATAAGCGGCAACGGCCGCTGCCGTTACCTCCATACCTCGTTCGGCCATCATCTTGGCCGCCGGCCCTTTGACTGCTTGCCCGGCGACGATGGGCGATACGGCCACCACAGCCCGCGGCACGTCCTCCAGAAGGGCGCGAATCGGGTAGGCGTTGAGGATGGGATCGATGCTGACGAACGGGTTGGAGGGGGCGATGATTATCAGGTCGGCCGCCTCCAGGGCGCGGATGACGGCCGTCGTGGCACGCGCGTCTTCGGGCAGGACGACCCGCCGCGCGACCGGCTGCCAGCGCTCGCGGACAAACCAGACCTGAAAGGGCAATATCTCGCCCGTATCCGTTTCGATGAGTGTCGGGGCGGGGTCGTCGCTCATGGGCAGCACGGTCGGGCCGATGCCGAACCCCGCGCACAGCCGGCGGGTGACGGCCGTCAGCGTTTCGCCTGCATCCAGCCAATAGGCGCGGGTCAGGTGTGTAGCCAGATCGAGGTCGCCCAACCCGAACCAGTCCGGCCCACCCAGGCGGCCGACCTCGTCGATGGCCCGGCGGCTCTCCCCGGCGCGGCCCCAGCCTGTCTCGTTGTTGGCGACGCCGCCCAGTGTGTACATGACAGTGTCGAGGTCGGGACAAATGGTCAGGCCCAGGTGGCGAAAGTCATCGCCGGTGTTGACGATGACGGTCAGATTCTCCGGCGGCAGAACGCGGGCCAGCCCGTCGGCCAACTTGGCCCCGCCGACACCGCCGGCCAGACAGACGACGCGAAGAGAGGATAGATCGGATGCAGTCATAAGGGAATTATCCGGCAGAACGCGCGGCTTGTCATCCGAAAAACACGGGGCAATCGCATATAGGCCAATAGCCGAACGGGTGGGACAAGGCGGCCGATGATCCCTCTCTTTGCAGAATCTCGTAGATGCCGCCTTGCCTCACCCCGGTTGACGCGCCCTTTTGCCCGATCTATACTACGCTTCCAACGAACCTGAAGATGGACGGCCGGGCGTAGGAGACAGCCAGCAATGAAGAGTATATTCCGCAATGCCAACGGTGAGTTAAACGTTCAGGTGGTGGTCGCGCTGATTGGTGCATCGGCGACATTGCTGACGGCGCTTATCGCCGGCACCTTCGGCTTGATCCAGCTACGGGCTAACAGACCGCAGCCGTTGCCGACCGTCACGCCGGCGCCACTATTGGCGGTTGAGATCGACGGCCCGACCGAAGCCCCGTTGAATGAGGATACCTACTTCACGATCCTGAGCGACTCGGCCGTTCGCGCCGAATGGACCATCCCCAATTTCGGCAGCGACGACATCAACCCCTTTCGTCAGGCCGATCAGATTTTCGTCCACCCGGTCGACGCCGACCGCATAGGAGATTCATTCACGCTGGCGGTGACCGTCTACGACGCCGCCGGCAATCGCGCCACCGCCCACCACGAATTCCGGATTACCCAGCAGGACTGATCCAATTTCCTGGGGCATCACGTAGCTTGCGGCCGCTTCGGCCATGACGGCCACGCCGTTGATCATCGCGCGCTCGTCAAAATTAAAGCGAGGGTGGTGGTGAGGATAATGGGTGTCCTCTTCGCCATTGCTGCAGCCGATGAAGAAGTAGCAGCCGGGGATCTCTTCCAGAATGTACCCCATATCCTCGGCGGCCATCGTGCGATGTTCCAGGATATTCTCCGCGCCGAGGACGCGCTCGGCCGCAGCCCGGACGACGGCCGTCGGCTCCGGCGCATTGACCACCGAGGCCACGATAGCCACCGTCTCCATCGTCGCCCGGCAGCCGAAAGCGGTGGCCATATTGGTGGCCATCTCCAGGATACGTCGGTAGACCATGCGATGCGACGCCTTGTCATAGCTGCGCACCGTGCCCTTCAGAACCGCCCGTTCGGGGATGACGTTGAAGGTCGTCCCGGCCGAGAATTCGCCGACGGACACGACGACGCTGTCATGGGGGTCCGTGTTGCGGCTCACGATGCTCTGCAGGGCCACGACGATCTGGGCTGCGGCGATGATGGGATCGGTTGCCAGATGGGGCGCCGCGCCGTGGCCGCCCTTGCCCTCGATGGTGATGGTGAAGACGCTGGAGGAGGCCATCGCCGGGCCTTCGACGACGCGAGCCTGACCCAGGGCCACGGGCGACCACAGATGCATGGCCAGAGCCACATCCGGCCGCGGGTCGACCAGCGCGCCTTCGGCCATCACCGCCAACGCGCCGCCCAGCCCCTCTTCGGCCGGCTGGAACAGGAACTTGAGCGAGCCGGCCATCTCCGCCTGTCGCCGGGCGAAGAGCCGGGCCAGCGCCAGCCCCATGGCTACGTGGCCGTCGTGGCCGCAGGCGTGCATGACCCCCGGATGCGTCGAGACATAGCCGTGGTCGCTTTCTTCCCGGATGGGCAGGGCGTCCATATCGAAGCGCAGCAGCACGGTCGGGCCGGGGCGCGCGCCCTCCAGCATGGCGACCACGCCGGTCTGGCCCACGCCGGCGCGCACTTCCAGTCCCAGGTCGGTCAGGGTTTCGGCCACGAGCGCGGCCGTGCGCGTCTCCTGGAAGCCAAGTTCGGGGTGGCGGTGAATGTCGCGCCGGGCACGCACCATCTCGTCATAGAGGGGAGTTATTTCTTGAATGAAGCCGGAATTTGCCATGTCGCCTATAAGAAGCCTGCAGAGGTACGGGGATTTTGGCCCCTAGGGGCATTATAGGCGTCAATTATTACTGGGAATATTACAAAAATCAGAGGGCGAGAGGTTACGCAATCAAACGTCGGCTTCGTCTTTTTCCCATACCTTCTTTTCGACATAGTCCAATGACTGGTGCCGGAAGTAGGTGTTATACAGCTCGGCGTAATGTCCGCCTGGGGAAGGCGCTGGAGATCGCCCGGCGCGACGACCTGATCCATATGGAACAGTTCATCGCCGAACTTATCCCGTTCCCCCTCAATCTTCCCGGACCCACGGGACAACCGCCCCATGACAACGGGACGCCGTCCGCGCTATTCTGTCGGTATCTTGACCTGGGAGGTTAACAATGAACATAGCACAGAAACAGACGGGTTGGGGTTTTGCGGCGCGATGGGTGGCGATCACAACGGTGACTTTCCTCACCGGAACCGCCATCGCCTTTGCGTCTATGTGGTCGATCGGCGGCCCGATATTGGAAAGGCTAGACACGCAGATTGCCGGGCCTGTTTCCGGCGTGTGGGTCGGCGCGCTGATGGGTCTGGGGTTGGGCATCGGCCAGGCGATTGCCCTGCGTGGTCGCGGCATCAGCCCGGCGCGCTGGGTGGCGGGCAGCGCTCTCGGCAGCGCGGTCGGATTCGCCCTGTTCGTCGCCCTGACGGCTCAGGGAGAAACGCAGCGAACACAACTTGCCCTGTTGGCCGGTGGGCTGGCCGGGCTGGGCGTCGGCGTCGCCCAATGGGTACAGTTGCGAAGCCGCCTGACCAACGCCATCGCCTGGATCCCGGTAACGGTCGTGGCCTTTTTGCCGGTCGCCTTGCTGGCCTACAACGGTAGCGAGGTAAACGCGGGACTGGTCATGTTGGCGATGGGCCTGGCCGTCGCGGGTATCACCGGGCTGGGCGCAATGTGGTTGTTCGGCAAAGGAAGCCCGGCGATTGCCGCACAGGTTAGCGTCTTGCTGATAGTTGGGCTTTTCCTGTCGGCGTGTGGTGGCGCGTCGGGGCCGAGCGTTCGCTTCGCCGAGCCACGCGACGGGGCCAGTGTGGCCGCGCCGGTGCGGGTCGTCATGTCGGCCGAACAGTTCACCGTCGAACCGGCCGGCGACGGCGCGATCCACGATGGCGCGGGCCACCTGCACATCATGGTCGATACGCCCTGCGTCGAAGCTGGAACGACGATCCCCAAAGACGAAACCCACCTCCACTTCGGCGACGGCAGCACGGAGACGGAGCTGGCGCTTGCCCCCGGCGAGCACACTCTCTGCCTGCAGGCGGCCGACGGGGCGCATACCGCCCTGCCCGGTGAGGGGATGACGCATACGATTTCAGTTACAGTGCCGTAGCGGATGGAGCAGAAATCGGGCTTCCCGGAAGAAGCCCGGTTTCCGGTTTGTTGGGCCACGGGAAAAAATTCATCATGAAAATACTTGCCTTCATCCTGTTACTCTTCGGGCTGTTCCTCGCGGCTTGCGGATCACCGTCACTGCCCGACACTCCTCCGCCTCCGACTGTCAGCCCGGACGCGCACCGCATCTTCCACAACGGCGTCGTCCTGACCATGAACCCCGACCAGCCGTCGGCCGAGGCCATCAGCCTTGCCGGGGACAGGATCGAGGCAGTGGGCAGCGATGCCGACGTGTTGGCTCTGCGTCGCCCCAATTCGGTCGTCGTTGATCTGCAAGGCCGGACGCTCATGCCCGGTTTCGTGGATCCCCATACCCATCTCTTCAACGATGCCGAGCAATACCTGGATATGACCGTGAACGAGGCCCAGCAGGTTGCACTGGAAAACGGGATAACCACCATCGGGGATATGTATGTGACCGAGGAATTCCTGCGGGAGATGCAAGAGATGGAGCGCGCGGGGCAATTGCAAATCCGCACCAGCCTCTACCTGGTCATGACTGATCCCTGCGGCGAGTCGCAAGGTGACTGGTGGCAGGAATATCCCCCGACAAGAACACCGGGTGAACAACTGCGCATCGGCGGCGTGAAGCTCTTTACCGACGGCGGAACTTGCAAGCGCCCGGCGTTGAGCTATGAGCTGACGCCGGGCGAGGGGACGGGCGACCTGTTCCACACCCAGGAAGAACTCAACGGACTGGTGCTCGAGGCACAAACCCGCGGCTTCCAGGTGGTCATGCACGCCTGCGGCGACCGGGCCGTTGAGCAAGCCCAAAACGCAATTGCAACGGCGCTGGACGGCCGGCCCAATTCATATCGCCATCGCATCGACCACAATTGCGTCATCCGCCCCGAACTGCTGGCCCGCTACGGCGAAATCGGCATCGTGCCGCTGGTCTTCGGCCCCTACGCCCTCTGCGAGCCGTTCGGGCCGCCCCCGCCGCCGGAGTATCAGGCGTGGGAGTGGCCGTGGCGGGCGCTGCTGGACGCCAATCCCGGTTTGCCGGTGGCCTGGCATGGCGACGACCCGTGGTTCGGCCGCATCCGCCCGCTGGACGACCTGTACAGTCTGGTGACGCGCAACGAGGTGGGCGAGGACGGCCGCGTTTGCGAGGCCCCCGACTGGCAAAAAGCCCACACCGTTACCGTCGCCGAGGCCTTGCCAATGATGACGATCAATGCCGCCTATGCCCTTTTTCGCGATGAGGAAGTGGGCAGTCTCGAACCGGGCAAATACGCCGACCTGATCCTGCTGACCGGCAATCCGACGACCGTTGAGCCGGAAGCAATCAGAGAGTTGAACGTGGCGATGACCATGATCGGCGGCTGGGCTGTCTACTGTGCGGATGATAGCCAAAATCTCTGTCCCACCTCTGAAACACCGACTGAATAATCGACGGCGGTAAGCAGATAACGCATACGGAAAGAATCAGATGACACGCTTACGCATCCTTGGCCTGATAAGTATACTGAGCGGCCTCATCGGTATTTTACTGGTGGGTTTCTTCGCCGCGAATGACTTCGGATACCCTGGCACAGCCGCTTATCGTGTTTACGAGACGCTCAACCGCCTGATCGCCCTGCCGCTGCTGCTGATAGCCTGCGGCTGGCTCGGCCTCGCGCTCGCGCTGCCGACCGGCCATGGACGGATCAGCACGTGGCTCGCATTTGTGGCGGCTGTCATCATGGCCGCCGGAACCGCGGCCGAGTTCTGGCTGTTCTCCGACCAGCCCTATGGCGTCTGGACCAACGGCCGGATGGCATCATTCATGTCCTTCTTCATCGCCTCACTCATCCTATACATCTGCGCGACCCTTGTCGGCGTTCACTTATGGCGCGCCAAATCAGGGCCGCGACCGGCCGCAGCGATCTTGATGGCAGCCATTCCGTTGTATATCGCCGTTGTATTCACCATAAACTCGAATTTCTTGATTCCGGCTTTGCTGGCGCTGGTTGTAGGGATGGTATTGCTGAGTTCGCACATGAGAAGCCATGTTTCCGGCAGAAACCCGGTTTCTACATGATATAATCGACATCGACTACGGGAACAACAGTATGGCCCATGCGCAAGAACAGCCGGCGATCACCTCACCCACCCACTCAAGCCGGTGGCGCATATGGCTGGCCCGCGCCGGCTGGCTGCTCATCTTCGCCCTCATCACCGGCATCTTCATCGCCAGCGCCCCTTCGGCCCGACTCAACGAGTTAAGGGGCTGGCAATTCTATGACGCCGCACGGGCCATACGGCCGTACATACACGTCTATACGTTCGCAGCCATCGTCCTCGTTTGTCGTCTAGTTGTAGTGGCCATCTTCTACGCCGTCGCATTGCTCATTGCTTTTCGCAAGTGGGGCGACTGGTTTGCCCTGTTCGTCTCGGCCGCGTTGCTGCTTGTCGTCTGGGGCTTTGGCGCTCGCAGCGACACCACAACCTACGTGTTTCCCCTTTCGTTCGGCGGGCTTGAACCCGTGTTGACCGGTCTGCTAAACCTGCTTTTTCTGCTCAGCTGGATTCTGCTGTTTTATCTTCTCCCCGATGGCCGATTTGTCCCTCGGCGCGCCGGTTGGCTGACGCTCCTGATCATTCCGGGCCTGATTCTTTCCACCCTCAGCTCCTGGTCCGCTATCCCCTATCTCTATCGCATCCGGATTGGCGAATTGGGCTGGGGCATCTTCCTGATCAGTCTGCTCATCACCCTCATCGCAGGGCTTTACTTCCAGCTTGAGCGCTATCGCAACGTCGCCACACCGGCGCAACGTCAGCAGATGAAATGGATCCTCGTCGGCCTCGCTGCCCAGCCGTTGCCGCTTCTGTTCGGCATCACCGGGCTTGGCGGTTCCTGGGGAGCTGTTGCGGCTATCTTTGTTCCGCTCTTCGTCGTCACGCTGCTACCCATCACCATCGGTCTGGCCGTCTTTCGCCGTCGGTTGTGGGATGTCGATCCGCTCATCAATCGCTCGCTGGTCTATGGCGGGTTGACGCTGCTGGTGTTGGTCATCTATATCGCACTGGTCGGTCTGGCTTTCGTTCTATTTGGCGAGAGATCGAATCTGTTGTTGGCCGCACTCGCGGTCGGCGTGGCCGCGCTGCTGGCCCAGCCCATCCGCGCCCGGCTGCAACAGGCAGTCAACCGTTTGATGTATGGCGACCGCGATGATCCGATCACGGTCATCAGCGAGTTGGGCCGGCAACTGGAGCATGCCGCCACGCCGGGCGACTCGCTGGCCACGTTGGTGGAAACCATCGGCCGGTCGCTCAAACTACCTTATGTTGCCATCGTCAGACAGGAGAATGACAGCCACGATCTCGTTGCCGAAGTCGGAACCTCACAGTCGGACTTGCTGCGATTGCCGCTGATCTACCAGTCGCAGCAGGTCGGCGAACTGCTAGTGGCTCCACGCGCGCCCGGCGAATCATTCACCGCCGTCGAGTGCCGTCTGCTGGAAAATATCGCCCGACAGGCGGGAGCGGCGGTCTACGCTGCCCGGTTGACCGGCCACCTCCAGCACAGCCGCGAGCAACTGGTGCTGGCCCGCGAGGAAGAGCGCCGCCGGCTGCAGCGCGATCTCCACGACGGCCTCGGCCCGCAACTGGCGACGTTAAGCATGCAGCTCGACGTGGCTCGCCTGCTGGCCGCCGAAGGCTCGCCCGACGCGACCGAACTTCTGGGCCGGCTTTCGGGCGAGACACAGGCAGCCATCGCCGATATCCGCCGTCTGGTGTATGACCTGCGCCCACCCGCGCTCGATCAGTTAGGATTGGTTGGGGCCTTGCGTGAATACGTAGCCGGGCAGAATCGTGGGGCGAGCGGAACGCGCGTCACCGTCGAAGCGCCGGACGCTCTGCCGCCGCTGCCGGCGGCGGTCGAGGTGGCCGCCTATCGCATCGCCCAGGAAGCCGTTGCCAACTGCCTGCGCCACGCCCACGCTACCGAATGCCTAATCAACCTTAACGTGGGGGAAGAGCTGAGCCTGGAAATTAGGGATAACGGCCGCGGTCTGCCGTCGGCGGTCGGCGGACAGGGTGCCGCCTCCGGCGTCGGTCTGGTCTCCATGCGTGAGCGCGCGGCCGAACTGGGCGGCGTGTGTCGCATCGAATCCGCGCCCGGTGGCGGGACGCGGGTCATCGCCACTTTCCCGTTGCCGAAGGAACCACTGCCATGAAAGAATCAATCTCCGTTTTCATCGCCGACGACCACCGCCTGTTCCGCGACGGGTTGCGGGCGCTGTTAGCTACGTTGGCGGATATGGCCGTGGTGGGCGAAGCGGCAAACGGCGAGGAGTCCGTGGCGCTGGTCGAACAGTTGCAGCCCGATGTGGTGCTGATGGATATCCAGATGCCTGACCTGAACGGTATTGAGGCCACACGACGCATCACGGCCGCCAGCCCCCACGTGGGGGTGATCATCGTGACGATGTTTGAGGACGACGACTCGGTGTTCGCCGCCATGCACGCCGGAGCGCGGGGTTACATTCTGAAGGGCGCGGGGCAGGAGGAGGTGACGCGTACAATTCGGGCCGTGGCCCGGGGCGAGGCGCTCTTCGGCCCGGCAATCGCCGCCCGGCTCATGTCGTTTTTCTCTGGCTTGCGGCCGGCCGCGCCGCCCGACGTCTTTCCCGAACTGACTGCTCGCGAGCGCGAGGTGCTCGACCTCATCGCTGCCGGGCACGACAACGAGGCTATCGCCGCCCGTCTCGTCATCAGCCGCAAGACGGCGCGCAATCACGTCTCCAACATCTTCAGCAAACTACAGGTGGCTGGGCGGGCCGAGGCGATCATCCGGGCGCGGGACGCGGGAATGGGGTGAGAAATGAATGACGAGTGACGAGTTAAAGACCAGCCGGCCGACCCCCTGACCCACTGTTTACCTATTACTGAGCGAGAGGTTACGCAATCAAACGTCGGCCTCGTCTTTTTCCCACACCTTCTTTTCGACATAGTCCAATGACTGGTGCCGGAAGTAGGTGTTATACAGCTCGGCGTAATGGCCGCCGGCAGCCAGCAATTCCTCGTGCTTGCCGGTCTCAATGATCTGTCCCTCGCGCATGACGATGATGCGGTCGGCGTGGCGCACAGTGAACAGGCGGTGGGCGATGACCAGCGACGTCCGACCGCGCATGACTTCCTGCAACCCTTCCTGGATCTGCGACTCGGTGAACGGATCGATGCTGGCCGTGGCCTCGTCAAGGACGAAGATCGACGGATCCTTCAGCACCACGCGCGCCAGGGCGACGAGCTGGCGCTGCCCCATCGACAGGCTGCCGCCGCGCTCGCCCACGTCCGTTTGCAGACCGGCGGGCAACGAGGCCAGCCACTCCCCGCCACTGACCGTTTGGGCGGCACGAATGACGTCTTCGTCCGTCGCCTCGGGGCGGCCGTAGCGGATGTTGTCGGCCACCGTGCCGTCGAACAGGAACGGCTCTTGCGGGACGAGGCCGATCTGGCGGCGGTATTGGCCCAAATTGAGATCGCGGATGTCGCGGCCGTCGAGCAATATCCGGCCGCCCTGAAACTCATAGAAGCGGGTGATGAGCTTGCCGATGCTGCTCTTGCCCGCGCCGGTGTGGCCCACCAGCGCGATCGTCTCCCCAGCCCGGATGTCCAGCGAGAAATCAGGCAGTACGACCTCGCGGTCGGTATAGCTGAAGCGGACGTGACGGAACTCGATATGTCCGTATGTGGGTGGAGGTGATGAGGAGCCGGGGCGCAGGGGAGATGAGGAGAACTCCGTCCCCTCTTCACCCCCGCTCCTCCGCTCCTCTGCTCCCAAGCTCGCCCGCGGCCCCACCGGCTCGTCGCCCGTCTGCTTCACCTTCGGCTCGCGGTCGATGAGGGCGAAGACGCGCTCCGCGGCCGAGAGACCGTCCTGGAATTGGCTCCAGAACGAGGCGATGCTGGTCATGGGGAACCAGAAGAAGCCGACCGTCTGCATGAACAGGAACCACTCGGCCGGCGAGATGGCGTTGGGGCCGCGCGTCGCCAGTCCGCCAAAATAGACAAGGGTGGCCGTTCCCAGACCCGATGCCAGCCCCATGAACGGGAAGATGGCCGACAGGGTCAGGCCGCGCGTCAGGCCGACGCTGTAGCCCTGGCGGTTGTTGGCGTCGAAGGTGTCGTAGATGGCCGGCTCCTGGCGGAAGCTCTTGGCGATGAGGATGCCGCTGATCGACTCCTGAATCTGGGCGTTGATGATGGCCGTGACGCGCCGGGCGTTTTGGGTCACCCGTCGGGCGATTCGCCGGAAGCTCAGGGCGATGGCCGCGGCGAAGGGTGACATCGCCACGAGAAGCAAGGTCAGTTTGGCGTTGACGGTCAGCAGATAGGCGATGAGCATGACGACCAGCAACAGCTGGCTGAGCATGTTGAGGGTCAGGTTGACCACCTCGGCGAAGTCCTGCGTGTCCGATGTGACGCGGCTGACGACCTTGCCGGAGGGGTGTTCGTCGTAGAACGACAGGTCATGGCGGACGGTGGCGCTGAAGACATCCTCGCGCAGTTTCAGCACGACGTTGCTCGTCACACGGGCGGAGAGCATCTGCCGGATGTAGTTGAATCCCCAGGCCGACGCGCCCACCAGACTGACCCCGGCGGCGACGAGTACCATGGTCACGATCGCCGGGTTCGTCTCCAGATAGCCGATGGCGCGGGCGATGACGATGGGGCCGAGCGCGCCCATGACCGAGTTGAGGGTGATCATCACCGCGATGACGCCCATCCGGCTGGAGTAGGGCCGGAAGTAGCCGATGATGCGGTCGAGCAATTCGCGATCGCTGTATTGCCGATCGTAGCTTTCGGTCTCAAGACCATCGAGAATGAAGCCCATCTAGTCGTACCTCGCGAAGATCCGTTGATAGTCCGAAGAGCGGCCGAGCAGTTCCTCATGCGTTCCCTGATCGACGATCTGCCCCGCCTTGAGGACGAGGATGCGGTCGGCCCAGCGGATCTGACTCAGACGGTGGGTGATCAGGAAGGTGGTGCGTTGACGGCTGATTTCATACATCGCCCGCTGGATGCGATCCTCGGTGGCGCTGTCGATGGCGCTGGTGCTGTCGTCGAGGATGAGGATGCGCGGGTTGGTCAGGAAGGCGCGGGCGATGGCGATGCGCTGCCGCTGCCCACCGGAGAGGGTCACGCCGCGCTCCCCGGCCTCGGTCTCATACCCCTTGTCGAAGCTCATGATGAAGTCATGGGCCTGGGCGGCGCGGGCGGCGCGCTCGATGTCGGCCTGTGTCGCGTCGGGCATGCCGAAGGCGATGTTCTCGGCGATGCTGCGCGAGAAAAGGAAGACATCCTGTTCGATGAAGGAGATTTGCGAGCGCAACGACTCCAGATTCCAGTCGCGGACATCGATGCCGTCGACGAGTACCTGACCGCTGCCGGCGTCGAAGATGCGATTGATGAGCCGGGTCATGGTGCTCTTGCCGCTGCCGGTTTGGCCTACGATAGCGACCGTTTCCCCGGGGTTGGCGGAGAAGCTGATATCTTTAAGGACGTATTGGGGAGCCGGGGTGCCGGAGGATGGAGGTGCCGGGGAGTGTTCCTGCTCCCCCCCGTGATAGCTGAAGCTGACATCCCGAAACTCTACCGATCCCTCGATCGGCTTGCTGATTCCGGCCTCGTTCTCGTCCAGGTCGGTCTCGGTGTTGATTAGCTCCAGGATGCGGCGCGCGCTGGCGATACCGAGCTGGGCCACCTGGAAGGAGAAGATGGAGATGAAGGTCGGAAAGCGCAAGAAGCCCACCAGGCCGACATAGCTGACCACCTGACCGAGAGTCAGCCCGCCCTCGCGCCAGAGAAGCATCGCATGGAGAAAAGCCAGACCCCAGCACAGGCTAAAGACCAGCATGGGCAGATAGCGCGCCTGGATCTCCCCCTCGCGGACGGCGAAATCGCGGTAGATGGTGGCGTTGCCCATAAACTTGGCCGCTTCCTGCTCCTCCTCGGCGCTGCCCTTGACGACCTCGATGCCGTTGACCGTCTCGGCCAGCCCCGCGTTCATGACGCCGAACGACTGGCGCAACCCCTCGCTCACGGGGGCGAGCCGCCGGGAATAGTCGCGCACGGTGATGATGAACAGGATGAGGAAGATCGTCGGCACCAGCAGCAGCCGCGTGTCAATCCGTGAGATGAGGACGAAGGGGGCCACAAGCCCGACAAGCGAGTCGGTGATGAGCATCAGGCCGGGGCTGAACATGACGTTGAGGGTGCGCACGTCGTTGGTGGCGCGGGCCATGATATCGCCGATGCGCTGGCGGCCGTGGAACGTCTGGCTCTTGCCCAACAGGCTGACATACAACTCGTCGCGACCGTCGCGCTCCATGCGCTGGGCCATGAATTCAAACGACGAGTTACGCGCCAGCCCGAAGAGGGCCTGGGTGGCGGCCGAGCCAAACACGGCCGCCGCCAGCAGGAAGAGCGAGCGCTGGGTCCAGTCGGATGAGTTCAGCAGGTCGAAGCCGCGGCCGATGAGTACCTGAATGTAGCTGGCGGCGAAGTTGTTGACGACGGCCGCCAGGATGGCGACGGCGGGTAACCAGGGGTATTGGGCCAGATGGGAGGCGATCCACCGAACGGGACCGCTGCGGTTGAATTGTTTCTCGTTCTCCAGCCGGAATTCACGATTGGTCATGTGGCTCTCTGCGATCAAACATCCGTTCTAATAGCAGGTGATTATATCGGAAGGGCGGTTTATCGCAAGAACGTGATAGAATAGAATCGATTGATATGAACATGGTAGATGGGCAGATAGCGCTTGATCCGGGGGGACAGATTGTCCATATTGATCTGGATATGATGCGCCTGAAGTTGAAGTTGTCACCTGGTCAACGCATTCTGGCGATGCTGGATGCGCACGAACTGGTCGTCGGAATCATTCGCGGCCGGCTGATGCGACAACGGCCGGAGCTATCCCATTACGAGATCGGCTTGCTTGTGGTAGAGGAAATCGAACATGCCAAAGAATATGAATTTCGACCTCTCCCTCTATTTCCTCGTTCTCCGGAAGCTAGAGGAACTTGATATTCCATATATGGTCATCGGCGCATTCGCCGGGATCATGTACGGCATCCAGCGGACAACGCATGATGTCGATATCATCGTTGATCTCGACGAGAGTCATGTAAGCTCATTAGCGGCCGCCTTTCCTTCACCTCGCTACTATGCCGATCCCTATCAAATGCTCAGCGCGATTCATGGACGTAGTACTTTCAATATCATTGATGGAGAGCGCGCCGATAAGGTTGATCTGTTCATGCTTTCGATGGATACCCGATACCGGCCGGCATTTGAGACGCGCACCCGAGGTGTGGTGATCGGACCGAATCAGGAATCTTTCGATATCTGGGTTGCCCGGGTAGAAGACGTGATCGTCGGGAAATTGATGGCCTGGGCTGAGGGTCGATCTTATCGCCATATGGGCGATATTTATGAGATGATGATTTTCCATTATCTTCAGGCGTCTTCCGGCAAGAGCGTCTTTGATGAAAGCTATGTCAACGAACGTGCATCAGCACTTGGTGAAGATGTGCTTCTGCAGTGGCAATTCCTTAATGAATCGGCTCGTGAATTCGTCGAGCTAAAAGGTTAGCCTGCCTCCTACCTCTATCGTATCCTTACAGGAATGCCATCACCGTCGATAGGTCGATAGAAACGGGGTTTCTCTAAAGAACCCCCGTTTCTTGTTTACTGCCAGAGTATCGTCCCGCTCATCCCGTCCGGTCGGGCGTCGCTGAGGCGAACCAACGTCACCCGGCGCATCATGTCGGCCGGGCCGACGGCCGACACGCGGATGTAGTTGTCGGTGTAGCCCGCCCAGCACAGACCCTCCGGCTCCGCGCCGGTGGCCGTCTCCCACAATACCGGCCGGACGGCCCCTTCGTAGCGGCGGTGGAAATCGGCGCTCAGATTCTCGCCCAGGGCGATGAGCCGGCCGGCGCGCTCGCGCTTGACGGGGCCGGGAAGCTGGCCGGACATGCGCGCCGCGGCCGTGTCCGGGCGCGGGCTGTAGCTGAAGGCGTGGAGTCGGGCGAAGCCGATCTCCTCGACGTAAGCCATTGTCTCGACGAACTCGTCTTCCGTCTCGCCGGGGAAGCCGGCGATCAGATCGGTGCTGAGATTGAGATCGGGGATATGGGCGCGAGCCTCGGCCGCCAGTTGGCGAAAGGCGGCCCGGCTGGTGTGGCGAGCCATGCGTCGCAATATTCGGTCGCTGCCCGATTGCAGCGGCAGATGCAGGTGGGGTTGCAGTCGCGGATTCTCCCACAGAGCAAAGAAGCCTTCAGCCACGTCCCACGGCTCCAGCGACGACAGGCGGATGCGGGGGATGTCGGTATGGGCGACTAGCGTCGCAACCAGTTCGCGTAGTCCTTCGGGGCGTCCCAGGTCGCGGCCGTAGCTGCCCAGATGGACGCCGGTCAGCACGGCTTCGCCGTAGCCGGCGGCGGCAAAGGCGTTCACCTCGGCCACGATGTCGGCCGGCCGGCGGCTGCGACCCGCGCCGCGGGCGACGGTCGTCACGCAGAAGGTGCAGCGATTGTCGCAGCCGTCCTGAACCTTGACGAACGCGCGGGTACGGCCGATGCCGGGCAGCCGGCTGTCGCGGTCGATCGGTTCGCGTTCGTAAAGATATTGCGGCGACAGGTGACTGATATCCAGCGTCGGGTCGAGCAGGGCGGGCAGTTGCTCCTTGTCGGCATTGACCACCACGCGGCCGACGCCGGGCAGCCCGGCCACCGTCTCCGGGGCCAGGGTGGCGTAGCAGCCGGTCAGGACGATCTCGGCCGAGTCGTTGGCGCGATTGTAGCCGCGCGTCAGGCGGCGAGCGTCGCGGGTGGCCTCGGCGGTGACGGCGCAGGTGTTGAGGATGATCGTGTCGGCTTCGGCCGCGTCGCCGGTGATCGTGTGGCCGCCGGCCTGAAGTTGCCGGGCCATCGCCTCGATCTCGGCCTGGTTCAGCCGGCAGCCGATAGTGTGAAGGTGGATTTTCATCAGGAATTAACCACGGATTATACAAGGACGAAAAGGATTTTACTCCAGTTCGAGATCGGCCAGAACCCTGATGTCAAATCCATGGGGAGTCATTTGATTTGCCAGCTTTCCGTCGGCGGTAATCAGCGGCACGCCCAAAGTATTTGCCAGAGCCAGGTAGCAGGCATCGTAGGCGGTGATGTCGTGTCTCGTGGCGATTTCAAAGGCTTCCGGCAACAGATCGGCCGTGGAGACGACGTCGAGGGCAAGTTGACGCAGGGCCTCGATATCGCTGGTTGCGTTATGGATGGGGTATTGGAAACGGCGGACGTACTTCCACAGGATATTGGCGCACTCGATAAAAAAGAGATCGGGAACGCAGAATTGTGCGAACGGATTGTCGGCCAGGGTTGCAAATAACGCCTCAGCTTGAGGCGAATCAGGCTCGCTGAGGAATAACTTGATGCCGACGCTTGCGTCAACCACGCACGACTCGATCATCGCTCGCGATCTTCACGCAGGAGCGTCACGCTATCGGGAGCGCCATAGGCAGCAGGATTATAAAACCGGCGGCGACGAATATCGGCCAGGATAGCCGCCTGATCCCGGTTTCTGTCGTCAAGGGCGCGCTCCAGCAGAACAATCACCTCGGCGCTCAGGGAGCGGTTTTGCGCCTCGGCTTGTTGCCGAAGCCGCTCATACAATGATTCGGGGACGTTGCGAACGTGAAGGATAGCCATATTCTGCAATGATAACCGGTGAGGTTGCATAATGCAACACATATCTTGCATCATGCAGGGTTATCCAATATTCGGTCCCGCTCTCATGGTTCGGCCGTAGGGGGGCAGGCAACCGGGAATTGCCTTGATCAGATAACCGAGGCCTCCTCTCCCGGTTGCCTGACCCTCCGCGCTGGAGTATGTCTACATGGGTTGCCGTTCGCGTCGGGCATTCAGTATGCCAAATATGTCGGTTGAGCTTCGCGTCGGCGGCACGACCATATCCGGCGGGTGCAGCATGAACGAATCCGTCTGCTCGCCGCCTAGGCCACCGTGGACGCCGATTAGTTCCTCCAGGGCAGCGACGGTGTTGTCCGGATACACCGTACTGATGGCGATAATATCTCCCGCGCTGGGGTAGTCGGACACCCGGCGCAACTGCCAGGCGCGCAGGTCGGCGTCGCCATAGGCCGCCAGCGGGTCTTCGCCCGTCACCTCGCCGGTGTGGAGATTGCGCGTCCCTCGTCGCCCGAAGGCGCTCGGTATCCCGGCGTCATCATCGACGACGACCAGCCCGATGCCCTCATGCTCCACAAGCGCGGCGATCAGATTGGGATAAGCCTGGTTAAGCTCGTTCAGGGTCGCCCGTTGCGGAAAGGCCTCGAAGTAGATCTGAGCCAGGTTGCCGCTGCCGCAGAAGATGACGTCGGCCGCGGCCCGCACCCCCTCATTTTCGCGCTCCTCCAGTTCCTCGACCGCTTCTTCGGCCAGCTCCTGCATCTGTCCGGTGGCTATCTTGCCGATAGTGCCGCCCATATCCTGCTCCTGGGTATTATTGAATTCAGCAGCCATGGCGACGACCGATGTCGAGCCGTCGTCCAGATCATAGGCCGCGGACACAACGGTGTCGGCAGGCAGGTAGCGCTCGATGTATTCCAGCAGCGTGTAACCGTAGCGCATCTTGAACGTCGCCCCCGATGATTGCCCGTGGTCGGAAAGGATGATCGGCTCATAGGGACGGGGGGCCTTGCGGGCGAGGTTATAGCGCAGCTGGCCCAGGAACCGGTCGAAGCCGCGCAGCGTGCCGAAGGCGTGGCGCGACCACGGGCCGGAAAAGTGGGCCACCTTGTCGTAACCGGGCCAGGTGGTATAGATGATCGGCTCTCCGCGCCGGATTTGGATGAAGGTCAGGAAGCCGGATACCTCGCGCATGACCACCGTCGTGGCGGCGCGAAAGGCGGGATAGAACCCCGACAGGCGATTGAGCCGCGGCCGCACGCCACGCAACACGTCCGTGGTGTATTGCCACATCTCCAGCGCCATCTCACCGATGAACTGTCCGATGATGCGCAGCAGGAAATGGGGGTTGAGCAGCAGCAGATAGAAGTCGCGAGCGCGAGCCTCCTTTTCCTCGTCCTCGCCCCCGGTCAGGTCGGTGGCCGTGAGGAGGGCCAATCGGGCGTCGCCGTCGAAGAGGTTGTTGATGCTCACGCCGTCGCGCAGCAGGCCGTTTCCGCCGGCATAGCGGGCGTTGATGTCCACCGCGTCGTTTCCGGCCACATAGAGGCGATTCTCGGCCTTGCTGTACCAGCGAAAAGACGGGATGTCGTAGTTATCGCCATAGAGGATGCCCGCCTGGCAGGCAGATGTTTGGGACGAGAGGCCGCAATCGGTTTTGGATATAACGTACCCTTCGTCGGCGATCATTCGCGCCATATTGGGCATGTAGTTGCGGGCCAGAGCATCCTGGAGATGGAAGTAGCTCAGGCCGTCCAATTGTATGACCACCAGACCCCGATAGTTGTCTTGCGACATGCGGTCCCGGTCGATGGCGATCCGGTTCTCGATGACGGCTCGATAAAACGACCCGCTGTCATCGATCCCCAGCAATCCGGCGATGAAGGTATTGGTGATCGCCAGGATAATGCCGCCGATGATGGCCGGGAGCCAGCCGTCGACCGCCAACCCGCCGCCCAACAGGACGGCCGTCAGGCGCAACATCACGGCGTTGACAAAAAACCCGACCACGAGCAGGACGATGAACCCCCGACGCATGACCAGCATCAGGATGAGCGGCCGGATGAGGAGATTCACCGCGCCCAGGATCAGGGCGGCGATCAGGGCGACCATCCAGCCCGGAAAGCGGCCGTATTCGCCCAGCCTGATGCCGGGCAATACCCAGGCGGTGAGGCTCAGCGAGACGGCATCGACAAACCAGATGGCGACAAAACGGGCGAGGAAGCGGACGATTGTTCGGGCCATGATTGATGATCCCCCATGATCTGATTGCGATCGTTGTTTTGTCTAACCTACATCGATAATGTAGATTCGCCCCCAGACGCCCAATATCGCCATGGAATAGCCCGTGGTGATCGTCAGGCGCGGCAGCTTGCGGATTTCTTCCTTGATGAGATCGTACTCGCTGGTCAGAAGCACGATGCGGCCGCCGGGACGCACGACGCGCTGTAGCTCGGCCAGAATGGGCGGATAGAGTTTGGCCGGGGTTTGCGCGCCGCGCAGCTGCTTGCCGAAGGGCAGATTGGTGGCCACCTTGTCGATCGAGGCGTCATCGAGCGGCAGTTGACGCGCGTCCCACTGGCGAATGTCGAGCGTCGAGGAGCTGGTCGGCTTTTTGCGATTGCCGCGCACGTTCTTGCGAGCGGCGTCGACCCGCTCCGGATCGATATCCCCGCCCAGGACGCGCCCGGCAGGCCCGACCTGCATCCGTTCATAGAGGATGGTGCCGCTGCCGGCCATTGGATCGAGGAAGATGTCGTCCGGCTTCGGGTCGGTCAGCAGGACCATGGCCGCGGCCACTGACGGCCGCAATGAAGCCGGTAACTCGACCTTGCGCTCGAACCGGTGACGCATGGTGCGGTCGCTCAGGCGCGCACCCAGCAGAAAGGTCGAGCCAAGCAGATTGGCCCAGAACTCCACCTGCGCGTCGTCGGCCACGGGCGTCCAGCGCGGGTAGCGCTGCTTCAGGCTGCGCCAGACCGTCTCCGTCAGGTCCTTGCGCGAATATTCGAACTTGCCGTACTGGCGGCTGACGACGCGATAGGTGGGCGGGGCGCTGAAACGCCGGATGCGCAGGTAATCGTTGACGGCGTGGCCGAAGCCTTCGGAGGTGGCGACAAGGGTCTGGATGTCGCGCAAGTCGCGCCGCAGGCGAGTCAGGCGATCGTGGGCGGCGATCTGCATGAAGACGTCCTCGGTCGTGCGCAGCCGCAGCAGGTCGGCCGCCGGGCCGGGATAATCAAAGACGACGATGCCGTTCTGCTCCTTGGCAAAGAGATAACGCACGAAATGGGCGTCTTTCAGCCGTTGGCGAATCTCCAGCCAGGCGATCTCTTCGACACCGGGCATGGTCTGAGCGTAGTAGATCATAGTGTTATTATCCGCCGGTTTTGCCAACCGGGCAGCCTTATCAGGATGAGAGCACGGGTTGAGGTGCGGTTGTCTCTCAAGGTTGGCTATCCCTAGACCGACGCCCCAAGCAGGACGGCCAGAAACCAGACGAGAAAATCATATTTGAGATACTGGCTCAATCGCTCCAGCTGCGGCCCGCTGCGGTCGCGGGTGACGCGAATGATGACGTAGATGGCCACCGGAAAGACGCCCAGGCCAACGATGAAGACATAGATCCGCTTATAGTCCCCAAAAAAATAGGGGGCCAGCATGACGAGGGCCGTAGCCCCCAGCAGGATGAAAAAGACGGTGCGGGCGG
>JAGOZU010000044.1 GCA_018058545.1 Promineifilum sp. | reverse complement strand
GGGGAGCGGGGGAGCGGGGGAGGTTATTGGGCCAATTCGCGCAGGATGTCGGGCTTGACGATGAGGATGCGGTGGCGGTCGAAGCGGATGGCCCCGGCGCCCTCCAGCGAGCGCAAGGAGCGGCTGATCGATTCCGAGGTGGTGGCCAGATGGGTGGCGATGAGCGCGCGGGTGACGGCGGGGTGCGACAGGGCAGGGTCGCCCACCTGGGTCAGCAGGAAGCGCGCCAGCCGGGCGGTGACGGGCCGCAGGGCGAGGTCCTCCACCTGGGCGATGAGGCGACGCTGGCGGCCGACCAGCCCCTGGATGACGGCCAGGGCCAGCGCGTGGTCGGCGGCCAGGGCGGCGGCGAAATCCTCGCTGGGGATGACCCAGGCCGACACGGAGGTGATGGTCGATGCGCCGGCGGCGTTGGGCGCGCCGTCGAGGGCGGCCAGGTCGTTGAAGGTGTCGCCGGGGCCGAAGATGCGCAGCACATACTCCGCGCCGTCGGCCGACAGCTTGTAGATCTTGACCCGGCCGCTGACCATGATCCACAGCCCGGCCGAGGGGTCGCCTTCCATATAAATGGTCTCGCCGGGGGTGAAGCGGCGCAGGACGGCGTGCCGGGTCATGGCCGCCAGGCTTTCCTCGGCCGCGTCGGCGAAGAGCGGCATCTGCCGCAGCCGTTCGAGCAGGGGGTAATCGGACATGGGGTGGCTACGGCCGCGCGGCCGCCGGGTCGGGTGGGGGCTGGGTGTTCATGAATTTGGAGCGTATTTTAACGCAGGAACGATGGAGATACGAAAGATCGATGATCTTGACACAACCCTCCCTTGGGCTATAATCCCCCTTTGATGTTCCTCAGTAGCTCAATGGCAGAGCGTGCGGCTGTTAACCGCAATGTTGTTGGTTCGAGTCCAACCTGAGGAGCCTGGCACATGACTAAAAAGCGGCGGCACCCAAGCCGGCCGCTTTTTTGTTTAACCGCCCCCGAATATCTCGCACGCCAAGGAGTATCTGCTCATGAAACCCTATCGCCCGGTCGCTCTCATCATTCTCGACGGCTGGGGCATCCGCGAAATGGAGCACGGCAACGCCGTGGCCCAGGCCCACACCCCCAACTATGACCGCTGGCTGCGCGAGGGAGAGCGCGCCGTCGTCGACGCCTCCGGCGAGGCGGTCGGCCTGCCCGACGGCCAGATGGGCAATTCCGAAGTCGGCCATCTCAATCTGGGCGCGGGCCGCGTCGTCTATCAGGACCTCACGCGCATCAATCGGGCCATCGACCGCGGCGAGTTCGCCGCCAACGACGTCTTGCGGTCCACGTTCGACGGGCTGGAGGCTCGCGGCGGCAAGCTGCACCTCATCGGGTTGCTGGGCGAGGGCGGGGTCCACAGCCACGACAAGCATCTCTACGCCCTGCTGGCCGCGGCCGAGGGGCGGGGCATCGCGCCCATCATCCACGTCATCACCGACGGCCGCGACACGCCGCCGGAGAGCGGGCTGGCCTATGCGCGTGAGCTGGAGGCGTATTTGGCCGACCATCATCCCGGCGTCATCGCCTCCGTCGTCGGCCGCTACTACATCATGGACCGCGACAAGCGCTGGCCGCGCATCGAGATGGGCTATCGCGACGTAGCCCTGCACGAGGGCCATCACGAGGCCGACGGCTCCACGCTGACCGCCGCGACGCTGGCCGGCGCGCTGCAGGCCTCCTACCGGGCGGGCGTCACCGATGAGTTCGTCCTGCCGGCGGCCATCGATACCGGCGACCGCGACGTGCTGGTCGAGCCGGGCGACGCGATCATCTTCTACAACTTCCGCGCCGACCGCATGCGCCAGATCGTGGCCGCCTTCGTCCAGTCCGATCACCAGGGCTTCCCCCATGCCCATATCCCCGATCTCGATATCGTCACCATGACCAGCTATGACGCCACCTTTCCGGTCAAGGTGCTCTATCCCGACGTGGACATCACCCGGCCGGTGGCCGAAATCGTCAGCGACCATGGCTTGCGCCAGTTCCACGCCGCCGAGACGGAGAAATACGCCCACGTGACCTATTTCTTCAATGGCGGCCGCGAGACGCCGTTCCCCAATGAGGATCGCCATCTGGAGCCGTCGCCCAAGGTGGCCACCTATGACCTCCAGCCGGAGATGAGCGCGCGGCCGCTGGTGGAGGCGGTCATCGAGCGGGTGCAGACGGGCGACGACGCCTTTGTGCTGGTCAACTTCGCCAACCCCGACATGGTGGGGCACACCGGCGTGCTGGCGGCGGCGATCAAGGCCGTCGAGACGGTCGACGACTGCGCCGGGCGACTGGTGCAGGCCATCGTCGACAAGGGCGGCGTGGCCATCGTCACCGCCGACCACGGCAACTGCGAGCGCATGATCAACGAGGTGACCGGCGAGCCGCACACCTACCACACCACGCAGCCCGTCTCGCTGTTTGTCATCGGCGACCGCTACTTCAACCTGCGGCCGCGGGGGGCGCTGGCCGACGTCGCGCCCACCATCCTGCACCTCATGGGGCTGCCCCAGCCGCCGGAGATGACCGGCCGCAGCCTCATCGACGAATAGCCATGAACGACGACATCACGACAGGCGGTTCGGCCGCCATGATCCCCTCGGCCAACGGCCAGGCCTATCGGGCCTATCTGGAGAGCGCCCAGGCGGTGCTGGCCGGGCTGACGATGGTCGATTATTACGCGGCGCCGCTGCCGTCCCCGGCCGACGAGTCTCTGGCGGAGATCATCAGCGCCTACACCGGCTGGCCGGCCGACGTGCGCGAGCGCTTCCGGGCGTCGCTGCCGCGCGACAAGGCGGGGCTGGCGGCCATCTTCGGCCATCGCGCGGCGACGCTGGCCGTGCGCACCGGCGACCCCGACCGGCTGCGGCTGGGCCTCATCGGCAACGCCATCGCCAACGACCTTATCCCCGACGGCCGCCACGTGGAGGCCGCGCTGGCAGTGTTCCACCATTGCGCCGGCAAGCTGGAGCTGGAGCCGGAGGCCCTGTTCGACGAGGCGGCCCAGTTTGCGTCCGACGAGATGGCCGAGCGGCTGCGAGCCTTCGGCCGCCGGACGGACGTGACCCTCAAGCAGTTCGGCTGGCGGGAGATCAGGACGGCCGAGGGCGTGAGGTATCGATATATGTAAGGGTGGGTTTGGTCGTATCGTAGCACCTGTGGCGCAAGC
Source organism: Promineifilum sp. (assembly GCA_018058545.1). Lineage (GTDB taxonomy): Bacteria > Chloroflexota > Anaerolineae > Promineifilales > Promineifilaceae > Promineifilum. The sequence continues at coordinate 24,283 of JAGOZU010000044.1, read as the reverse complement.
TTTAGCTTGCGGGCCAAACCTGTGGCGCATGCTTTAGCTTGCGGGCCAAACCTGTGGCGCATGCTTTAGCTTGCGGGCCAAACCTGTGGCGCATGCTTTAGCTTGCGGGCCAAACCTGTGGCGCATGCTTTAGCTTGCGGGCCAAACCGGGCGGCTCGCAAACTAACAGTTTGCGCTACAGGGGATAGCTTGCGCTACAGGGTCTGATCTGCTAGACTGATCCCATAACTGAATAGGCAAACCCGTCTCAGGTCGCCCCAGCCCCGGAAGGCAGGGCGTAATCGCGAAATCGGTAGGCTTGTCATGACCAAACCCGTCACGACGAGCGAGGCCGATGCTGTACCCGCAACTGTGATTCGGATCGAACGAAGTTCAGTCCGATAAGCCAGGTCGACGCCCTGAGATGAGTTTTCCGCCCTCGTGGATAAGGGTTGGGAACTACGTGGCAAGCAACTTGTTACCGAATCTCTCAACTCGATGCGCAAGCGTCGAGTTTTTTGTTACCACAGTCCTGCTCCCTTATCCCGGACAATCAATCTTAAAGGACAGGATGGTGTTTTGTGATGATGCGAACGAACAGATGGACGGTTTTGTTTTTCCTGGTGGCGATTCTCGTAGCCCAGGTCGGTTGTGGGGGCGCGGCGAAGCTGCCGGCCTATCCCGACCAGAGCGCGGCCGCCACCAAAGCCGCCGAATGGATGGTCAGTACCTTCCAGAACGACGACGGCGGGTATGCCGCCTTCAGCGGAGGGGCCAATCAGGAGCCGTCAACCGTGGCGGCCACGCTGGACGCCATGCTGGCCCTCACCTCGGCCGGCTATGACCCGGCCGTCCCGATGGCCGGCGAGACGGCCACGCCCTATGGCTATCTGACCAGCCACGTCGATGAGGTCGCCGAATACGCCTCGGCCGACGGCGGGCAGGCGGGCAAGCTGGTGCTGGCCCTCATCGCCGCGGGGGTCGAGCCGCGTATCTTCCCGGCCATCGACGGCGTGGAAAGCTGGAACCTGGTCGAGGTGCTGCGCGGCCACATCGACGAGAGTACCGGGGCCATTGGCGCGACCGATCCCTTCAAGCAGTCGCTGGCCATGCTGGGGCTGGCGGCCGCGGGCGAGAAGGTGCCCGAGTCGGCCATCGCCTGGCTTGAGTCGCGGCAAGCCGCCAGTGGCTCCTGGGACGACGGCTTCGGCACGGCCGACAGCGCCGACGCCACCGGCATGGCCGTCATGGCCCTGCTGGCATCCGGCCGGGAAAGCTCTTCGGCGTCGCTTCAGGCGGCTCGTAACTTCCTGACTGCGGGTGAAGTGGCTCGCGGCTGGGAATATGGCCCCGGGCTGGGGGCAAGCGCCAACTCGACGGCCGTCGTCATGGAGGCGCTGTCCGCCCTCGGCGAGGACTTCTACACCGGCCAGAGCGCCTGGGTGAAGGACGGCCGCTCGCCGCTGGACATGCTGCTGGCCTTCCAGGGCGAGAGCGGCGCGTTCCAGGCCGATTTCGGGCAGGGACCGTTCGATGATTTCTACTCCACCGTCCAGTCCATCCCGGCCATATCGGGTTGCTCGCTGCTGACGTCGGGGAAAGACGGGCTGGCCTGCCTCCTCGGCCGTTAATATAAAGGAAGAGACGCTTTGACGATTCGACGCTTGTTGCCGCTGATGGTCGCCCTCCTGGGGTTGGCGTTGCTGTTGAGCAGCGCCTCCAGCCGCGCGGCCGACGACAATCGGGTCGCCCTCGTCGTGTCGTTGGGCGAAGGCGAGACGGCGACCCGCTGCGTCAGCTTTCCGGAAGAGAGCATCACCGGCTACGAGGCGTTGCAACGCTCCGGTCTGGCCTTCGAGACGGAGGTTCAGGCCGGAGGCGCGGCCGTGTGCAGCATCGAGGGGCGGGGCTGCCCGGCCGACAACTGCTTCTGCTCCTGCCCCGGCGGCACGGATTGCCTCTACTGGTCGTACTGGCATCAGATCGACGGCGAGTGGGTCTATTCCGTAGCCGGTGCGGGCCTCTATCGCGTCAGCGACGGCGCGGTTGAGGGCTGGGTGTGGGGGCCGGGGTCGGTCTCGCAGGCCCCGCCGCCGCCGGACGTCTCCTTCGCCGACGTTTGTGACGATGGAATCGGATCCGATGCGGTCGCGGCCTCATCGACCACCGCCGAGGCGGCCCCCCGGATCATCATAACCGACGAGTCGGGCATGGTGGCCTCCTATGCGGCCACGGCCACGGCCGCGGCCCAACAGAGCGAGCAAGGCGCCGGGGGCGCAGGGTCTCTGGTCGGTTTTGTCGGGCTGCTGGCGCTCCTGGGCGTGCTGGGCTGGGCGGTCAGCCGTCGCCGAAATTCGCATAGTGAATCAGGGGACGAGCCGCATAGCAAACCATGAGCCGCAAGATCGTGACGGGGACGCTGTTCGCGCTGTCGGCCATGATCGGGCTGGTGGCCTTGGCCTATCCCTTTCTGGCTCGGGCGCGGGAGATAGCCGGGACGGAGCCGCTGCTGCGGGCCAATGAGATACCCCTGCTGACCGGCCTGCTCATCTCGCTGTGTCTGGCCGTGCTGCTGGTGGAGCTGCAAGGGCAGGCGGCGGGGGCCAAGACGGTGGCCGCGCTGGGCATCATGGTCGCGGCGACGTCGGTGCTGCGCTTTATCGAGGTCGGCATCCCCGGCCCGGGCGGCTTCTCGCCCATCTTCGCCCCCATCATCCTCGGCGGCTACGTCTTCGGCCCGCGCTTCGGCTTCCTGCTGGGGGCCATGACGCTGCTGGTGTCGGCCATCATCACCGCCGGAGTGGGGCCGTGGCTGCCCTATCAGATGTTCACTGCGGGCTGGGTCGGCCTCACGGCGGGGCTGCTGCCCCATCCGCGACGACCGAGGGCCGAGATGGCCCTGCTCATCGGCTTCGGCCTGCTGTGGGGCTTCGTCTACGGCCTCATCCTGAGCCTCTATTCCTGGCCCTATATCGTCGGCGATCCGCTCAGCACGTGGACGCCCGGGGCGGGGGTGGCCGACGCGCTGCGGCGCTATGCCGTCTTCTATGTGGCGACCTCGCTGCTGTGGGATTCGGCGGCGGCCGCGGGCAACGCCCTGCTGCTGGCCGCGCTTGGCCCGCCGTCGGTGCGCGCGCTAACCCGCTTCCGCGGCCGCATGCAATTTCAGGCCGTCCATCGGGCGTCAGGTCAGGCCCAGACCTCATGACCACCTTCGACGCGCGCGCCTGGCTGGCCTGGCTGGCGGCCGGGAGTTTATCGGCCATCCTGATCGGCAACCCGCTCTATTTGCTGTTGCTGCTGCTCATCTCCCGCGTGGTCGAGGCGGCCTGTGCCCCGCCGGCGGCGCGAGGCCGGCGGCTGCCGCTGGGGCGCATCAGCCTTATGATCCTCGTCTTCTCCACGCTGTTTAACGTGCTGATGGCCCACTACGGGCGGACGGTGCTGTGGTCCTTGCCGGACGGCTGGCCTCTCATCGGCGGCCCGTTGACGCTGGAAGCGGCCGTCTTCGGCTTCATCAATGGCTTGCGGCTGGTCACGATGCTGTCCTTCTTCATGGCCTTCAACACCATCGTCCCCGTGCACGAGCTGGCCGGGCTGACCCCGCGCGCGCTGCACGAGCTGGGCCTCGTGTTGCTCATCGCCATCACCTACATCCCGGAGACGACGCTGCAATATCGGCGCATCCGCGACGCCCAGGCCATTCGCGGCCACGAGTTCAACGAGTTGCGCGCCTGGCGGCCGATCATCATCCCGCTGCTCATCGCCGGGCTGGAGCGGGCGCTCAATCTGTCCGAGACGATGGTGGCTCGCGGCTACGGCTCCACCGGCGGCCGAGCCATGACCCCCCGCGCCCGGCTGCTCATGCCGGTTGGGCTGCTGCTGGCCCTCGCCGGGGCGTTGCGGCTGTCGTGGGGCGGGCCGGACGGCTGGTTGTTGGTTGCATTCGGAGCGCTGGCCGTCGCCGTGGCCTGGCGCGATTTGGGGCGACTGGTCATCCACACCCGCTACCGGCCGCGCCGCCCGACGTGGGCCGACGGGCTGGTGGCGCTTGGGGCGGTTGTGGCCCTGTTGCCCCTGATATGGCCCATGCTGCCGGGAATCGGCCGCTCGCTGGTGGCCTATTCGCCCTATCCCCAGCTGACGATGCCGCCGTTCAATATGTGGGTCGGCCTGGGGCTGTTCGGACTGGTCGTCCCGGCTGTCCTGGCCCTGACGCGCGACCCGGTGGCGGAGGTGGCCCGATGATCGACGTCCGCGGGCTGACCTTCTCCTATCCGCAAAGCGCCAGGCCCGCCCTGCGGGAGGTGAATTGGCACGTCGGCGACGGCGAATTCGTCCTCGTGGCCGGGCCGTCCGGCTCGGGCAAGTCGACGCTTCTGCGCTGTCTCAACGGGCTGGTGCCTCATTTCAGCGGCGGGACGATCGCCGGGGAAGTGACCGTCGATGGCCTCGATGTCATCACCGCCGGGCCGCGCCGCCTCAGCCGCATGGTGGGCTTCGTGGCCCAGGACCCGGAGGCGCAAGCGGTCCTGGATCAGGTCGAGGGGGAGATCGCCTTCGCCCTGGAGAACGCGGCCATCCCCCCGGCCGAGATGCGCGTTCGCGTCGAGGAGACGCTCGACTTGCTCGACCTCGCTCCGCTGCGCGACCGCTCCCTGTCGACATTGTCCGGCGGCGAGCGGCAGCGCCTGGCCATCGCCGCCGCCCTGGCCCTGCGGCCGCATATCCTCGTGCTGGACGAACCGACCAGTCAGCTGGACCCGCAATCGGCCGAGGATGTGCTGCGCGCCCTCGTGCGCCTCAACGAGGATTTGGGGCTGACGATCATCCTGGTCGAGCATCGGCTGGAGCGCATCATCCGCCACGCCGACCGGCTGACGTGGCTCGACGACGGCCGCATCGCCGCCGACGGCCCCGCGCGCGACGTGCTGACCCAAATCGACGCCGGGCCGCCCATCGTCCGGTTGGGGCGAGCGCTGGGTTGGCGGCCGCTGCCGCTCACGGTGAAAGAGGCCAAGCCGTTCGCCGCGATGATCCCCGCGCCGGTGCCGGTTGAGCCGGCTCCCGCGTCTCCCGCGGCCGCGCCATTGCTGGAAGTCGACGGCTTGCGCTTCGCCTACAACGGTCGCCAGACGCTGAAGGGGATCGATTTGACCATCGGGGCGGGGGAGGTGGTGGCGCTCGTCGGCCGCAACGGGGCGGGCAAGTCGACCTTGCTCAAGTGCGTGGTGGGGCTGCTGCGGCCGCTGGCGGGCGACGTCCGCATCGGCGGGCAGTCGACGCGCGGCCGCTCCGTGGCCGATATCTGCCGCGAGGTTGGCTACTTGCCGCAAAACCCCGACGACCTGCTCTTTGCGGAGACGGTGCTCGATGAATTTCGTGTAACCATGCGAAACCATCATTTGCCGGAATCGACGGCCGAGTTGGAGGCGCTATTGGGTCGACTGGGGCTGGACGGGGCGGGCGGGAGCTACCCGCGCGACCTGTCGGTGGGGCAGCGCCAACGCGTCGCCCTGGGGGCGGTGACGGTGACGCGGCCGCCGCTGTTGCTCCTCGACGAGCCGACGCGCGGGCTGGACGCCGCCACCAAGGCCGAACTGGTGGCCGTCTGGCGCGAGTGGCTGGCCGCGGGCGCGGCTGTCCTGCTGGTGACGCACGATGTCGAACTGGCGGCCATGATCGCCGACCGGACGATCATGCTCAGCGGCGGCGAAATCATCGCCGACGGACCGACCCGCGAGGTGTTGGGCAGCTCGCCCCACTTCGCGTCGCAGATCGCCCGCCTTTTCCCGCACAGCGGCTGGCTAACCCCGACCGATGTGCTAAAACATATCCAACGATAAACGCCACAGGAGGATATCCATGCCCCGTTTGACCCGAATTTACACCCGCCAGGGCGACACCGGCCTCACCCACCTGTCGGGCGGCCAGCGCGTGCCCAAGGATTCACTGCGCGTCGCCGCCTATGGGACGGTCGATGAGCTGAATTCATATCTCGGCGTGGCTCTGGCCTCCGGCCTCTGCCAGCGTCTGACGGAAGTGATGCCCGGCATCCAGAACGAGCTGTTCCACCTCGGCTCCGACCTCAGCTTCATCGAGGAGGACAAGGCCAAATACCCCGTGCCGCAGATCGAGACGCGCCACGTCGAACGGCTGGAGGCGCTGATCGATGAGCTGAACGCCGTCGTCGGGCCGCTGAAGAACTTCATCCTGCCCGGCGGGGCCATCGGCTCGGCCCATTTGCACGTGGCCCGGACGGTCTGCCGCCGCGCCGAGCGCGACGTGATCGCCCTGTCGCGCGAGGAGGCAGTCGGCCCGCAGGTCATCCAGTACCTCAACCGGCTGTCCGACGCCCTGTTTGTCATGGCCCGCTACGAGAACCACGCTCGCGGAATTCCTGAGCCGTTGTGGGATAGCATGGCCTGATCGCGACCGACGGATTACAATAGGCCCATTGGCGGGGGCGGCACACCGTCCTCCGCGTGATGTGGTTGCGGCAGGAGTAACAATGAATACGTTGTGGATCGCCTTTGCGCTTGTCATCGTCTTGTGGGTCATCATCCTCGGCCTCTATCTGAACACGACCCGTCGCCAGCCCGATCTCCGGGCGCAGATGCAGGCGCTGGATGAGCGGCTGGCCGGGCTGGAGAAGGATTCCGGTAAAGGGTAGTTCGGTGGCCGATATGAGACGCTATCTATTATCCCTCAAATTGACCAGGCGACGGCTCGCGCCGGTGGCATTGCTCCTGGTTACGTTGCTGCTGGCCGCCTGCGGCGTCGCCAACAACGAACCGGCCACCTGTGATTCGCCCACCCACCTGTTTCTCGATGATTTCAATGGCGAGAAGGATTGCAGCTGGGCCGTCTATTCCGGTGGAAACGACAAGGCGACCATCGAGAACTCTTCCATGCGGATCACCGCCAGTCAGCCCGGCCAGCTGCGGTGGACCAACCCCGGCCGGGTGTTCGACGACGCCATCATCTCCGTCGAGGCGCGCCAGGTTTCCGGCCCCAACGACAACGCCTACGGCGTCATCTGCCGCTATCAGAACGAGAAGAATTTCTACGTGTTCCTCATCAGCGGCGACGGCTACTACACCATCGGCAAGTATCAGAGCGGGGTCGAGAACGTCACCTATCTGACCGAAAACGGCCAGTTCCAGCCGTCGGACGCCATCCATACCGGCGTTGCCAGCAATGAGATGCGCGTCTCGTGCATCGGCAACCAGCTGAGTCTGGAGGTCAACGGCGTTCCGCTGGTGACGGTGACGGATCCCACGTTTGTGACCGGCGATATCGGTCTGGCCGCGGGCACGCTGGCGACGGGCACGACGGTGGTCGAATTTGACGATGTTCAGGTCATCGCTCCTTAGCCGAATCGCGCTGTCCCTGCCGGTCGTGCTGCTGCTCGCGGCGTGCGGCTTGCGGCCGATGCAGTCGTCCGGCGCCAGGCCGGGCGAACCCGCGACGGACGGCCCTGTCAGCGAGACTTTCGTCCCCGGCCGGACGGGCAACTGGCTGTTCGAGGCGGACGACAAGGCTTCGACGGCGATCAGCAACGAGGAGTTGGCCATCACCATCACCGTGCCCAACACGATCCAGTACGCCACGCTGGGGGACCGGACGTTTGGCGACTTCGTGCTGGAGGTAGACACCTGGCGACGTTCCGGTCCGCCCGAAGGCAGCTACGGCGTCCTTTTTCGGATGCAGGAGGACGGCCAATTCCTGCGTTTCGACATCACCGGCGGCGGCCAGTACGTCGTCGAACGCCATAACGCCGACGGCAGCTGGACGCGCCTGACGCCCGATTGGGTGCCCTCTCCGGCCGTCAATCAGGAGATGAACGCCCTCAACCGGCTGAAGATCCTCGCCGCCGGGTCGAACCTCACCTTCTACGCCAACGATATCCTGTTGTTGCAGCTGAGCGACGACGCGCCGGCCGCCGGGGCGATCGCCCTCGACGCGGGCACCTTCGGCGGCGGCAACCTGCAGGTGTCCTTCGATAATCTGACCATCACGCCGGGGCCTTAAGAGACGAGTCGGGATCGGGATGAAGGTCGAATGGTGTATTGGTCGGCTGGTGTGGCCTTGCACGAAGTTCCCATGAGCACGATGGATGACGCGACCGCCCGCCGGTTGGTGGCGCTGAACGCGCGGTTCTATGACCAACTGGCTGAGCCGTTTGCCGCCAGCCGCGCCACGCCCCAGCCCGGCTATGAGCGACTGGCGGGCTATCTGCCCCCGCTGAAGGTCATGGACGTGCTCGATGTCGGCTGCGGCAATGGTCGCTTCGGCCGCTATTTGCTCGACCTGGGCCGGGAGATACGCTACACGGGCGTCGATATCTCCGAGCGGCTGATGGCCACGGGCGGCGACATATCCGGCGACCGCCGGCGGCGTGACCTGAGCCTGCCCGACGCGCTGGCCGGTCTGGGCGGCTATGACCTGATCGCTTGCCTGTCGACGTTGCAGCACATCCCCGGCCGGGCCAATCGGCGGCGGCTCCTGCGCGAGATGGCCGCGCATCTCCGGCCCGACGGCCGCCTCATCCTCGCCAACTGGCAATTCCTTGACAGCCCGCGCCAGCGTCGCAAGCTGCGGCCATGGCCGGAGGCCGGTTTCACCGACGAGCAGGTCGAGCCGGGGGATTATTTGCTGTCGTGGGAGCGGGGCGGGGCGGGTTTGCGCTATGTGGCCCTGATCGACGAGGCGGCCACGCGCGACCTGGCTGAATACGCCGGGCTGCGTCCGGTCGATCTGTTCCGCAGCGACGGCCGCGAGGGGGATTTGAATTTGTATGCGGTGATGGCGAAAAATGGGTGATTGCCCCACAACCCCGGCAATGCTACAATCAATCGGTCGAGTGAACATATGGAACTGAAAGAGCAACTACGCGCCGATGTGACCGCCGCCATGCGGTCGGGCGACGCCATGCGTCGCGACACCTTGCGCATGGTCCTCGCCGCCATCAAGCAAACGGAGCTTGACTCGCGCGTGACGCTGGATGATTCCGGGGTGCAGGACGTGCTGCGCAAGCAGATCAAGCAGCGGCAGGAGAGCATCGACGACTTCACCAAAGCCGGCCGGGAGCAGGACGTCGCCCACGAGAGAGCGGAGATCGAGCTGATTCAGGTCTATCTGCCGCAAATGATGTCGCGCGAGGAGGTCGAGCGACTGGCGCGGGCGGCGATAGCCGAAACCGGCGTCACCGACGCCAAGGGGATGGGGCAGGTGATGAGCAAGCTCATGCCCCAGGTCAAGGGCAAGGCCGACGGCCGCCTCGTGAACGACGTCGTTCGCGGGCTGTTGGGCTGATTGGTTCGTCGATTCCATCGTCGCCACCGTCATCGTCGAATCGGCCGTATTTAACAAGAAATGAGTACCCTCCTGAACGAGCGGGCCGAGGCGTTACGGCTCTGGTCCCGCCGCTATGCATTGCCGATCTTTGTGATCGCCCTGACGGTCGGTATGACGCTGATCCTGTCCTTCGATCTGCCCGGCTCCCGGCAGATTAGCGCCACCGTCGGCCAACCCGCCCCCAACGACATCTTCTCGCCGCGTTCGCTGACCTACACCAGCGACCTGCTGACGCAGCAGGCGCGCGACCAGGCCGGCCGGAGCGTGTCGGAGATCTACACCACGCTCGATCTGGGCATCGGCCGCGCCCAGTTGGCCCAGGCCCGCGACACCTTCTCCTTCATCGAGGCGGTGCGCGCCGATTCCTCGGCCACGCTGGAGCGCAAGCTGGAGTATCTCCAGGCCGTCAGCGGGATCGTCATTGGCGAGGAAGTGGCCCAGACCCTGCTCGACCTGCCGCAGAACGATTTTGAGGAGGTGCGCAACAACATCTTCGTCATCATCGAGGATTTGATGCGCCAGGAGATTCGGCCGTCGCAGCTCAACGACTTCCAGCGCACCGCGCGGCGGCTGGCCAGCCTGGAACTGACCACCACCCAGACCGCGGCCGTGACCGAACTGTCTTACCAGTTCATCATCCCCACCGTTTTCCCCGACGAGGAAGCGACGGCCGACGCCCGCAGCCAGGCCGCGGCCGACGTCCAGCCTGTCGTGCGCTCCGTGGCCCGCGACCAGCGCATCCTCCGGGCGGGCGAGATCGTCACCGAGACCGACTTCGAAGTCCTGACCGAGTTGGGGTTGCTGCAGCACGAGACCGACTGGCGACGGGTGGCCAGCAACGCCCTCCTGTCCATCCTCATCGTGGCCATGATCGCCCTCTACTGGATCAAGTTTCAGCAGGCCGACTATCCCAACGGGCGCTATCTGGGGGTTTTGGGCGGCTTGATCCTCCTCTTCACCCTGACGGCCAAGATCATGTCCGCGGGCGAGGCGCTGGGCTACTGGTTCCCGCTGGCGGCGCTGTCCCTGTTGCTGGCGGTCGTCTATGACACCCGTTTCGCCATCCTCGTCACCGTCCTGATGGCCGCGTTGATGGGGTTCATCAGCCCCAACTCGCTGGAGACCGCCATCTATTTGGCCGCCGGAGGGATTCTGAGCGTATTGACCCTGCGGGACAGCACGCGCATCTCGTCTTTTTTCCGCGCCGGGGTCATGGCCTTTCTCGGTTATTTCGCCGTCATCGTGATGTTCTGGCTGTTGGCGGAGGGGGATATCGATCCGTCGCGAATTATGTTGCCGTCGCTCTACGCGCTGGGCAACGGCATGCTCTCCACGGCGCTGACGCTGGCCGGGTTCTACATTCTGGGCGGCCTCTTCGGCATCGTCACCATCCTGCAACTGCAAGACCTCTCGCGCCTCGACCACCCGCTCTTGCGCGAGCTGCTGCGGCTGGCGCCGGGAACCTATCATCACAGCATCATGGTGGCCAATCTGGCCGAGCAGGCGGCCGAGCGAATCGGGGCCAACAGCACGCTGGTGCGGGTCAGCGCGTTCTACCACGACGTGGGCAAGAGCATCCGGCCGGTGTTTTTCATCGAGAATCAGGAAGGCGTCGATCCTCATGCGATTCTGGATCCGCTGGCCAGCGTGCGCATCATCATCAGCCATGTGGCCGATGGCCTCGGTCTGGCGCGGCAATACCGGCTGCCGTTTCGGGTGCAGAATATCATCGCCGAGCATCACGGGACGCGCATCGTCAAGAGCTTCTATCGCAAGGCGCAGGAGGCGGCCGGGGAGGGGGTGGAGGTCAACCCGCTGCCGTTCCGGTATCGCGGTCCGCGCCCCAGCACGCGCGAGTCGGCGATTGTGATGCTGGCCGACGCCATCGACGCCACCTCGACCGCCCTGCGGCCGAACACCGAGCGGGCGATTGAGAAGCTGGTGACCACCATCGTGGAAGAGGATATTTTGGAGGGGCAGCTCGATGATTCCAAATTGAGCCTGGGCGACATCGACCTGCTGCGTGCCTCGTTCATCGAGACTCTCAAGGGACGCTTCCATGTCCGCGTGCAATATCCCGGCAACGAGGAGTTGCTGGTCGACAACCAGCCGGAGGCGGCCCTGCCCGCGCCGCAAGCGCCGGCGCGCATCGAGCAGCCGTTGTCCCGCCCGGCCTCGCAAACCATCCATTCCGTTTGATCCTCAAGCAAGGATTTCCCATGCCTTACACAATTGATATCCAGAGCACGAATCGATACCCCACGGCTTACATGCGGGCGGTGGCCACGGCGGCCAATGCGGCCATGACCCATGAGTCCATCTCCGACGGCGCGGCCGTCACCCTATTGCTGACCGATGACGACTATTTGCGCCAGCTGAACTTGCAGTATCGCGGCGAGGATCGAGCCACGGACGTGCTCAGTTTCCCTGGCGGCGACCCCATTCCCGGGGCTGAAAATTTGCTCGAATATCTGGGCGACATCGCCATCTCCGTGGAGACGGCCAAGGCCCAGGCCGCGGCCAAGGGGCACGAGGCCACGGCCGAGTTGCAGCTGCTGGCCGTTCATGGTGTGCTGCATCTGGCGGGCTATGACCACGACGACGAGGAAGGGAAGGCGGCGATGTGGGCGGCCCAGGAGGCCATTCTCGGCCGTTTGGGACTGGAGGGGATTCAGCCCACCGAGGACGAGCATGCCGACTGATGTCCGCGAGGGGTTGGCCTTGCGGCGGCGCGCCCGGAGCTTTGTCTATGCCGCCCGGGGCTGGCTCCACGTACTGCGCACGCAGCCCAACGCCTGGATCCACGCCATCATCAGCCTGGGGGTCTTCGGGCTGGCGTTCTGGCTGCGGGTCAGCCGGATCGAATGGGCGATTTTGCTGTTGACGATCATGCTGGTGTGGATGGCCGAGTTCTTCAACACCGCGCTGGAGGCGGCCGTCGATATGGCCATGCCCGACATTCACCCGCTGGCCGGGACGGCCAAGGACGTCGCCGCCGCGGCCGTGCTGGTGGGGGCGGTCGGGTCGGTGATCATCGGCCTGATCATCCTGGGGCCGCCCCTGTGGCTGCGGTTGTTCGGTCCGGCAGGCTAGGTCACGCGGGCAGGCGGCCGGCGGGGATGTCCCGGAAACGGGGGTTGGCCGCGTCGCGCCCGGAGACGATGGGAGCGATCTCCGTCCCCCAGGGCACGACGATGTCGGGGTCGTCCCAGGCCAGGCCGTACTCATCGGAGCCGTCGTAGTAGTTATCGACGATGTAGAACAGGGTCACTTCGGTGAGGGCCAGGAAGCCGTGGGCCACGCCCACGGGGATGAACACCCCGCGATTGTCGGCGGCGTCGAGGTCGATGGTTTCCGTCAGCCGGTAGGCCGGGGACGCGGGGCGCAGGTCGGCCAGCCCCACCCGAATGCGGCCGCTGAGCAGGCACCAGTAATCCACCTGATTGAAATGATAATGCAACCCGCGCAGGACGCCCGCCCGCGAGTCGGAGCGATTGGTCTGGACGCGCCCCCACGCCCGCTGGGGAAACCATTCGGTGCGGAACGTCTCGGTGAAGCGGCCGCGGTCGTCGCCGAAGGATTGGAGTTCGGCCGTCAGCACACCGGGGATTCGTTTGGATTCGACGATCTTCATCGGTGAATTATTCCTGCGCCTCAGGCGCGGAAGAAGTTGCTGATGAAGAACCACATGTTGGCCGGGCGCTCGGCCAGACGGCGCACGAAATACGGATACCAGGCCGTGCCGTAGGGCACATAGACCCGCACCCGATACCCCTCGCGAGCCAGCCCCTCCTGCAAGTCGCGGCGGATGCCGTGGAGCATCTGGAACTCGAATTTGTCGACGGGGATATGGTTCTTTTTCGTGTAGGCCTTAATTTCGTCGATCATCCGGGGATCGTGGGTGGCGAAAGCCGGAAACGCGCCGTTGGCCAGGGCCTTGGGACTGAGCATCAGGTGGGACAGATTGATGTAGTTGGCGTCGACGTCGATCTTTTTGGGGAAGGCGACTTCGGCCGGCTCGGCATAGGCTCCCTTGCACAGGCGCACCGACGCCCCTTCGGCCATTAACTCCTCAATATCCTTCTCGCTGCGATAGAGATAGGACTGGATGACCACGCCGACGTTGTTCAGCCCCAGGTCGTGGCGCAGATGGCGGTAGATGGCCAGCGTCGCGTCCGTTGTGGGGTGGTCTTCCATGTCGATGCGGATGAAGTTGCCATATTGCGCCGCCTTGCGGACGATGGCCACGATGTTGTCCTGGGCCAATTTGGGGTCGATCTTCAGGCCCAGCTGGCTCGGCTTGACGGAGACGCCGGAGTTCAACCGGTGGCGGTCGATGTCGTCGAGCAGGCGCATGATTTCGTCGCGCGCTTGCCCGGCTTCGGCCTCGGTGGTGCAGCTCTCGCCCAGGTAGTCCATCGTCAGCAGCAAGCCGTTGTCGTTCATGGCCTGACCCACGCCGACGGCCGTTTGCCGGTCTTCCCCGGCCACGAAACGCGACGCCACCGCCCAGGCGATGCCCCAACTGCTGACCATTTGCCTGGCCCAGGTCGCCTGGGACAGGTAGACCAGCGTGTTGCGCAGCCATTTCTCGCCGTTGCGCCACAGCAGGAACCCGAAGACGGCCATGAGAATGACCGGGATCAGGATTGATGAGCGGGAATTTGTGGTGGGTGTGGGTTTGTCCATAGCCCACATTTTACCCCTGTGTGAGCGAACTGTCATGCGACTGGTGCGGTGGTTTTTCGCAGAAAAGTAGGGGCGGGTATGAACCCCGCCCCTGCAAATGGCCGAAGAGAGCGGGCCAAACGTACCTTTCCGCCCCCGTAAGGGTTATCTACAACAGTGAGTTGAGCCATTAATAGGAACAGATTTGAGCCATGACCTGGGCTCGAATCAGGAGACAGATCGGATGAATCTACTTGCCGGGAAAAAGGCGCTAATCTTCGGCGTCGCCAACAAGAATTCCATCGCCTGGGCCATCGCCGAGGCGTTCAAGGAGCAGGGCGCGGACGTCGGCCTTAGCTATGGCATCCCCCAGCTGGAGAAGCGCGTCTTCCCATTGGCCGAGCAAATCGGCGCGACCTTTGTCGAGAAGTGCGATGTGTCCTCGGACAGCGAGATTGACGCGGTGTTCGACAAGGCCGCGGCCCATTTTGGAGCCATCGATATCCTCGTCCACTCCATCGGCTACGCGCCGTCGGAAGAACTGGAAGGGCGATTCTACGACACCAGTCGCGAGGGATTTCGTATAGCAATGGATATCAGCGTCTACAGCTTCGTGGCCCTGGCCCAGCGCGCCCACCGAATCATGCCCAATGGCGGCAGCATGATGACCATGACCTATTACGGCGCGGAGAAGGTCGTGCCCCATTACAACGTGATGGGCGTGGCCAAGGCGGCGCTGGAGGCCAGCACGCGCTATCTCGCCGCCGATCTCGGCCCGCACAATATTCGCGTCAACGCCATCTCCGCCGGGCCGATCAAGACCCTGGCCGCGTCGGGCATCGCCGGTTTCCGCAAGATGTTGGGCTATGTCGGCGAGCGCGCCCCGCTGCGCCGCAACATTGACCAGACCGAGGTGGCGGGCACGGCCCTGTGGCTGTGCAGCGACCTGGGCAGCGGCGTGACGGGCGAGGTGGTCTACGTCGATGCCGGCTATCACGTTCTGGGCATGCCCGAACCGCCGGAGAATTGGGAATAGTCCGTCTTAATGCTGTTCGTAAGACGCCGATTTTACGATCTTGACAATTCACCATGAGTGATTAATATCCTTTGGTTAGACGAGAACTTTACGAAACAGAGCAATCGCGCTTATCCAGAGCAGTCCAGGGACCCGGCCCGTTGAAACTGCAGCAACCATCCGCAAGGACTGGTGCTAACTCCGGCAGCGAAAGCTGGAAGATAAGAGGTAAAAGTGAATCGACACCAGACGCCTCTTGACCTGCTCAGAGGCGTTTTTTGTTCCATCGTTCGTTCTCCGCGATAAATTTTGGAGGTTTCGAACACATGTCAACTACTTTTATGTCGTCACCGAGTCTTTTCTTCACGTCGGAATCCGTGACAGAGGGACATCCGGACAAGATGTGCGACCAGATCAGCGATGCTGTTCTCGACGCGCTCCTGGCCAAGGATCCCACCGCTCGGGTAGCCTGCGAAACAGCGATCAAGACCGGTTTCGTTCTGCTTCTCGGCGAGATCACCACCAACGCTTTCGTCGACTTCGACAAGCTCGTCCGTGAAGTTGTGATCGATATCGGCTTTGATGACAGCAGCAAGGGCTTCGACGGCAATACCTGCGGCGTCCAGGCCGCCATTGCCGCGCAAAGCCCCGATATTGCCCAGGGCGTCAACCAGGCGCTGGAAGTACGCAAGAACGGCGATGCCGACGCGGCCGTCGATTCCGTCGGCGCGGGCGACCAGGGCATGATGTTCGGTTTTGCCTGCAACGAAACCGACGTCTACATGCCCATGCCCATCTATCTGGCCCACCAGCTGACGCGCCGCCTGTCCGAGGTCCGTCGCGACGGGACCCTGCCCTGGGTTCGTCCCGACGGCAAGGCCCAGGTCACGGTCGAATACGCCTACGGCAAGCCAAAGAGCATCCGTACCGTCCTCATCAGCACTCAGCACGCCCCCGATGTCGATTCGGCGGTCATCAAGCAAGGCATCATCGAGCATGTCATCAAGCCGGTGCTGCCCCGCGAGCTGGTCGGCGAAGGCCGCAACTTCGTCGTCAACCCGACCAAACAATCCGATTATGACACCGACGATCTGGTGATCTACGTCAACCCGACCGGCCGCTTCGTCGTAGGCGGCCCGATGGGCGACGCCGGTCTGACCGGCCGCAAGATTATCGTCGACACCTACGGCGGCATGGGCCGTCATGGCGGCGGCGCGTTCAGCGGCAAGGATCCGACGAAGGTCGATCGCAGCGCTGCCTATGCCGCGCGCTGGGTGGCCAAGAACCTCGTCGCCGCCGGGCTGGCCGAGCGCTGCGAGGTGCAGCTGGCCTATGCCATCGGCGTGGCCCATCCGCTGAGCATCAACGTCGAGACGTTCGGCACCAGCGATCTGACCAGCGACCAACTGGTTGATCTGATCAACGAGCATTTCGATCTGCGTCCGGGCGCCATCATCCGCGACCTGGATTTGCGCCGCCCGATCTATCGGCCCACGGCCGCCTATGGCCATTTCGGCCGCCACGACATCGAAGCGCCCTGGGAGAACACCGACCGCGCCGACGTGCTGCGCGCCGCGGCCGAGGCCTTCGAGCTGGTGGCCGCCTAGGCATTTTGCGGCTTGTATAGTAGAATAAGCTGTGTTGAGACCCACCCGCCGCCGGCGGGTGGGTTTTCATTGCGCGTGCGCGCCTTGACGCGGCATCATGGCTGCGTTAAAATTCCAACCTTGCATACTTGCTTTGCATGATGGTGATTGAGTGTTTGAGTCTCTTGGTTCGCGATTACAGTCCGTCTTCGACAACCTTCAAAGACGCGGCAAACTGACGGAAGAAGATGTAGACCTCGCCATGCGCGAGGTTCGTCTCGCCTTGCTGGAGGCCGACGTCAACTTCAAGGTCGTCAAGGAGTTTGTCGGCCGTGTTCGCGAGCGGGCTGTGGGCCAGGAGGTCATGCGCAGCCTGACCCCCGGCCAGCAAGTGGTCAAGATCGTCAACGAGGAGCTGATCCGGACGCTGGGCGAGCCGGGCCGCCTCAATCTGGGCGCGCAATCCCCGGCGGTCATCATGCTGGTGGGGTTGCAGGGCGCAGGCAAGACGACCATGGCCGGCAAGCTGGCGCTCCATCTGCGCAAGCAAGGGCGACGGCCGCTGCTCGTGGCCGCCGACGTCTATCGCCCCGCGGCCATCAATCAGCTGGAGACATTGGGCAAGCAGCTGGATATCCCCGTCTATAGCGAGGGAACCCAGGCCAACCCGGTCAATGTGGCCGCCAACGGCGTCAAGCAAGCCGTGGCCACCGGCGCGACGACGGTGATCATCGACACCGCCGGTCGCCTTAACATCGACGAGATGATGATGGGCGAGATCAAGGGCATCAAGGCCCGCGTCCAGCCCATCGAGACCTTGCTGGTGGCCGACGCCATGACCGGCCAGGAAGCCGTCCGGGTGGCCACCGACTTCCATCAGGCGGTCACGCTGACCGGCCTGATCATGACCAAGATCGACGGCGACGCGCGCGGCGGCGCGGCCATTTCCATGCGCGAAGTCACCGGCGTGCCCATCAAGTTCCTCGGCACGGGCGAGAAGCTCAACGCCATTGAGGTGTTCCATCCCGACCGGCTGGCCGGGCGCATCCTCGGCATGGGCGACATCATGACGCTCATCGAGCATGCCCAGACCGAGATGGATATGGAAGAGGCCCAGCGCGCGAGCGAGCGCCTCGTCGCCGGCGAATTTAACCTCGATGACTTCCTCAAACAGTTGCAGCAGATCAAGAAAATGGGTCCGCTGGGCAAGCTGCTGGATATGGTGCCGGGCATGAACAAGCTGACCGGCGATATGGACATGAGTTCGGCCGAGAAGGACCTCAAGAGTATCGAGGCCATGATCCAGTCCATGACGGCCGAGGAGCGGCAAAACCCGCGCATCCTGAAGGCCAGCCGCAAGCGGCGCGTGGCCCTCGGCTCCGGCACCACGGTGCAGGCCGTCAACGTGCTGCTGAAGCAGCATCGCGAGATGCAGGATTTAATGAAGCAACTCAAGAAAGGCGGGCGGGGCAAAAACGCCCTCGCGTCCCTTCTTGGTGGTCGAATGTAATCATTTGGAATTATTATATTTGAAGGCAACCCTTCAATAGATGGAGAGATAAATCAGGACATGCTAAGAATTCGTTTGAGTCGAACCGGAAAGATCCGCCAGCCCAGCTATCGCGTCGTCGTGGCTGAGAAAGAAGACAAGCGCGACGGCCGTATCGTGGAGAACATCGGCCATTACAACCCGCTGCCCAACCCGGCGGAGTACATGATCAAGGAAGACCGCGCCCTCTATTGGCTCAGCGTCGGCGCACAGCCGACCGACGCCGTGCGCGTCCTGCTGGAGAAGCAGGGCACCATGGGTCGCCTGACTCGCCTGCATGCCGGGGAATCGCTGGATGCCCTCGTCACCGAGTACACGGGCGTCGCGCCGGCAGCCGCCAAGACTAAAGATGTCGCCGAAACCGTGGTTGACAAGGCCAAGGATGTCGTCGAGACCGTGGTTGACAAGGTCGAGGAAGTCGCCGACAAGGCTGAAGATGTCGCCGAAGCGGCCGTTGACAAGGTGCAGGAAGCCGCCGAAGCCGTGGCCGATGAGGCCGAGGCCGTGGTCGAGAAGGTTGAGGACGCTGCCGAAGCTGTAGCCGACAAGGTAGAAGATGTCGCCGAAGCCGCCGTTGATGAGGCCAAGGATATCGTCGAGGGCGCGGCCGACAAGGTCGAGGAAGCCGTTGAGGCCGCCACCGACGGCGCCGGCGAGGGAGCCTAAACCCTCATGAAAGACCTCGTCACCTTCATCGTCGAGTCGCTGGTTGATAACCCCGAAGAGGTCGTTGTGACCGAGGTTCGCGACCGGGCGACGACGGTGATCGAGCTGGCCGTGGCTGCCCCGGACATGGGGCGCATCATCGGCAAGAGCGGCCGGGTCATCGACTCGGTCCGCACGCTGATGCAGGTTCGGGCCGCCAAGGAAGGCCGCCGCTTCGAGCTGAACCTGCTGGAGGCGGATGAGCTGCGCTGAGGATGAGCCGTTGACCGAAGGCCACCCGCCGCCCGCAAACAACCCGGGGCGACCCCCCGCCGGAGGCTCAGTAGATCGTTCTGCCGAGCCTCGTTTTTTGGCGGTCGGCCGCGTCTCCCGGCCGCATGGCGTGCGCGGCGAGGTTCGCGTGGAGCTGCTGACCGACATGCCGGAACGCTTTGGCTGGCTGGAGGCGATCTACGTCGGCGAGAAGAACCCGCGCCGGGTGGCTGTCGAGGGCTATCGCCAACACCAGGGTGTGGTGCTGCTGAAGCTGGCCGGCTATCCCACGCGCGACGAGGCTGAACTGCTGCGCGGCGAGCTGCTCCAGGTGCCCGAGGCGGAGGCCGTACCACTGGAGGAGGGCGAATACTTCCTCTTCCAGCTTGAGGGTCTCGAGGTCGTCACCGTCGCCGGCACGCGCGTCGGCCGTCTGGTGGAGGTGCTGGAGACCGGGGCCAACAATGTCTTCGTGGTCGAAGGCCCGTCCGGCCAACATCTGTTGCCCGACATACCCGACGTCATCGTGGCGGTCGATATCGAGGGCGGCCGCGTCGTCATTCAACCGATGCCGGGGTTGATCGACGGCCTGGACGAATAATTCGCCCGACTGGGGGCTTCTCATAATCCGGCCCGCATGTGGCCCGCGCCACAGGAACGGGATTAGCGATGTCTGAGCTACAATACTGGCTGGGATTCAATTACGTCAGCGGCATAGGACCGGCCACGGTGCAGGCCTTGCTGGGCGCGTTTGGATCGCTGGAGAAAGCCTGGGGAGCCTCGGACAACGACTTGCAGCGCCTCGGTCTGGAACAACGGGCCATCCAAAGCCTCAACGAGGTTCGCGGCAGCTTCGATCTGGACGGGTATGCCCAACGGGTGGAGAAGTCCGGCGTCAACGTATTAACGTGGCAAGACGCGGGCTACCCCGACCTGCTGCGCGAGATTCCGGCCGCGCCGCCGCTGATATTTGTACGCGGCGGACTGGAGCCGGTTGACCGCTGGGCGGTGGCCGTCGTCGGCACGCGCCGCCTGAGCGCCTACGGCCGGCAGGTCACGCGCGATCTGGTGGCCGGGCTGGCCCGCAACGGGATCACCATTGTCAGCGGCCTGGCTCGCGGCATCGACGCCGTGGCCCACCGCACCGCGCTCGAGGAAGGCGGCCGAACCATCGCCGTCCTGGCTTGTGGCATCGACAAGGTTTACCCGCCGGAGCATCGCGAGCTGGCCCATGAGATCGCCGACGGCCGCGGGGCGATCATCAGCGACTATCCCTTCGGCGCCGATCCGGACAGCAATCATTTCCCGGCGCGCAACCGCATCATCAGCGGCCTGTCGCTGGGCGTTCTGGTGATCGAAGCCGGGGAGAAGAGCGGCGCGCTCATCACGTCGCGCTTCGCGCTGGAGCAGAACCGCGAGGTCTTCGCCGTCCCCGGCAATATCAACAGCCCGGTCAGTGTGGGCGCCAACCGGCTGATCCAGCAGAGCGGCAAGCTGGTCATGCGCGTCGAGGATATCCTCGAGGAGTTGAACCTGAAGATGGTGGCCGAACAGGCCATGGCCCAGGTCGTGCTGCCGGAGACGGCCGAGGAGGCGGCGCTGATCGCCCAGCTGTCGTCCCAGCCGGTGCATGTCGATGATTTGCGCCGACTGACCGGCTTGCCCAGCAGCCTGATCAGCAGTACCCTGACGATCATGGAGCTGAAGGGCATGGTGCAGCAGGTCGGGGGGATGAATTACGTGCGATTGCGTGAGGCAGGCCCGGCATATGAAGCGGATCAACCGGAGGAATAGCGTACCAAAATGCGCATAGTTATATTCGCGGGCGGGTCGGGGCGACGCTTGTGGCCGATCAGCCGCCAGTCATCGCCCAAACAATTCGAGCCGATCGTCGGCGAGGCGTCCACCTTGCAATTGGCGGCCGGTCGCGTGGCCCCGCTCTACGGGCATGAGAATATCTACGTCGCCACCAACGAGCGTTACGGCGAGATCGTCTCCAGCCAGTTGCCCGATCTGCCGCCGGGCAATATCATCTTCGAGCCGGCTCGCCGTGACCTCGGTCCGGCTGTGGGGCTGGCCATGGCCCATCTGGCGCAGGGCAACGAGGACGAGCCGGTGGCCATCCTGTGGTCGGATAACTACATCGAGAACGTCCCGGCGTTCACCGAGCTATTGGCGGTGGCCGAGCGGCTCATCAACGAGTCGCGGGCCGAGATCATATTCATGGGCGAGACGCCGCGCTTTGCCAACGAGAATCTGGGCTGGATCGGCATTGGACCGCAGGCGGGGAGCGTGGGCGAGACGCCCTATTACGACTTCGAATCGCTGACCTATCGGCCGCCACTGGAGCTTTGCCGCCGGATATTCGAGCAGGGAACCCATGTCTGGAACACCGGCTTTTTCGTGACGACCCCCGCCTATGTGCGCCGGGTCTACCGGCGGTTTTCGCCCGACATGTGGCGACAACTGGCCGAGGTGGAGCAGGCGATCGGCACGCCGGACTATGAGGCCACTCTGGCGAGGGTCTATCCCGGCATGGAGGCCGTCAGCTTCGACGACGCCATCCTGACCCACCTCGACCCGCGGGATGCCCTCGTCCTGCACAGCGAGATGGGCTGGAGCGATCCGGGCACGCTGTACGCCCTGAAAGAGGCCATCAATCCCGACCCGCGTGGCAATGTGACGAAAGGAAAGGTCATCGACACCGCGTCTGAGGATAGTTTGATTTATAATTATGAACCGGGGAAACTTGTCGTCGCCATTGGGCTGGAGGGGATGATCGTCGTCAATACCGATAACGCTATCCTCGTCGTCCACAAGGACAAGATTCCACTGGTCAAGAAAGTCATTGATGATCTGCAGGATACCGATCTGGAATCCTACAGTTAGTACATTGTTCCGCAGATAGCCGAATCTTGTTGCAGGTGAACAAATTAATTAGGGGTAGGGGCGGGTTTCAAACCCGCCCCTACATACCAACAGGGTCAGGCAACCGGGAATAGAAGTTGCACGTTTCCTTGCAGGTAGTTGCCCGGTTGCCTGACCCCTGCTTGATTAATTTGTAAAAATGCAATAAGACTGACCCGGCTACGATTCAAAGATAGTTGGGTAACAATGTAATCAGGTTGGCAGATTTACTGAATGGAAAATGAAGCGATCACAGGCTATTGCCTGAAATGCAGGGAAAAGCGGCCGATGGAGAACCCGACTCCGGAATGGTCCGCCAACGGCGCGCCCGGCACGCGCGGGAAATGCCCCGTGTGCGGCGGGACGATCTACAAACAGGGGCGCACCCCGGCCCATGAGCATCTGCCCAAGCCGGAGCCGGCTCCCCGCGCCGCCAAAAAAGCCACGCCGAAGGCCGGCAAAGCCGCCAAAGCCACCACGGGCGGCAAGAAGACCAAAGCCGCCGGCGGCGCGACCGGCGCCAAACGGGCCGGCGGGCGCGGCGAGAAGCTGGTCGTCGTCGAGTCGCCGGCCAAGGCGCGAACGATCGGCCGCTATCTGGGCAAGGGTTACATCGTCAAGCCCAGCCTGGGCCATGTTCGCGACCTGCTCAAGTCGCGCCTCAGCGTCGACGTCGAGCATGATTTCGCGCCGGAGTATCGGGTGCCCAACGAGAAGCGCCCGCTGGTGAAGGAGCTGCGCGAGATCGCCGCCCATTCCAGCGAGATATTTCTGGCCACTGACCCCGACCGCGAGGGGGAGGCCATCGCCTGGCACGTCATGGAAGCGGCCGACATGGACCCCCAGCGCACGAAGCGCGTCGTCTTCCAGGAGATCACCCAGCCGGCCATCCGCGCCGCCTTTGAGCATCCGCGCGACATCGACATGGACCGGGTGGAGGCCCAGCAGGCCCGCCGCGTCCTCGACCGGCTGGTCGGCTACCAGCTCAGCCCGCTGCTGTGGCGCAAGGTGCAGGGCCGTCTGTCGGCCGGGCGCGTCCAGTCGGTCGCCGTCCGCCTCGTCGTCGAGCGCGAGCGCGAGATCGAGAGCTTCGACTCGGTCGAATACTGGACCATCGACGCCGAATTGAGCCAGACGAAGTTTCGCCTCAGCCCCGGCGGCAACGGAACCAGACGGCCGTTTTTCATCGGCCGCCTGCATCGCCTCCAGGGCGAGGAGCCGTCACTGGGCAGCGAGGAAGCCGTGCGGCCCCACGTCGAGGCGTTGCAGACGGCCCATTGGGAAGTCGGCGACGTGGCGCTGGGCACCCGGACGCGCCGCCCCCCGGCCCCGTTCACGACCAGCACCCTGCAGCAGGACGCCTCGCGGCGGCTGGGCATGGGCACGACCAAGACCATGCGCATCGCCCAGGAGCTTTACGAGGGCGTCAACGTCGGCGAGGGGGACACCGGCCTCATCACCTACATGCGCACCGACAGCGTGAACGTCTCGGCCATCGCCCAGGAGGAGGCGCGCGACTTAATTCGCGCCACCTTCGGCGAGGAGTACATGCCGGACAAGCCCCCGGTCTACAAGACCCGCTCCAAAACGGCGCAGGAGGCCCACGAGGCCATCCGGCCGACCGGCATCGAGCGCACGCCCGCGTCGCTGAAGGCCCACCTGTCGAAGGACCAGTTTCGCCTGTACAAGCTGATCTGGGAGCGGTTCATGGCCAGTCAGATGGCTCCGGCGCTCTATGACACAGTGTCGGCCGACATCTGGGCCGGGCCGGCCGGCGTGCCCGCCACGCAGCGGCCGTATCTCTTCCGCGCGTCCGGCTCCACGCTGACGTTCCGGGGCTTCCTGGCCGTTTATGGCGCGGACGACCCCGGCGATGAGAACGGCGACGACCCTGACGCGCCGCAGATCCCGTCCGACTTGCAGACCGGCGAGCCGATCGACTTGCTGAAGCTGCTGCCCGACCAGCATTTCACCCAGCCGCCGCCGCGCTATTCCGAGGCGTCGCTGGTGAAGGCGCTGGAGGAGCACAACATCGGCCGCCCGTCCACCTACGCCTCGATCATCTCCACTATTCAGAATCGCGGCTATGTGGAGCAGGAACAAAAGCGGCTGCGGCCGACGGAGATCGGCCGGGTCGTCACCGACATGCTGGTGGAATATTTCCCCAATGTATTGTCGGTCGACTTCACGGCGCGGATGGAAGACGAGCTGGATGAGATCGCCGAGGGCAAGCCGTGGGTGCCGGTCATCGACGAGTTCTATCAGCAGTTCTCCAGGTCGCTGGCGGTGGCCGACGAGGCC
>JAGOZU010000116.1 GCA_018058545.1 Promineifilum sp. | reverse complement strand
TTTGCACCGGTAGAGTTGGCTACCAGCCGCCGTCTTGCCGTTCTTGACTTGCTCATCGGTTCGTAAACAGTGGGGACATTGTGCCATTGCTCTATTATCTCATGCCTTTGTAATTAGTCACTCCCACGGTTTTCATTTCCTTTTCGCACGTGTTACAATTTTGGATTGCTCCGCGCCGCATATCGGGCGGCCGAGCGCATTTTTTATTCATAGGGAAGGATTGGTATGCTGAAGACGCATAGTTGCGGCGAACTTCGCAGCGAACACGTGGGTCAGACTGTGACCTTGGCGGGCTGGGTCAACCGGCGGCGCGACATGGGCGGGGTGATATTCATCGATATTCGTGACCGGGCGGGTAAAACGCAAGCCGTGGTGGATTCGGGGCGTACGGCCGATGGATTTGCCGCGGCCGAGACGATTCGCAGTGAATATGTGGTGCAAGTGACCGGCGAGGTCTCTCGCCGTCCCGCCGGCCAGGAAAACCCCAACCTGCCCACGGGCGAGATCGAGGTACTGGTCAACAAGGTTGTCATTCTCAATCCGGCCAAGACGACCCCGTTCCTGATCGATCGGGATGAGACCGTCGATGAGACGACGCGCCTTCGCTACCGCTATCTCGACCTGCGGCGCGAACGAATGCAGCGCAATCTCATTTTGCGCCACAACGCCATTCGCTTCATCCGCGAGTTTCTGAGTGCTCGTGACTTTATCGAGGTCGAGACACCGATCCTGTTCAAATCGACGCCCGAAGGCGCCCGCGACTATCTGGTTCCTAGCCGCGTCCACCCCGGCAAGTTTTACGCCCTGCCGCAAAGCCCGCAGCAACTCAAGCAGCTGCTCATGGTGGCCGGTTACGAGCGCTACTTCCAGATCGCTCGTTGCTTCCGCGACGAAGACCTCCGCGCTGACCGTCAGCCGGAATTCACTCAGCTCGACATGGAAATGAGTTTCATCGAGCGGGACGACATTCTCGATCTGGTCGAGGAACTGATTATGGGCATGGTCAACGCGGTCAGCCTGGTGCCGCCGGCATCGGCCACGTTCCCCCGGCTCAGCTATGCCGAGGCGACGGAGCGATTCGGCACCGACCGGCCGGACCTGCGCTACGGCATGGAGTTGAAGAATATCGGCGATATCGCCGCCGGCAGCGCGTTCCGCGTCTTTGCCGAAAATGTGGCCGAGGGCAAGCCGGTGAAGGCTATTTGCGCCCCCGGTTGCGGCGCGTACAGTCGCAAGCAGCTGGATGAGCTGGAAGAGCTGGCGCGCGGCCAGGGTGCAAAGGCGCTGGCCTGGCTGGCTATTCACCCGGAGACGGGCGAGATGCGCGGCCCCATCGCCAAGTTCTTCACCGTTGACCAGTTGATCGCCATCACCGAGCGGCTGGAAGCCAAACCCGGCGACCTGATCCTGATCTCCAGCGACACTAAAACAATCGTCCATAACGTCCTCAGCACATTGCGGACGGAAATGGCTCGCCGCCTGGGTTATACCGACAAGAAGGAACTGGCTTTCGCCTGGGTCATCGACTTTCCCTTGTTTGAAGAGGGACTGGAGGATGGTCATTTCGCTCCCAGCCACCACATGTTTACCGCGCCAAAGCCGGAGCACATCCCCTTGCTCGACACCGACCCGGCGGCCGTGTTAAGCCAGCAGTACGACCTCGTTTGCAACGGTTTCGAAGTGGCCGGCGGCAGCATCCGAATCCACGATCAGGTTTTGCAAGCCAAGATCATGTCGCTGATCGGTTTCTCGATGGAGCAAGCGCGGGAGCAATTCGGTCACCTTCTCGAGGCGTTCGAATACGGCGCACCACCCCACGGCGGCATCGCTCCCGGTATCGACCGGCTGGTGGCGCTCATGGCTGGAGAGCCGAACATTCGCGAGGTCATGGCCTTCCCCAAGACCGCCCAGGCGACCGATCTGATGGCTGACGCGCCGTCCTATGTGCTGCCCTCGCAATTGGATGATTTAAGATTGGCCATCAAAGAGAAAGCGGCCACCGGCAGTTGAGGTAAGCAGGCAATTGGCGGGCGAAGTGGCGGGCGATACCGTATGCGGTGTCTATGCCGGCGCTTCGGCCCGCCTTTTCTTTGATCCCAGATAGGCGGCGGCCGCAAAACCCAACTTGTATTCCTGGAAGAAACCGAGCAAGGCGCTGCTCATCACGATTTAGCGTGTTGGCGGTGTGCCCCCGTGCCTGCACGAGTTACTCTAATTTTATTGACATTCTATTCGTTGACTATAGATGGCTACAAACAGGCCTTTTCAGTAGTCCAATATCCAGCCATTTGGTTATATCGACACTCTATGACCGACTGTTAAAAGCGCTGCTTCGGTGTCGCCGTTTTGAGACAAAGCTCTCAACCTGGGCTATAATTGGAGCGACCTTGCGACAATAAACAATAACCCGGTCCAGGCCGGATAAGGAAAGGAGAAAGATGAACAAAGCAATTAGCTTCATGGCGGGGGCTGTTTGCGGCGCGTTGATTGGCGCGGTCACCGCTTTGCTCCTGACGCCGGCGTCTGGTTCCGACTTGCTCCAGAGCGCCGAGGAGCGCTGGGAATTGACCAAGAACGAGGCTCGGAACGCCATGGAAGAGCGCCGGGCCGAGCTGGAAGGCCAATACCGTTCGGCCAGGAACTCCTGATCGGCGGAGCGCGTGACGCGCCTATTTCTCAACAGATAACCAGTAATCGGCCGCTGAGTCGACGTACGGAGTCAGCGGCATGACGATCAGCGTGCCGCCCTCGGGGCCAAGCTCTACCCCCACGCTCCCCCGATTCAATGCGTCGAGCGTCAAGGGGATGACCTTCGGCGCGGTACCTTCCTGAATCACCCGAACTCCCCATCGCTGAGGCAATAGATGCCCTGTCTCGACGAAGCCATTGGGCCACCATTCCGGTTGTTTCGCCAGCTGAGGAATAGTTAGCCCACTGACGGCAAACCCGCGACCTGATTCCTCGAAGTCCGTCACCACATCGAAACGCAACAAAATCTGTGTACCCGCATAGGGGGTCAAATCGATTTGCTCGGCCACCCAGCCGTTGCTATGGTTGCTCGCTTCTGCGCTGCGACCGCCCCAACCCGAACCGTAAGCTCCCAACACGCCGTGGTTCGGCTCCAGGACGCGCCATGTGGCCCCGTTGTCGGTCGAGACGGAGAGGTAGGCGAAATCATACAATGGCTCCAGGTCATACCAGGCCGCAAAGGTGAGTTCGGCATTCTGAATCCCGGTCAGATCGACGGCGCCTGTCAACTGGCTGCGACCGCTGTTTATCGGGGGCGCGAACCATATGGCCGCTCCCTCCGGCGGTTCGTCCGTCAGGGTCGTCGTGGTATCGCCGACGAAAGTGAGCGTCGCTCGGCCGTAAAAATCCAGGTCGATAAAGTCAATGGCATACTGGTCAACAGTGCCGGTTTGTGCATAAGGCAATTGTCGTACCCGGTTGGCGAAAAACGGTTGGGGCAATTCATAACCGTCGAAGGAGTAACGTGGATCGGCCGATTCCCCATCCAGGAGGAGAGCCGTCGCCCAATCGAGGGTGAACTCCTCCAGTGACAGGCGAGGTAAATATCCGGCCAGAATGGACCGAACGGCCGCTAACCCGTTGGCCGGATGGCGAGCCAGTTCCGTCAGGGCCGCCACTCCCGCCTGTTGCCGGAGATAGAGCAAATAGAGAAAGCTGCCGCCATAGTGGGCGTAAATCTCCGGTGCATATTTGGACCAGCGATCGAGCCTGATGTTCGTCTGCTCCAGATAAGGTGCGGGATCGACGGTGTCCAGACCGGCCATGTCTTCGGCGATCTGTGACAGACCCTCATTGAGCCACTTGTCTTCGTTGGCGTCCAGGTTCCACTGAATCAGGTGCTGCACCTCATGGACAAGCGTCCCGTCATAAAGCGGTGAGTCTAACGGCAGTCGGTCCATGTTCAGGTAGATCATCTCACGTTCGTTCGAATGCTCGAACAGCGAGCGCGGGTACTGATCTTCATCGGTGAAATAGCCTAACTCCAGGGAATCGGCCGCGCCCAGCACATGAAGCACGGTGAAGCGCAAGTCTCCGTCGATCCCCGGCCGCCACTCCTGCCCGAAATACCGGCGGAGGGTCGGGTAATATATATCGCGCATCCGCCCGGCGGCGGCGATCAATGCCGAACGGTCAAGCGACAGCCCGGTCTCGGCCCAATAGGCGGCCAGATCGTCCATGTAGATCAGTTCCGCCTCGCGCGGGCCGTCGGCTGTTTGGAATGTCGCCCGCTCTCCCACACGGTAATCAATTGACCATACCGTCCTGTCGCCCAGACTAATATGCCCCAACTCTTTGGCCGTGGCGAAATAGTCATGAGGTGGAGCGACTGCGGTGAACAGTTGCTCCAGGTCGGATTCCGCGCGTGGGGGAACAGCGCTCTGGTCTATCGTTGGTGGAATCGCCTTGTTGCCGGTCGCCGGCGGAGTCTCGGGTATTACCTTGCCGTCCGGGGGATGAACCCCGACGAGCGCGCCGCCGATGGCCGGAGTTGCCTGTGCGGGAAGCGCGGCCGTGGTTTGTTCCGTCGGCCGAAACTCTTGCCAAGCCATCAGGGCGAGCAGGACAAGCCCGCTGCAGACCAATATAATGGCGCAACCCCATCGCAATGTTCTGCTTGTGCTTTCATCGGAAGGCGACAAACTATCCATAATATCCGGGTGATTGTACTCATCGTCTGATTGGCGGCGCAACTGATATCGGGAGGCAGTGTTGTAATCTATTGTAGTTGTTCAACGGCTCAATATGATCACGCGATACGCCCATATCGTCGGTTGGGGTTGTTACCTCCCCGATCGCACGGTGACCAACGATGAACTGTCGCAGCTTGTCGACACAAGCGACGAATGGATCTACCAGCGCACAGGTATCCGCACGCGCCATATTGCCGCCGCTCATGAGACAACGGCCACTCTGGCTTTTGAGGCCGCTGCCCGCGCCCTGGCGGTGGCTGACTTGCATCCTTCCCAGGTGGAACTCATCATCGTCGCCACCTCGACCCCGGAATACATGTTCCCTGCCACCGCCTGCCTGGTTCAGGATTATTTGGGGGCTACCAAGGCGGCCGCGTTTGATCTGAGCGCCGCGTGTTCCGGTTTCGTCTACGCCTTACAGATGGCGGCACAGTCGATCGCCACCGGTTCAGCGCGCAACGCCATCGTCATTGGCTCGGAGACGATGTCGCGCGTGCTTGACTGGAGCGATCGCGGCACCTGTGTCCTGTTCGGCGACGGCGCGGGTGCGGTCGTTCTGAAAGGTTCCAGCATCCCCGGGGGTGTCATGGCCACGATGTTGCGTTCGGATGGATCGGGGTCCGACTTGCTGAGCCTGCCCGCGCTCTACCACAATCCTGTGCCGATGTTGGGGACGGAATTCTCCAGTAACGGGCATCATAAAAACATCATCGACATGGATGGCCGCCAGGTCTACCGGTTTGCGACTAACGTGATCGCCTCATCTATCCAGGAAGTGCTGAAGCAGGCCGAACTAACCGTCGAAGATATCGCTCTCATCATCCCCCATCAGGCCAACACTCGAATCATCGAGACGGCGGCCAAAAAGCTCAAGGTGCCGATGGAGAAGTTCTACCTGAATGTGGAGCACAACGGCAATACGTCGGCCGCGTCGATCCCTCTGGCGTTATGCGACGCTGTTCGCGAGGGCCGGCTCAAGCCGGATGATAATGTGGTGTTCGTCGGTTTTGGGGGCGGATTGACCTGGGGTGCGTCGGTCGTCAAATGGGATGTGTCGCCGCAGGAAGTGTCGTTCGTCGACCATGAATGGAAGCGCGTTCGCTACATGATGGCCCGCGGCCGTTCCCGCCTGCGTCGCCTGCAACGACGGGTCGAAGCGACCTTATCGGGGAATGGAAAGAAATCCTAGCTTTAGGTTGTGGCGGCCGTATCTTGCCCGCTTTTCAGGGCTATCCCGATCTGCCGAATCATCTCTTCTTCTTCAAGCGCACCGTCGTAATGAACCCGCTTGTTGATGACCACGTGGGGTAAATATTGGGCTGAGTAGCGTTGGGCCGCTTCGGGGAAGAAGTCGGTCACAATCAGAAAGGTTCGGATCCGTTCGTTGGCGGCCGCTGCCCCAAACGCAGACTTGGCCACCACTGCCCCCGCCTCATCCTCGGCTGAGGTCAGCACCTCGATGGCGACGTCATCCTGATATACGTCCAGAAGTTTGCGGAGCTTCAGGCGTGTGAGTGGCTCCAGCGTTTGCCCGCGAAATGAGGCGGTCTGGATGGCGGCGATGAGTGACGTCATCTGGAAGCCGATGGGCAGGCCGATGATACGCAGCCCCAGGTCGATCGATGCCTCGTCTGTCCCGGCCATGATGCCGATTACCGGATAATAGGGGTAATTAATTCGGCGCGGCAACAAACGACAGGACAGCTTTTCGGGGAAGCGCTCGGCCAACATGCGGGCCAGCCGCGCCGCCTCTCGCTCGGTCGCGCCGGCCGTTTCGTCGCCCCAAACGTGCAGGCAGACCGGTTCGGGCAGGTTGCTCAGATAGTCGGGCAATTGCTGCCATGTTTCTTCGTCAAATGGAACAGGATCCGATACATTCCTGGAATCGTTCATTATGGTTGAGTTACTTATCGCACTATTGATATGGACCTTGTTCCATACCCTGATGGCCGCCGTTGATGCAAAAGACTGGTTCCGGCGCACTTTTGGCGAACGGGCTTACCGTGGATTATACCGACTGCTCTATAATGTCATCGCCGGCTGGACGTTGCTGCCAATCCTTTACCTGCTGATCACTCGCGCACCGGACGGAGCACTATGGTCCGTGCCGATGCCCTTTCGGCTTGTTAATTATACCCTGCAATTCATCGGCGCACTCGGAGCTTTGGCGGCATTATGGCAAACGGATGTGTGGCGATTTCTGGGACTGCGCCAACTGGTTCGCTACGTGCGTGGTGAGGCCGATCCGGAGCCGCCGTCGCCGTTCATCTCTACCGGAACATACCGGTTGGTGCGCCACCCGATCTATTTCTTCGGCTTGCTGGTTTTGTGGGCCAACGCGGTGATGAGTTGGACGGTCTTTATCGTCAGCCTGTGGGCCGCCGTCTATTTCCTTGCCGGTTCACTTCATGAGGAACAACGGCTGTTGGCCGAATTTGGCGATGCTTACCGGATTTATCAGGCGCGAGTTCCCCGCTTGCTCCCGTTGCCTCGACCCTCCGATCAATCACCAGTCGTGGGCAAATAGAGGGCGAGGATCACCCCCTTACCGGCTTCACCAACGGCTTCCACATAACCGCGATGTTTCTCGGCGATCAGTCGGGCCAGCACCAGCCCAATATCCGTCCCTTGCAGCGAGGTTGGGCTTGCGGAGTCGATATCTGCCAGATCGAATAGTCGCGCCAGGATATCCCGCTTCAGCGTGCGGTTAGGATCGAGGAGTGACACCCGCCCGAATTCTCCTTGACGACTGACGTCGATTTGTAATTGGGAGCCGGGCCGGGCGTATTTCGTCGTGTGGCTGAGTAAATTATATAGGATGCGGCCGATCTGGGCCTCATCGATTTCGACCCGAACGGGCGAGGGGTGAGGCCGATAGGAAACCGTGATGTCCTTCAGATCGGTCAGTCCTTCCACCTGCGCTATCGCCTCGCCGGTCCGCTCGTTGAGGTCGCCGGGTCGGGTAACGAGACGAAATCGACCGCTTTCCAGCAGGTCCAATGCCATCAGATTATCCACCATTTTCCCCAAGGATTCGGCGTGGGTCAGAATGCTGGCGATATATTCGCGGGTCGCATCGTTATCCGCCGGCAACTCGGCCGCCAACAGTTGCGAATAGCCCTGAATAATCGCCAGGGGAGTCCGCAGGTCATGGACGGCCATCGCCATTACGCTTGATTTTCGCCGCTGGGCGATCGTTAATTCTGCCTCCGCCTGGGTGAGTCTTTCCTGAAGGCTGCGTATCACATCTTCCTGATTCATGGTCGTCCTGGTAGCTCCCTTGAAGATCGTTGCTCCAGTATCTACGGAGTAGCTGGTGTTGGGAAATCAGCCGGGGGTGTACCGGTGACGTTGATCAGGCGAGCGGTTAACCATCCCTGGCGTGGCCCGAAGGCAGATTGCCATTCAAGTAATAGCCACGGATCGCGGACTTCGATGAGCGTGAGCGGGGTTCCGGCCTCGATGATGCCCACTGTGCTCGCCGTCATCGAGGGTTCGCTATAGGTCCATACCGGCTGGCCGGCCATGAGTACAAAGGGAACGACGGTTGCCTCGGCCGTGGGTTCAGGCATCGCTGTGGGTTTGGGCGTTGCCGTGGAGGTGTGTGTCGGCGATGGGGTCGCAGTGGCTGTCGGCACTGAGGTCGGCATCATGGTGGGGGTCGATGTGTGGGTGGGGCTGGGCGTGGCCGTTTGGGTCGGTGTTGGTGAAGGGCTGCCAAATGCAACAGGCAATAAAGCCAGAGTAAACTGGAGATAAAAGCAGGCCAGACCCAAAAGCAGCATCCCGCCGAACCCTGCCCCAATCAGTGCCAGCTTTTGGCCCCGCGGCATCGGTTTGGGCTCGTCATCCGGCGCGGCCGACCCGGTCAGGTCAATCGCCAATTGGTCGATCGAGGATTGAACCTCATCCAACCGGCTCATGTCGCCATCGTAGGTATGTATTGTTTGGTGGTGATCGGCATGTAGCTGGCTAACAAATCGTCGGAGGTTGGCCCGAAACCCCGACGGTTCGATGCCGTGAATAAGGACCGCCAGATAGCACAGGCGGCCGTCCTGCACAATAATACGCTGGTCACCATACTGGATTTCGTCAACCGGCGATGGGCCTTCCTGGCGCTCGAAGGAGTCATGCATGAAATCGCGTACGGCCGTCAACATGCCGCTGATCAGGTCTGAATGAATCGCTTCGTCACTGCCCGATCGCGCCAGTAAAATCCCGGTACCGCTCTCGATGAGGAATACCTCGCGCACCTGGAAGGGCAGGGCGTCACGCACCATCAGATCGGCATCCGATACACCTCGCAATCGGGCCTCTGCTCGACGGAAGAATTGGCCCAGGTCAAAGGTCGATTTCAGTCGCGCATCGATATTTCGCTGGAATTCCCGGAAGAATTCGCCGATGTAGCGCAGAGCCATATCGCCGATGATGGGATAAAGAGCTTCGACCAGGCTGTGTCGCGAATCTCGAATCTGCTCCTCGATCGCCTCACCCAATATCGGCCCGACGGCGTCGATCAGTTCTTCCCGTGACTGACGTTCCTGCACTCGAATTGCGCCGGCCATCACCGGCCCCAGCGCCTCGGCCATCTCTTCGGGAGCTGCCTGAGCGCGGCGTGCGATCACGTCATCGATACTGTCAGTCAGCACGACTGTCTCATCACGTAACCTCGCCTCGGCGGCGGCGAGTTCGGCTTGCAGCGTCGCCAGGTGGGTTTTTAGCTCATCGATTTCGCTTTCCAGGCGGATTCTCTCCTGGTCAAGCTGGTCGATTCGCTCACTCTCGGACGCGAAGAGGATGCGTCGAATTGAGGATAGGGAAGGCTCACCGTTGGATGTTGACGGTGACTGATCCGGTGGGCCGGAATCGGCAGAAAAGTCCATCGCAGAGAACCCGGGCGCTACGCTTCGTCGCCCGGCTCGGAGGCGGCCGCCTCAA
>JAGOZU010000043.1 GCA_018058545.1 Promineifilum sp. | reverse complement strand
GCCAACGAGTTCACGTTGCTGCATGCCGACAGGGACTTCTTGCCGTTCGAGGAATACCTGGGCTTGACCGCGTTCCACCCCGCCGGATGATCTCGCGCCGGTGCATGGACGCGCTTATTTCAGGAAAACAAATTAACGCGGTGTAGGAGCAGAAGGGTCAGGCAACCGGGAAGGAATGCCATGCGTTTCCATGGAGATGGTTGCCCGGTTGCCTGACCCCTACCGCATCCTTGATTAATTTGTAACTATCCGAAAAGCGCCCCCACGCCAAAACCTTAGAACCGATTAAAAGATCGTCTGCGTCACCGGCCCGATATGCTCCATAAACTCGGAGCGGGTCTTCTGATTGCTGCGGAACAGGCCACGCAGAGCGCTGGTGCGCATCCGGGCGTTGGCCTTTTTGATGCCGCGCATGGCCATGCACATATGCAGCCCGTCAACCACGACGGCCACCCCTTGCGGGTGGAGCAACTCATCCAGCACGTCGGCGATCTGCCGCGTCATGCGCTCCTGAATCTGCAGGCGACGCGCATACATCTCGACCAGGCGCGGGATCTTCGACAGGCCGACGACGTGTTTGTCGGGGATATAGGCCACGTGGGCCTTGCCGATGAAAGGCAGCATGTGATGCTCGCACAGGCTGTAAAAATCGATATCGGTCACGATAACCATCTCGCTGTAGCTGACCTCGAAAAGGGCGCGATTGAGCAGCTCGACCGGGTCCATCGTATAGCCCACGAGCAACTCATCATAGGCGCGGGCCACGCGGGCCGGGGTACGCAGCAACCCCTCCCGTTCGGGGTCCTCGCCGACCGCCCGCAGGATAGTCGTCACCGCATCGGACACGACATGCTTGCACTCGGCCGACAGCACGGGGCCGTCGGGCAGGTCGTTCGGCTCATCTTCATCAATCACATCTGGATAGGCAATATCAGTCATGAGGGTGAGTATAGCACGCCGGGGAAGGTAATTGAAACGGGAATCATTAGGGATTGAGCCGCCTCCGGGTCGACCTCTTGCCAACCGGGGTCGCCTGCATTATCCTGTATCCAGTCTGAGCGCCATACGCAGCAATCACAGGAGACAACATGGACAGCCAACAACAAGACCGGAACGCGGAAGACCGATTTCGGCAACGCGCCGCCACCCGCGACGCGCGGGCCGACGATGCCGCCAAGGGCATCATCGACTTCACCGAGGCGATCCGCCGCGACGCCTTGCGCGACGCCCGGCGCGACATGCTCCACCCCAACGACGGGCTGGGGCTGGAGCGCATTCTGGGCGAGAGCGACCTGCTGGAGATCAACTATCTGGACATCGGCCGCCGCGCCGGGCGTTGTGTCGGCCGCATCGAGATACGCAATATGAGCGGCCGCGCGCTGGGCTTCGGCACGGGGTTCCTGGTGTCGCCCAACCTGTTGTTGACCAACAACCACGTGCTGGCCTCGGCCGACCTCGCCCGTCGCAGTCTGATGGAGTTCGATTTCGAGGACGACGAGCATTTCAACCCGCGCACGCCCGTCCTGGTTGGGCTGGACCCCGACCGGTTCTTCATCACCAATCAGGCCCTCGATTACAGCCTGGTGGCCATCCAGCCCGCGTCGACGGACGGCGCCATCCCGACGTCGGGTTACGGCTATCTGCCGCTGAGCGACCGGCAGGGCAAGATTCTGATCGATGAGTATGTAGCCGTCATCCAGCACCCCGGCGGCGCGCCAAAGAAGATCGCCCTGCGCAACAACAAGTTGGTCGATCTGTTCGACACCTTCATCCACTACACGACCGACACCGACCGCGGCGCGTCCGGCTCGCCGGTGTTCAACGACCAGTGGCAGGTGGTGGGGCTGCATCATGCCGGGGTGAAGAAGCGCGATGCCAAAGGCCGGGTGCTGGCCGTGGACGGCAAGGTCTGGACATCCTCGATGGGCGAGGATCGCATCGCCTGGTCAGCTAACGAGGGGATTCGCATCAGCAGCATCCTGGCCGACTTGCGCAAGCTGATGGACGATGAGACGCTGACTGTCGAGCAAAAGACGTTGCTCGACGAGTTGTTCGCCGGTCCGGCTGCGCCGTCGCAGACGAGCGGACCGGCCGCGCCCATCGTGACCGCCGAGCGCGCCCCGGAGTTCTTCAATCGCGTGAAGGGCTATGAAGCGGATTTCCTGGGGCCAAAGGTCGATCTGCCGCAGCTGTCGCCGCAGCAGCTGGCCGACGCCGCGCCACGACTGGACGGCCGGGGCCACGTGCTGGAATACGTCCACTTCTCGGTGGTGATGAGCAAATCGCGGCGGCTGGCTTTCTTCACGGCGGTCAATATCGACGGACGCAAGACCAAGGAGATCAAGCGCGACCGGGACGTCTGGTACTTCGATCCTCGCATCGCCCGCGAGCATCAAATCGGGCCGGACCTGTATGAGGGTAACGACCTCGACCGGGGCCATCTGGTGCGGCGCAACGACCCGGTGTGGGGACGTTCGGCGGCCACGGCCAACGAGGACACGTTCCACTTCACCAATTGCGCCCCCCAGCACCAGCATCTGAACCGGCGCACCTGGCTGGGGCTGGAGGATTACATTCTGAAGAACGCCGACAAGTTCGACATGAAGGTGTCGGTGTTCACGGGGCCGGTCTTTCGGGCCGACGACATGAGCTATCGGGGCGTCTATCAGCTCCCGGCCGAGTTCTGGAAGGTGGTCGTCATGCGCACGGCCGATCGCAAGCTGTCGGCCACGGCCTATTTGCAAACGCAGAAGAACCTGCTGGAAGACCTGGAATTCGCCTATGGCGCCTATCGCACCTATCAGGTGCCGGTGGCGCGCATCGGGGCCATCACCGGGCTGGATTTCGGCTCGTTAACCGATCACGACCCGCTGGCCAATCAGGAGAGCGCCGCGCCGGCGCGGGTGATCGCCGACGCCGAGGACATCCGGCTGTAGCCTAGTACAGGCCCAATCGTCGCTCGTTGCGCCAGGCGATGAGGGCGATGACCAGCGCCAAGCCGACCAGACAGGAGGTCACCACCATGACGCCGGTGATCCCGGCGGTGATGGCCGCCGGGGAGGCCATCTCGACGCCGCCTTCCACCATCCCCCCGGCCGCCCGCAACACCAGCGCGGCCCATACGGCCCCCAGGACGGCGAAACCGACTGTCTGGCCGAGGCTGCGGGTGATCGCCAGCAGGCTTGAGGCCACCCCCAGCCGCTCGCGGGGCACATCGCCCATTATAGCGCTGTTGTTGGGCGACTGGAAAAAGCCGATGCCGACGCCCAGCGGCAGATAGCGCAGCATGAAGCCGACGGCCGTCGTCTCGGTGGTCAGGGTCGTCAACGCCAGATAGCCGACCAAAGTCACGGCCAGCCCGATGACCGAGACCGGCCGGCTGCCGTAGCGGTCGGCCAACGAGCCGGAGATCGGCGCGGTGACGCCCAGGCCGATGGGCAGCACCGCCAGCAGAAAGCCGACCTGCTGGACGTTGTAGCCAAGCCCCTTCTCCAGATAGAAAGGCACGAGGATGCCGATGCCGAGGGTGATGAAGACCAACAGCCCGGTGGCGATATTGACCCGAAACAGGCGGCTGCGGAAGAGGTTGGGGTCGATGATGGGCTGCTCGTGGCGAAATTCGATGGCCAGGAAAATGGCCAGAAAGAGGGCGGCGACGGCGAACAGCCCCAATGTCAGCGGGCTGGTGAAGCCCTGCTGCTGCCCGTTGGTGAGACCCAGCAGCAAGGAGAGCAGGAAGATGCACAACGTGGCCGCCCCGCCCAGGTCGAACTTCTGGCCGCCTGGTGGCCGTGAACGGGGAATGTGCCGCCAGGCCAGGTAGGTGCCGATGATGCCGATGGGCACGTTGACGAAGAAGATCCAGTGCCACGACAGGTTCTCGATGATGATCCCGCCCAGCGTCGGCCCGGCGACGATGCCGATGGAGACGATGGAGCCGGCGATGCCCAGCGCGCGGCCGCGCTCGCTCGCCGGGAAGGCGTCGGTCACGATGGCCAGACCCAGCGCCAGACACAGCGCCCCACCGATGCCCTGCAGCACGCGGAAGCCGATGAGCCAGCCGACGGTGGACGCCAGGCCGCACAGAAACGAGCCGACGGTGAAGATGACGAAGCCCGAATTATAGAGGTTCTTGCGGCCATACATGTCGGCCAGGCGGCCGACGATGGGTTGCAACGTGGTCAGCGTCAGCATGTAGGAGAGGACGACCCACTGGATGGAGGCGAAGTCGGTTTCAAGCGCGCTGGTCAGGGTCGGCAGGGCGACGTTGACGATGCTGCCGTCGATGGTGGCCAAAAAGATGGCCATGGCCACGGCCGACATCACAAACCATTTGCGCGAGTAATCAGGCTCATCCGCCGTTATTTGTACATCCATGAGCTATCCAAACAGAGAAAACTTGTATAAACGACACAAACTCCGGAGTTGTGCCTCGGAAAAATCTGCGAAACCTGCAGACTATTTTGCTTAGGGGGCCTTGACGATGCGGGTGATTTCTGTAGCTGCTTCGATGTTCACCAGATGATCGCTGCGGCTGTGATAGTGGAGCCGCCACATCTCGCGGCGCGGGTGCTCGACGAACTCCAGGCGAGTGACGCCGGTGTTCTTGGTCCACACCTCGCATCGCCGGAAGGGGCCGACATTGAAGACGTGGTCGAGGGCAAGCTCGATGACCCCGCCATGACAAACGGCGACGACCGTCTGCCCGTGGTGTTGTTCGAGCATATCTTCGATAAATGTGCCGATACGGGTGCGGAAGTGCATGAGGCTCTCCCCGCCTTCGCGTTCAGGGGTGATCGAGCCGAACGGTCGCTCGCTGCCCCAAAAGTCGCTGTATTCGGGCAGGTCGTCGTTGGGCCACGGCCGGTGGTCGGCGCGATTGTTGCCGATCTCTCGCAAGCGATCGTCGGGGGTGATGTCCATATTGTAGGCCAGGGCGACGTAGCCGGCGGTTTCCTGTGCTCGTCGCATGGTGCTGGCATAGAGGGCGTCGATGGTGTCAATCTCGGTAGGTATCCACGAACCAAGCGCGGCCGCCTGCTGGTGACCCAACTCGGTCAGACCGGTATCCTGATTGCCACCGGTCCACTCTGAAAGGTTTACGAAACTTTGTCCATGTCGAATGAGATATAAATGCATAACAATTCTTCTTTGGGTGATAGTCAAACCCGCGGGCAGGGAACTGCGGGCGGGTGACCTTGATTGTAGAACGTGGCGGCTATTCGGGCAACGTCGGGGATCATCCCGTTTCTGATGCGATTCCTATAGGTTCTCTCCCGGCCACGCGCTATAATCAAACCAATAACCTATTGTTTTTCAGGCAGGATTTATGAGGACGGAGCTAATCATCGGGGAGTCGGCGTTCGACATACCGGCGGCCGAGTGGGACGAGCTGGCCGCGCGGGGCATCACGGCCACGCCGTTCCAGACCCACGCCTACCAGCGCGCCTGGTGGACGCACCTCCAGCCGCCGGACACGACCCTGATGACAGTCGTCACACGCGACGTTGACGGCCGCCTCTTGGGCATCGGCTGCTTCTACAACCTCGGCGGAGAGTTGCACTTCAACGGCTGCATTGAGGAGTCGGACTACCTCGACCTCATCGTCGCGCCTGAACACGCCGAGGCCGTCTGGCGGGCGACGTGGGACTGTCTGGAGCAGGTCGTGGAACCGCGCTGGAGCGCCCTCGACCTGTGTAATATCCCCGCTGATTCGCCCACCCTCACCCTGCTGCCGGCTATCGCCCAACCAGCCAACGCCCCCTTCACTGAAACCCTCCTCGACGTCTGCCCCGTCATCACCCTGCCGGAGTCGGAAGAGGCCTATCTGGAATCCCTCGACAGCAAGCAGCGGCGGGAGCTAACCCGCAAGATGCGGCGAGCCGAGGGCGCGGGCGTCGAGACGACCATCGTCGGTCCGAATAGCGACCTGGCCGCCGAGATCGACAGCTTTCTGGACCTGCTGCAAAAGAGCACCTTCGAGAAGCGGGATTGGCTGAATGAGGGGCGGCGCGCGCTCTTTCATGAGGTCGGCCGCGCGGCACTGGCGGCGGGAACGCTGCAACTGATGTTCACCTCGCTGGAGAACCGACGGGCGGCGGCGTTGTTCAACTTCGATTACAACGGCCGCATCTGGGTCTATAACTCCGGCCTCGACCCGGCCGCGTTCGCCGCGCTCAGCCCCGGCGTGGTGCTGACGGCCGAGGCCATCAACGAGGCTATCCGGCTTGGCCGCCGCGAGTTCGACTTCATGCGCGGCGATGAAGAGTATAAATACCGGTTCGGCGCGGCCGACACGAAAATCTATCGCTTGCACATCGAGCGGGCGTAGCGCGCGGAATCACATGACCAACAACGATCTGTTTCCCCATTTAGATGACCAACAAACCGCGGCAGGCGAACTTCGCGTGGCCATGCTGAGCGTGCATACCTGCCCGCTGGCCATGCTGGGCGGCAAGAAAACGGGCGGGATGAACGTCTACGTGCGCGATCTCAGCCGTGAGTTGGGGCGTATGGGCATCCATGTCGATGTCTTCACCCGCTCGCAGGACGATTGCGTGCCGATGGTCAATCACGATTTGGGCGAGCGCGCCCGCGTCATCCACATCCCCGCGGGGCCGGAAGCGCCGATCCCGGTGGGCGACATCGTCAACTACCTGGACGAGTTCGCCGCCGGCGTGGCCGCCTTCGCCCGGCGCGAGGGGCTGCATTACGATCTCATCCATAGCCATTACTGGCTGTCGGGCCTCGTGGCCGAGAAGCTGGAGGCCTATTGGGGCGTGACGCCCATCGTCCACATGTTCCACACCCTGGGCCACATGAAGAATCGCATCGCCACCGGCCCCGGCGAACGCGCCCCCCAGGAACGGCTGGACGGCGAGAGCCACGTCATGGCCGTGGCCGACCGCATCATCGCCGCCACCCCGGCCGAGAAGGCCCAACTCAACTGGCTGTATGGCGCGGATATGAGCAAGGTGGTGATCATCCCGCCGGGCGTCGACCTGGAGCGCTTCCACCCCATCGACAAGAAAGAGGCCAAGACCCGCGTCGGTATCCCCTGTGGCGACAAGAACATCATGTTCGCCGGGCGCATCGAGCCGCTGAAAGGCATCGACACCTTGATAGAGGCCATGGCCCTCATCCGGCAGCGCCACCCCGCGGTCCTCGAGAACACCTGCGTGGCCATCATCGGCGGCGATCCCTGGGCTGACAGCCCCGACGCGGAGATGGAACGGCTTCAGGCGTTGCGCCAGGAGCTGAATATCCACGATTTCGTCCTGTTTCTGGGGGCCAAGGACCAGGACGTGCTGCCAAACTATTACGCCGCGGCCGAGATGGTCGTCATGCCCTCGCATTACGAGAGCTTCGGCATGGTGGCGCTGGAGGCGATGGCCATGGGGCGGCCGGTGATCGCCTCCGACGTCGGCGGGCTGTCCTTTCTGGTCGAGGACGGGGTGACCGGCTATCACGTGCCGTCGCGCGACCCCGAAGCGCTGGCCGAACGCATGTATGAGCTGCTGACCAACCCGAAATGCCGCGACAAGATGGGCCGCGCGGCCCGGCACAGCGCGGAACAGTTCGACTGGTCGATCATCGCCGGGCGGATGGTGGCGCTGTATCGCAAGCTATTGACTGAACCTCACCCCTCACCCTTGTGATTATTTTCACAATTTAGGATATTTGTCATGCCGGGAGCATGACAACTGTCACTTTTTAATTTGCCGCCGGCACGGTAATGTCATATCAGGAGGCAAGGATGAACATGCCATTCCTGGATGGAGTTCTCTTCATCGGCCTGATATTCAGCGCGATCATGACCATCCGGTCACGCCCTCTAACGGCTGCGCTCTGGTTAGCGGCACTTAGCGCAGTGACCGCCCTCCTTCTCTATCGCTTTGGCGCCCCGGAAGTGGCGGTCATCGAATTAAGCGTCGGCGCCGGGCTAATCACGGTATTGCTGGCCTTCGCGATCAGCATGGCCGAAGATGAATCGATGCCCGCGTCGATCATTCCCCGACCGTTCGCCTGGCTGCTCATCTTCGTCGCCTGCGGACTGCTGCTGTGGCTTATCCTGCCGCAACTGCCCGGCATGGAGACCCTCGCCGCGGCCGAGGCGCCCTTCATCATCCAGGTGTGGGAGAACCGACTGCTCGACCTGATGGTGCAGATCGCCATCA
The DNA here is from genome assembly GCA_018058545.1 of Promineifilum sp. Lineage (GTDB taxonomy): Bacteria > Chloroflexota > Anaerolineae > Promineifilales > Promineifilaceae > Promineifilum. The sequence goes on along the minus strand of JAGOZU010000043.1, from coordinate 19,456 downwards.
TCATTTCCGGCGTCATGGGCGTGCTGAGCTTGCTGGGAGAATCGCGGCAAGCGGCCAAACCCCAAACGGAGGCGCAACCATGACCTTCCTGCAAGTCGCTTTCATCGGAATCATCGCTCTATTGGGGGTCGGGCTGTACGCCCTGCTGGCCGGTCGCAACCTCATCAAGGTCATCATCGCCCTGCAAATCATGACCAAAGCGGCGATCCTGGCCCTGATCGTGGCCGGGGACGCCGTCGGCCGGGTGAATCTGGCCCAGAGTATCGCCCTGACCGTCATCGTAGTCGATACCATCGTCGCCGTTCTGGCGTTGGCGCTGGTGGTACAAATCAAGCGGCGGACGGGCCATTTGGACGCCGCTCAACTCACACGTCTCCAGCATTAACATCGGCTGGAAAGCGGTTCCCCGCCCCGTGAGACGAGGAACTCAATCTACAACTTAATGACAACGGGAAGCGCTATGGCATCCACACTTATCCTGATCGCAATTGGCGCGCCCTGGATGGGTGCGATTGCTGTCCGGCTGCTTGGCGACCGGCGACCTGGAGCGCAACACATGACGGCCGCCGTTGCCTCGCTGGCTGCCGCGGCCGCCGCCATCCTGCTGCTGTGGCCTTCGCACTGGGGCGTGTCGGGCGAAGCGGTGATTCGCCTGCCCTTCGGCGCGTTCGCCGGCGATCTGACTCTGGTCGCCGACAGCCTCGGCGTGGCCCTGGCGGTCATCGCCACGACAGTTGGCAGTCTGACGGTCATCTTCTCGCGGGGCTACATGGACGGGGCGGAGCAACTCGGCCGCTATTACGCGCTGGTACTCATCTTTATCGGCGCGATGTGCGGCCTGGTGCTGAGCGGCAACCTGCTCTTCCTGTTCCTGTTTTGGGAGGCGACAGCCTTCTGCTCTTACGCGCTGATCGCCTTCCACAACGACGACCCCAAAGCCGTGGCCGCCGGCCTCAAGGCGCTGATCATCACCCAGCTGGGCGGCGTGGGGCTGCTCATCGGCATCATCGTGGCCGCCGCCTACCTGCCCGATTTGCAAATCAGCACGCTGCTGGCGGCCGCCGGAACGCTGCCCGCCGGAGTCCTGTCGGTGGTCGCCTTCGGCTTCCTGCTGGCGGCGATGGCCAAATCTGCCCAGTTCCCGCTCCACATCTGGCTGCCGGATGCCATGGAAGCGCCGACGCCGGTCAGCGCGCTCATCCACGCGGCGACGATGGTCAACGCCGGGGTGTATCTGCTGGCCCGGTTCTATCCCGCGTTTGCGGGCGTGCCGGGGTGGTCGGCCGTCGTCATCGCCATGGGCGTCACTTCTGCCCTGCTGGCGGCGCTGTTCGCCGTCTTCAGCAACGATCTGAAGCAGGTGCTGGCCTATTCAACGGTCAGCCAGCTCGGCTATATGGTGGCGGCCGTCGGCATTGGAGCGATCTTCGAGAGCCAGTTCCATTTGTTCAGCCACGCGCTGTTCAAGGCGCTCCTGTTCCTGAGCGCGGGGGCCATCATCCACCAGCTCGGCACGCGCGACATGCGCGAGATGGGCGGATTGTGGCGGCGGATGCCGGTGGTAGCCGCGCCGTTTCTCATCGGGGCGGCCGCGCTGGTCGGCCTGCCGTTCTTCAACGGCTTCTGGAGCAAGGAGCTGCTGCTGGAGACTGCGCTGGAGAGTAATCCGCTGGGCGTCTGCCTGCCGCTGGCGGCCGGCGCGGCCATCACGGCCATCTATGCCGCGCGCATGTGCCGGATGGTGTTCTTCGCCCCGCCCCGGCACGGAGCAACAGAGGCGCGCCTGCACGTGTCGCTATCCATGTCGCTGCCGTTGGCCTTGCTGGCCGCCGGGGTGATGTCGGCCTGGCTGCTCGCGGAGCCGCTGGCCAACTGGATGCGGGCGACGCTTCCCTTCCACGCCGACTTTATTCTGCCGCATCGGGCCGCCGATAGCCTCATCGCAACGCACACGGTGTTTGCGCCATCGACGCTCATCATCCTGAGCCTGACGCTGGCCGGTCTGGTTGCGGGCCGGCGCGCGAGCCATACCCCTGGGCAAGAGTCACGGGTTGCGCCGGGCGTCGGCCGCATCGAATCGTTTTTCAATGGATCGGCCGGGGCGGTCGTCTCCGCCACGCGCCACTCGGCCGCCTTGCTGCAAAAAACGCAAACCGGCCAGCTAAGCTGGAATATCGTCGGGATCATCCTGGGGCTAATCGCCCTGCTGGTCCTTTTATTGCAAGGGGTTGTGTGATATGACCCTCCCGCCATTTGTCTGGCTCATTCTCTGGCTGATCCTCTCAGCGCCGTTCGTCTATGTGATCGGCCGCATCGGCATCATCACCGGCTCGCGCCGCAACCTGGCCCACTGGCTCAGCCTGCTGTGCATCGCCGTCGGCTGGTTCGGTCTTGGCCGGGCGCTCGTCGCCTTCTTTGCCGCGGGCGACGTCGATTTGGCAAGCGCGGCCACGTGGACGCTGGGCGCGGTGACCATGCGCTTCGACGGGCTGAGCGTTCTGCTGGCCTGCCTGGTCATGACCCTGATCACGGTCATCCTGCTCTATTCCGGCCCCGCCATCGGCCGGGAAGAGGGTTCCGAGAAGCATTACGCGCTGCTGTTGCTGCTGACCGGAGCGATCATCGGGCTGGGCAGCGCCGGCGACCTGTTCAATCTGTGGATGTGGTTCGAGTTGATGGCCATCACCTCCTACCCGCTGGTGGTGTTCTACATCCACGATCGCGCCTCCCTGGAGGCGGGCATCAAGTACCTGATCCAAAGCTCGACCGGCTCGGTGTTCATCCTGCTGGGCATCGCCCTGACGCTCCTGGCCACCGGCACGCTCGACATGTTGGAAATTCGGGCGGCATTGGAAACCGCCGCGACAGGCACACCTTTATGGGTGACGGCCGGGGCGCTTTTCGTCATCGGCTTCGGCATCAAGGCCGCCCTCGTGCCGCTGCACACCTGGCTGCCCGACGCTCACTCGCAAGCTCCCAGCGGTATCAGCGCCATCCTGTCGGCCGTCGTCATCGAGGCGGGGTTGATCGCCTTGCTCCGGGCGCTATCGGCGCTGGCCGGGGCGGCCGTCACCTGGGGCGCGTTGCTGATCGGGTTCGGGCTGTTCAACATCCTGCTGGGCAATCTGATGGCCTTGCCGCAGCGACAGGTAAAGCGGCTGCTGGCGTTCTCCAGTATCGCCCACGTCGGATACATGACCCTGGGGCTGGGCGTGGCCCTATACGTCGGCACGCCGGCAGGCGCGCAGGCCGGGTTCTTCCATCTGCTGAGCCACGGCCTGATGAAGGGGCTGGCTTTCATGGCCGTCGGCGCGTTGCTCTTTGGCCTGCAACACCGATCAGGCGCGGCGAATGAAAGCGAACCTGGCGACCACAAGGGGCTGGTCATCGACGATTTGTCGGGCGCTGCCCGGCGCTATCCGGTCATCGCGCTGGTGCTGAGCCTGGCGCTGATGGGCCTGGCCGGGCTGCCGCCACTGGTGGGATTCATGTCGAAATGGCAGGTTCTGATGGCCGGGGCGAAAACACAGGACATGGCCATCCTGGTCGTCCTGATCATCGCCGCCCTGGGCAGCGTCCTGTCTCTGGGCTACTACGCGCCGCTGATCAACCGGCTCTACCGGCACCAACCGGCGGCGGCCGTCGTCAACGGCCAGTCGATCCCGTTGGCGATGACCGTGCCGCTGGTCATTCTGGCCGCGGCGATCATCCTGTTGGGCGTGATGCCCATATTGGCCGATTGGCTGACCGTCCCTGCGGCGGCCGATCTGTTGCGTTTGGTCGCTCGATAAGTCGCAAGGATGGGAACTAATGACAATGCTGACTTCGCCACCGGTTGCTTTCGTCATCTACATCGCGCTCGTCGCCCTGCTCTACCTGGTCGGCCGTTTGATGGCTCCCGCGGCCGCTCACGCCGATTCGGACAAATCCAGCCTGTATGCCGGGGGAGAGATCGCCTCGACAACCAAGGCAGCGCCCGGCTACCGGCAGTTCTTCATCGTCGCCCTCTTCTTCGCCGTCCTCCATCTGAGCGCGCTGGTTCTGGCGACGGCCGGGCTGGCCAGCGGCGGCATCACCATCGACATCGGGCTGTGGGTTCCGCTGCTCCTTTATCTGGCCGGGCTATCGATCACAATGATTATCCTGTTGCTGAGTTAGTGGACATTGGGTGATGACGTAGACGTTGAACGTAGACGTTGAACGTAGACGTTGAACGGAGATGTTGACATGATGGTCACAGGCTCGACTCGAAATCTGAAAAGTTTGCTGGAAAGGGTGCGCAACTGGGCGCTGGCCAATTCACCCTGGCTGGTCCATTACAACAGCGGCTCTTGCAACGGCTGCGATATCGAAATCCTGGCCACGCTGACGCCGCGCTACGATCTGGAGCGGCTGGGCATCAAGCTGCAGGGCAGCCCGCGCCACGCCGACGTGCTGGTCTGCACCGGCCCGGTCACGCGCCAATCCAGAGACAGGTTGCGCCGGGTCTACGAGCAGATGCCCGAGCCGAAGTTCGTCGTCGCCGTCGGCACGTGCAGCATCTCGGGCGGCGTGTTTCGCGGCTGCTACAACATCCTGGGGGGCATCGACGAGGCCATCCCCGTGGACGCCTACATTCCCGGCTGCCCGCCGCGGCCCGAAGCGATCATCCACGGCGTGGTGACCTTGCTAAAGCAACTGCAACCGGACCGCTCGGCCGAAATCGACCATCTGGTGGCCGGGATGGGTATCGACCCGCATGAAGCCCCGCGGGAAGAGGAACATAGCGATGAATACGCAGACCCAATTGGAGCGCGCTGAGCATTTGCTGGCCGAGTGGGCGCGAGGGAGTAACCGGCCCCAGCCGCACCGGCTGGATTTCGACATCGACCCCGATGATCTATTGGTCGCCGCCGGTGCATTGGTGAGGGGCGGCTGGGGTTATCTGGTCGCCATCACCGGCATGGACCCGGGCGTGGAGACGGGCGAGTTGTGGGTGCTCTATCACTTCGCCGAAGGCGCGGCCGTGGTGACCTTGCGACTGAGCATACCGCGAGAGAAGCCCGTGGTGGCCACGCTGCGCGATCTTGTGCCCCTGTCGGGCATTTACGAGCGCGAATTGTCCGAGATATTGGGGGTTGAGATCGCCGGGGCGGCCGATCAGAGTCGCCTGTTCATCCCCGACGACTGGCCCGAAGGCGTGTGGCCGATGCGCAAGGATTTTGAAATCGCCTCAGCGCTAGCGGAAGGATAGAACTGCCATGAATCCGACGCAAACAGCCGATAAATTTATCATCCCCATCGGGCCGCAACATCCTGCGCTAAAAGAGCCGGGCCATTTCGAGTTCACGGTCGAGGGCGAGACGGTCACCGGGGCTTCGGTCCGGCTCGGCTACGCCCATCGGGGCATCGAGAAAGGCACCGAGAGCCGCAACTGGACGCAAAACCTCTATCTGCTGGAGCGCATCTGCGGCATCTGCTCCCACATCCACGCCACGGCCTATACGCTCGGCGTGGAGCAACTGGCCGAGGTGGAAGCCCCGCCCCGCGCCCAGGCGATCCGGGAGATCATCGCCGAACTGGAGCGGATCCACAGTCATTTGCTCTGGCTGGGCGTGGCCGCTCACGATGCCGGGTTCGACACGCTCTTCATGTACACCTGGCGCGACCGCGAGACGGTCATGGATATCCTGGAACAGGTCAGCGGCAATCGCGTGCATTACTCGGCCAACATCCTGGGCGGGGTCAAGTTCGACATCACCGATGAGGCGGCCGCCGCCATCCTGAAAGGGCTGGAGTTTCTGGAAGAGCGCACGCATCACTATCGAGGCGTCGTGAACGAAGATACGTTCTTCCTGCAGCGGACGCGCGGTGTGGGATCGATGACCAAAGACGAGGCGCTGAGACTGGGCGTCGTGGGGCCGACGGCACGCGCTTCGGGCGTGGAGCGTGACGTGCGCATCGACGCCCCCTACGTCGCCTATCATGACTTCCCGGTCAAGCTCATCACCCTGCCGACGGGCGACCTGGAGTCCCGCTTCCTCGTTCGGCTGGATGAACTGCTCGAAAGCTACCGGGTGATTCGGGCTATCCTTGGCGCTATGCCGGAAGGAGAGCTGACCGTCAAACGGATGCCGCGCAAGATGAAGCCGGGCGAGGTGATCAGCCGGGTGGAAGCGCCACGAGGCGAGTTGTTCTATTTTATTCGCAGCACTGGCGGGGAGTCGCCCGACCGCATCAAGGTGCGCACGCCGACGCTGTGCAACATGGGATCGGTGATCACCCAGGCCGTCGGTCACCATCTGGCCGACGTGCCGATGATCCTGGTCGGCATCGACCCGTGCTTCTCCTGCAACGACCGCGCCGTCACCCTGCGCGAAGCGGGACGCAATGGGCAGGAGAAAACCTGGTCGTGGGCGGACCTTCGTCGCTACGGCATCGATTATTACCGGCGTAAAACAGGTGAGAATCCATCATTGGGATAAGGGATCATCACATGACCATCGTTCGTGACCTGATTTACCTGATGTTTTTCCCGGCGGGGCTGGGACTCATCGCCGCCGGGCTATTCTATCAATGGGTCGACCGCAAGTTGCTGGCCCGCTTTCAGAACCGGATAGGGCCGCGCTGGTTCCAGCCATATGCCGACGCGCTCAAGTTGCTGGGCAAGGAAGAGATTCAGCCGCAAGGGACGAACGCGCTCCTGTTCGCCGCGTTGCCCATCCTGGCTCTGGCCGGGACGCTGACGGCCGCGCTGGCCGTTCCCCTGTTTGGCCTGCGGCCGGTCTTCAGCTTCCCCGGCGACCTGATCGTCTCGCTCTACCTGCTGAGCCTGCTGACGCTTTGCACCGGGCTGGCGGGGGCGCAGACGCGCAACCGCTTCTCATTGACCGGCGCCTTGCGGGTCTTCACGCAGATGTTCGCCTATGAGGCCCCTTTCATTTTGGCCCTCCTCAGCCCGTCCATCGCCCTGATGATCGCCGGTGAGTCGGGCAGTTGGCAGATATGGGAACTGGCGCAATCGGCCGCCGGTCGCCCGTGGTTTGTGCTGACCCTGCCGTTCACGTTCATCGTCGCCATCATCGGCCTGATGGGCAAGCTGGAGATGCCGCCGTTCGACGCGCCGGAGGCGGAGACGGAGATCGTCGCCGGGGCGCTGACCGAGTACAGCGGCCGCGGGCTGACGCTTTTCACGCTGGCTCGCGCCACCGCGCTGATCATCGGCCTCATGTTGGTGACGGCGCTCTATCTGGGAGGCGTCGGCGAAGGGGCATTGGCGCCGGTATTGTTCACGGCCAAGTCGTTCGGGCTGTTGATCATCGTCGTCATGATGCAGACGGTTCTGGCCCGACTGCGAATCGACCAGACGGTGAGCCTGTGGTGGCGCATCGGTTCGGTGCTCGTTATCGCCCAATGGTTGCTGATTCTGGTCATCAGGGTGTTGCGATGAAAAAGATAGGCATGGTCACCGACATGATTCGCTCGGCGTTCCGTCGTCCGGTCACCGAGCTTTACCCGGTCGAGCGACGGCCCGCGGCCGAGCGGTTCCGGGGCCTGTTGCGTTGGCATCCCGAGGACTGCACGGGCTGTGCCCTGTGCGTGAAGGACTGCCCCGCAGCGGCGATTGAACTCATCACCGTCGACAAGGCTACAAAGCGGTACGTCCTTCGCTATCATATCGATCGGTGCACGTTCTGCGGCCAGTGCGCCTACTCCTGCCGTTTCGATTGCATCACGCTGTCGAACGACGATTGGGAGCTGGCCGATTTGGGACGCGGCCGTTTCACTATTCTCTACGGAGAGCCGGTAGACATTGAGCAACTCGCCCTGGAAAACGAGCTTGAGCCGGATTTTGACCCGGCCTGATCGCTCCCTGCCGCGTCTGGCGCTGGTGGGAGTGGGTCAATCCCTGTGCGGGGATGATGGCGCGGGGCCGGCGGTTATCGACCGGTTGAGGCAGTTGATTGAGCCGCACGACTGCCTCCTGCTCATCGATTGCGGCCACGCGCCGGAGAACTGCTTCGGCCCCATCATTCGTTTTGCCCCCAACGAAATCCTGTTTATCGACGCCATCCGGTTGGACGAGGCGGCCGGGGCGATTCGCTGGCTGTGCGCCCACCAGGCCGACAGCGCGGGCGGCAGCACCCACACCCTGTCGCTAGGCCTGCTGGCGGTCTATCTGGCGGGCCTCACCGGGGCGAACGCCCACGTGCTGGCCATCTGCCCGGCCAACATGGCCTTCGGGGAAGGTCTCTCGCCTCCAGTACGGAAGGCTGTGGAGGATGTGGCCGGGGCGATCGCCGGCTACTGGCGCAACGCCGCCACCGCCTGCTCGGCGATAGTCCCGGGTGGGGAATCGGTCGTCAACACCTGAAAGACGGCGTCGCCGATCACGTCCATCACCCGGCTGGTCTCGTTGACGGGCATGGCCCGCGCGACCTCCGATTGCTCCTCCAGAAACCCGTAGTATGGGTCGTTCGCGGCCAGCAGGGCCATCGCGCTGCGTCGGGCCGGCATCACCTGGCTGCGTCCGCTCCACAGGGCCAAATTATCGGGCGTGGTCAGGTAGAGGATCAGATCGGCCGCCGCCGCCTGGCGGGCCGGGTCGCTGGTCGTGATGGCCCAGGCCCAACTCGTCGTCAGGGGCGCCAGCGCGCCCTCGGGGCCGGGGACGGCCGAGTAAGCTTGCGGGGCGATGAACGACAGATCGGCCGCTCGTCGCCCAAGGTAATGATTGGCGCGCATCCAGATCGTGTTGCTCAACCCCAACTGGTAATATTGCCAGGCCTCATCGAGCGTCTTGAGCTGGTAACTTTGCAGCAGGTTGCCCTTGTTGACGGCGATCTCCGCCAGCGCCCGCGCCAGCGGATCGGCCTCCAGCGCCACCTGGCCGGACTGATTCACCAGCGTCCCGCCCTCCGCCAGATAGAACTGGAGGCCCAGCATGGCCCCCTCGCGGCTGTCGGCCGGGAACACCATCGTGTGGTTGGTGTCGGAGATGAACCGCGTCCACTCCAGCGGGATCGTCCCGGTGACGATAGTGGTGTTATAGACCAGGTGCGTCAGCCCCGCGGAGGCGAACGGGTAGCCGTACAGATGGTTCTCGACCGCGATCTGGGTCACCGGCGCGGGGAAGATGTCGTTAACGAAGGCCGGATCGATGAGACCCTCCAGCGGATAGAAAAGGTCCCGCACCCGCGCATCGGCCAGTAGCGACGTGGGCACGGCGACGACGTCGGGCATCACGCTGGGGGCGACCCCCCGGCCGGTGCGCAGGTAGTTGACCATGCTACCCGGTCCCTCGACAGGTTTTTGCTCGGTGATGATGTCCAGATTGGCGTGCATCGCGCGATAGTCGCGAATCTGATTCGCCAACTCCTTGGCTCCGGCTTCCGTGCGCGCACCGATCTCCGGCGGGATCCACAGGCGCAGGGACGAAACCGGCGCGGGCGGCTGGGGGGTGGTGGAAAGCACGGGCGTCGCCGGCGGCAATGGCGTGGCCACCGAAACGGTAGCGGCAGGAACGGAAGTCGGCTCGGCTTCGGGGCTGCCCGGCAAGTTGCCGCAGGCGGCCGACAGCAGGACAAGGAGCAACAAGGTAAGGACCAGTCGGCCAGGCCGATTTTTCAGGTATGTCATAGTTGAATCCAACCCAGTATACCATCGTTGCCGAAAGTTGCCTTTTCGCCGATTTTGAGCTACATTGCGGGTGATGTCATTCCTGTCAGGCTTCACCATGCGGATCGTGCAAACGCACATCCTGGCTTCCAAAATCGGGAAGCCTTCTCAAAGCACGCCTGGTGAATGATTATTATGTAAAGTGGTAAGTTGGACTCTTTTTAGCCGGGCATAACAACCCCGGCTTTTTTTATTTTGGGAGGCAAATATGGCCGAGATCATCGTCAAACTCGACCACATCGGCGTCGCACTGGCCGGGCGGCCGATCTTTTCCGATCTCACCTGGGAGATCCAGCGCGGCCAACGAGTCGGTCTGGTCGGCCCCAATGGCGCGGGCAAATCGACGATCATGAAGCTCATCGCCAATGAGATACCCGCCAACGAGGGGCAGGTGTTCCGCGTCTCCGGTCTGACCTGGGGGCGGCTGGAGCAGGAACCGCGTCTGCCCGCCGGCCGCACGGTTTTGCAGGAGGCGATGTCCGCCCTGCCCGAACTGGGCGAGATCGAACGGGAACTCGACTTGCTGGCCGACCGCATGGCCCAGCCGGACGTCTACAACGACCCCGTGGCGCTCGAGAAGGCCATGCGAAATCAGGAGCGCCTGCTCCACCGCTTTGACCAGCTCGATGGCCTGCGCTACGAGAGCAAGGTCAAGGAGACGTTGACGGCGCTGGGCATGGGCAAGGATCGCTGGTCGACGTTGACCGATCATTTGAGCGGCGGGCAAAAGAAACTGGTCATGCTGGCCCGGCTGCTGGTTCAACAGCCGCAACTGCTGTTGCTGGATGAGCCGGATAACCACCTCGATCTGCCGGCCAAGCGGTTGCTGGAAGAGACCATTCGTGACTATCCGGGCTGCGTGATCATCATCTCCCACGACCGCTATCTGCTCGACGGCCTGGCGACCCACATCGCCGAGCTGGAGAGCGGTCGATTGACGACCTACATAGGCAATTACACCGCCTACGCCAACGAACGCGCCATCCGTCGCTTGCGCCAGCAACAGCTTTATGCCGCGCAGCAAAAGGAGATCGCCCGCATCGAGGCGGCTATCGCCCGGTTTGAGCTGTGGGCCTCTCTCGTCGTCAACGAACGCCACATCCGGCAGGCCCGCAGCCGCCAAAAGATGCTGGACAAGATGGACAAGATCGAGAAAGTGGCCGAATCCAGACGAATGACGCTGGAATTAAGCGGCTGGCGGGGCAGCAACAAGGTGCTGGAGCTGGTCAATGTCGGTCGCACATTCGACAACGGCGTCACGCTGTTCAACGATCTGAACCTGACGGTTTGGCATGGGGAGCGCGTCGGCCTGGTGGGGCCGAACGGCGTGGGCAAATCAGCCCTGCTCAAGATGCTGCTCGACCCGGAGAGCGCCATGTCGGGCGAGATCAAAATCGGGCCCAGCATCCAGATCGGCTACTACGCCCAGGAGCAGGAGACGCTCGACCCGCAGCAAGACCTCATCACCTGCATCCGGCAGGCCGCCCCACTGACGCGCGAGGCGGCGGTGGCCTTCCTGCTGCGCTTCCTGTTCAGCTACGATCAGGTGCAGCAACCCATCGGCAAACTGAGCGGCGGGGAGCGGAGCCGGTTGCAATTGGCGCGGCTCGTGCTGCAACGGCCGAATCTGCTGTTGCTGGACGAGCCGACCAACAATCTCGATATCCCGGCCATCGAAGTGCTGGAGGATACCCTGAACGAATTCAACGGCACGGTGCTGGTTATCTCTCATGATCGGTATTTTCTGGACAAGGTGGTGGATCGCATCGTCGAATTGCGCGACGGGGTATTGACCGACACGCTTGGCGGCTACACCGACTACCTGGCCGCAAAAGACGGGGATGAGTGAAGGATCGTATCAGCCTAATCGGCTGTATAATGGGCCAAATCATATGGGGACATGCAGATGAAACAACCGGTAGAAACGATCAGCCCGGACACATTCCGGGGGAAGGCCGCGGCCATCGAAGCCGAGGTGAGCAAGGTCATCGTCGGCCAGGGCGAGGTCGTCCGCCACGCCCTGATCGGCCTGATCAGCGGCGGACACGTGCTGCTGGAGGGCGTGCCCGGGCTGGGCAAGACGATGCTGATTCGCTCGCTGGGCCGGGCGTTGCACCTCGAATTCGGCCGCATCCAGTTCACGCCCGACCTGATGCCGGCCGACATCACCGGCACGGAGATCATGGAGGAGCGCGACGACGGTCGCCGCGGCTTCCGCTTCCAGAAGGGGCCGGTCTTCGCCAATCTGGTGCTGGCCGACGAGATCAACCGGGCTACCCCCAAGACGCAATCGGCCTTGCTGGAGGCGATGCAGGAGCATACCGTCACCGTCGCCAACACCACCTATCCCCTGCCCGCGCCATTCTTCGTGCTGGCCACGCAGAATCCCATCGAGCAAGAGGGCACCTACCCCCTGCCCGAGGCGCAACTCGACCGGTTTTTGTTCAAGGTCAACGTCCCCTTCCCTTCGGCCGAGGACCTGGCCGAGATACTCAACCGCACCACCGCCGGGGACATGGCCGCGCCGGATTCCGTGGCCGGTGGCGCCGACCTGCTGGCCATGCAAGCCCTGGCCCGCCGGATCCCGGCCCCCTCCACCGTTAATGAGTACGTCGCCCGGCTGATCGTCGCCACCCATCCCGGCGCCGGTCCCAGTCGCCCGGTGAACGACTATGTACGCTATGGAGCCGGGCCGCGCGGGGGGCAGGCGTTGCTGCTGGGGGCCAAGGCGCTGGCGTTGTTCGACGGCCGCTATAACGTCAGTTTCGACGACATCGCCGCCATCGCCCCGGCCGCGCTGCGCCATCGCCTGCTGCTCAACTTCGAGGGCCAGGCCGAGGGCATCAGCCCCGACGACATCATCGCCGATCTGGTGCGGGCCGTCCCGCGCGACCCGGCCGGAGCCTAACCACCGCCCATGCGCCTGTTCGACGACGCCGCCCTGCGCAAACTGGAGCAACTGACGCTCTCGGCCGATTCGGTGCGCGCCGGGGTCATGAAAGGCAACCGGCGCAGTCGCAAGCGCGGCACCTCCATCGAATTCGCCGACTATCGCAACTACACGCAAGGGGATGACCTGCGGCGGCTCGACTGGAACGTCTTCGCCCGGCTGGAACGGCCATTTATCAAGCTGACCCAGGAGGAGGAAGACCTGGCCGTCCATATTCTGGTGGACAGCAGCGACAGCATGAACTGGCCGCCCGCTGAGGACGGCCACGATGCGCCCGACCACAAGTTGCGCCTGGCCATGCAACTCGCCGGGGCGCTGGGCTACATCGGCCTGCTGTCCGGCGACCTCGTCTCGGTGGCCCTGTTCGACAGCGGCGGCCGTCGCAACTGGGGGCCTTTTCGCGGGCGGCCGAACGGCTGGCCGCTGATCAGCTTCCTCGAGGTCAACTTCCGGCTCCTGACGAACGAGACGCCCGGCGGCGAGCGGCGCACAACCCTCGACCTGTCCCTGCGTGACTATGCCCTGCGCGCCCGACGGCCGGGGTTGTTGTTTCTGATCAGCGACCTGCTCTCGCCGGGCGACGTCCGGCAGGGGCTGGATGCGCTCCTGTCGCGCGGCTACGAGATCGTGCTGCTCCATGTCCTGTCTCCCGGCGAGCTGTCACCCGACCTGAGCGGCGATTTGCGCTTGCTCGACGTCGAGACGGGCGAGGCGGCCGAGGTCACGCTCGATCCGCTCACGCTGGACGAGTACGCGACGCAGCTGGCGCAATGGCGCGAGCAGATCGAGACGTTTTGCGGCGGCCGCGGCATCCATTACTCGCTGGTCGCTACCGATACGCCCTGGGAACTGCTCATCGCGCAAGGGTTGCGGCGGCAAGGAGTGGTGCGCTAGGGATGTCGTTGCTCGCTCCGGCCGCGCTGGCCCTGGGCCTGTTGGCCATCCCTATCATCCTGCTGTACATGTTGCGGCTGCGGCGACGCGAGCAGGTCATCAGCACCACCTTGCTGTGGCGCGAGCTGGTGCGTGACCGCACGGCCAACGCCCCCTGGCAGCGGCTGCGGCGCAATCTGCTGCTCCTGCTGCAACTGCTCATTTTAGCCGCGCTGGTGCTGGCCCTGGCACGGCCCTATTGGCAATCGGCCGCGGGGGTCGAGGGCGACCTGATCGTCCTGCTGGACAGCTCGGCCTCGATGCAGGCCAACGACGGCGAGAACGGCGCGACTCGCTTCGACGTCGCCCGAGCCGAGGTCGAGCGGCTGATCGACGGCATGAGCGGCAGCGACCGGATGACCCTCATCGCCGCCGGGCGCGCACCGGTCGTCCTGGCGGCCATGACCAGTGACCGGAAGCTGCTGCGGCAGGCTCTGGACGGGGCCGCGGCCGAAAACAACTCAGCCGACTGGGCGGCGGCATTCAGTCTGGCGGCGGCCTCGTCGCAAGGGCTGGCCGAGCCGCGCATGGTCATCGTCTCCGATGGCGGCCTGCCGGAGGCGTTGCCGTCGCTGCCGGGCGAGGTCGAATTCATCCCCGTCGGTCGCAGCGACGAGAACCTGGCCCTGTCGGCGTTGGCGGCCCGGCCGGGCGAGGCGGCGCTGGACCTGCTGGTCACCGTGGCCAACAAGGGACAGGCGGCCGGGCAGGCATTGCTGAGCCTCTACATCGACGGGGCGCTGTTCGACTCGCGGCGCGTGACTGTTGACGGGAATCAGGACAGCCACCTGACGTGGGCGATTCCGGCCACGGCCGATGTGATTGAGGCCCGTCTGGAACCGGCGATGGGCACGGCCGATTACCTGAATGTCGATAACCGGGCCTGGTCGGCCAGCGGCGGGCAAGCCATCCGGCGAGTGCTGCTGGTGGGCGAGGAAAACCTGTTCCTGGAGCGATTTTTCGCCGTCATGCCCGGTTATGAACTCGTGCGGATGCCGGGGAGCGACTTCGAGCAGGCGGCCGAGTCCGGCGAAACGTTCGACCTCACCCTGTTCGACGGCGTGCCCGTCCCCGCGACGTTGCCGGAGGGCAGCATCCTGGTCGTCAACCCGCAACCCGGCGGCGAGGGCGACCCCGCCCCCGCCATTCAGGTGACCCGCACCTTCACCGCGACGGCCGTCACCTACCTGGCCAGCAGCCCCCTGCTGACCGACGTGGACTGGCGCGGCATCAACATCGCCGAGGCCCAAGCCGTCGAGCCGAACGGGCTGGAGGTTGTGGTCGCCGCCGAGGGCGGGCCGCTGCTGCTGGCCGGGGAGATCGACGGGCGGCGCGTGGCCGTCCTGACCTTCGACCTGCATCGCTCCGACCTGCCGCTGCAAATTGCATTTCCGGTTATAATGGCTAACATCACCGATTGGTTGAATCCGGGGCGGATGGTGACGATTGGGGAAAACCCGCAACCCGGGACGGTCGTCAGCCTGCTGCCGAGCGCGCGCGCCGAGTCCATCACCGTCACTTTGCCCGACGGCACGGTCACGGAGATGGCTAACCCGGACGCGAGCGGCCCGATTTTGTTCAGCGACACCGGGCAGACCGGCCTGTACACGGTGAGTTACCGTCGCGGGCCGGACGACATCCGGTCGGAACAGTTTGCGATTAACTTTTTCAACCCTGAGGAATCGCGCATTCGCCCGGCCGACACGATCACGCTCGGTCAGGAAGAGATACGATCCGGCGGGGACGGTTTTTTGAACCGGCGAGAAATTTGGCCCTGGCTCTTGTTGGCCGGGCTGGCGATATTGATGCTCGAATGGTGGATCACGTACCGGCGAGGGGCCAAACGGCCATCATTCCTTAAGGTCAGATGAGTAGTCCAATCCACGACAGCGAAATGGAAAACGGCCAACCGATGCCGGCCCAACCAATGGATCGGTTGCGCGCGGCCGCCGGTCGCCTGCCGCTCATCCTCATCGCGGTCATCGCGCTGGTGGCCGTGGGATTGGGGTTGTTCGCCTTTTCGCTCTCCGGCGGCAACAACCGGCCGCTTTACCCCATCCTGCCGACGTTCACCCTCCCGCCGGGGACGGCCGATTATCAGGCCCATGAGGTCAGCTTCGCCGAACTCAACGGCGATCCCGCCGCCTTCCAGAACCAGCGCCTGCAGGTATCGGGCACCTACACACGCATGCCCGCGCCGGAATGTCTCGATCATTCCGGGCCGGCCATTCGCTGGAGCCTCGTGGCCGACGATCTGCAGCTCAACGCCGTCGGTTTCGAGAACCTGCTGAGGCTGGTCGAGGAAGGGATCGAGATGACCGTCGTCGGCACCTGGCGCGTCTATCGCGGGCCGATGGGCTGCGGCAAGGAGCCGCCCGGCGGGGTTGTGTGGTATCTGGAAGTCGACCGCATCCTGGAGCCGAACCCGCTGCAAGGCTCGGTCGATCCGGCCCTGACCGTCGTCGTCGGCACGCTGGAGTTCCCGGCCTCGGGGTCGGGCGGTGATACGCTCGGCGAGGTCGAAATCAGCCCCACGCTGGAGGGCGGCGATATAGTCAGCCCCACGATTACCCTTGATCCCAACCAGCCCCTGCCGGGCACGCTACCGCCCTTCGACACACCGCCGACTACGGGAATGCCGACCGCGGCCTTGCCGGTGACTCCATTGGCGACACCGGGGCTGCCGGGAACGCCCGATCCGTTGGCTACTCCCGGCCCGACCGACAGCGCCCCCGGCACAGCCACGTCCCCGCCCGGCACAGGCGGCACCCCGTCTCCCGGCCTGCCTACCAGCACCCCACCGGGATCGGGTTACCCAGGGGGAGTTCCCACCCTGCCACCAAGCGCCACCCCCGGCAACGGATACCCCTAGGTCGCCGGTATGCCGCCATCGTTTGTCACCTCTGTGCATCCCCCTGAGGATACCGGCCAGCCGGCCTTGTGGTTCCTGTTTCGCGGCCATCGCCTGTTGGTCGAGACGAACGGTGGCGGTGCGCGCCTGCCTCGCCTCTCGTCGCCCGACAGCCTGGGATTGCCCCTCCTGAACGAGCGCTATCTGGGATACTGGAACGGCGACAGCCCGCCAATCCACTGCTACTGCGGCGAGATCGCCGAGGACGCCGCACCGCCCGCGGGCTACGCGCTGGAGTCGCTCCGGCCGCTCTATTCACTGCTGGACGAGAAGATGTTCTGGCTGGCGGGGCGCGCCATCCAGATCGTCGAGTGGAACAGCACCAACCGCTATTGCGGCCGCTGCGGTCAGGCCACGGTCGACCACGAGAACGACCGGGCCAAGGTCTGCCCGCAATGTGGTCTGACCAGTTATCCGCGCCTGGCTCCGGCCGTCATCGTGCGTGTGACGCGGCCGACGACCAACGGCTCGGAGATCCTGCTGGCGCGGGCCAACCGCTTCCCGACGGCGATGTTCAGCGTCCTGGCCGGGTTCGTCGAGCCGGGCGAGACGCTGGAGGAGTGCGTGGAGCGGGAGATTCAGGAGGAGGTCGGCATCACCGTCCGCAACATTCGTTACTTCGGCAGCCAGCCCTGGCCGTTCCCCCACTCCCTGATGATCGCTTTCACGGCCGACTATGACGCAGGGGAGTTGGCCATCGATTCGGGTGAACTGGCCGCCGCGGACTGGTTCCCGCCGGACGCCTTGCCGCCCATTCCACCGCCGCCCAGCATCGCCAACCGGCTGATCGCCGACTGGCTTGGGGAGCCATAACTGCCAGGAGATGTGGAGCTGAACGGAAATCCGGCTCCCAACCGGATTAATATTTACCAAACGGGCCGCATCGGCTACAATCTGTGCTATTCCAGGTTGGAGCGGAGCGCCTGGAATCGTCTTCGGGAATGGGCCTTTCAAAGTAAAGCAAAATGAAATTCACCGATTTGCCCGTTCCGCGCGGAAAAAACGACAACAAGTTGTGATGATTGGGAGGTATGGTTGAAGAATATACTGGTCACCGGTGGAGCGGGCTTCATCGGCTCGAATTTTGCCCACTACATGCTGACCCACCACGATGAGTACAATATCGTGGTCTACGACAAGCTGACCTACGCGGGCAATCTCGACAATCTCATTGCCATCATCGACGATCCCCGTTTCGTCTTCATTCAGGGCGATATTTGCGATCGCCCCGAAGTAGAGGCGGCCGTCCGCGCCAATCAAATCGACACCATCGTCAACTTCGCCGCCGAGAGCCACGTCGACCGGTCGATCATGGATCCCGGCGCCTTCGTTCAAACCAGCGTCTATGGGACCTACGTGCTGCTGGAGGTCGCCCGCGACCTTGCCCTGGAGCGCTACCATCAAATCTCCACCGACGAGGTCTACGGTCACATCCCGGCCGGGAAATCGAGCGTGGAGACGGACAAGGTCGACCCGCGTAGCCCCTACGCCGCCAGCAAGGCCGCCGCCGACCTGATGGTCAATGCCTATTTCATCACCCATGGCCTGCCGGTGACCATCACCCGCGGCTCGAACAACATCGGCCCCTATCAATACCCCGAGAAAGTGGTTCCCCTCTTCGCCACCAACGCCATCGACCGCCAGCAGCTTCCGGTCTATGGCGACGGCCGCCAGATGCGCGAATACCAGTACGTCACGGACCATTGCGAGGCCGTCGATCTGGTGCTGCATCGCGGCGCCATTGGCGAAATCTACAACATCGGCACGGGCGTCGAGGTAGAAAACATGGCCATGGTTGAGATTCTGCTCGACACGCTCGATCGGCCGCGCGACCTCATCCGCCACGTGACCGACCGGCCCGGCCACGATCGCCGCTACAGCCTCGACATCGCCAAAATTACCGCCCTGGGCTGGGAACCCAGCCACACGCCGGAGGAAGCCATCATCCTGACGGCCAAATGGTATCGCGACAACGAATGGTGGTGGCGCAAGATCAAGAGCGGCGAGTTCCGCAAGTATTATGAAGCCCAATATGGCGAACGGCTGAGGACGGCCGCGCCGCAATAAGGTTCGTTCACTTATCCTACAGGAGTAGTTAATATGTCAGAGACCAAGAAAGAAGAACAAATGGCCACCTCATCAAGTTACGTTGATGGAACCAAAGGGATTCTTATCTATCGGGGTTATGATATCCGCGACCTCGGCCCCAATGCGACGTTTGAAGAAGTCGTTTACTTGCTCTGGAACGACGCGCTGCCCAATGAGCGCGAGTTGGCCACCTTCAAGGCGGCCATGGATTCGAAGCGAGCGCTGCCATCCCGCCTGCTGGATATCATGCGGGAGTTCCCGACGCACAGCCATCCCATGTCGGTGTTGCGCACGGCCGTCAGCGCCCTGGGCATCATCGATCCCGACGCCGACAACATCACCCCCGATGGCGCGCGCGACAAGGCGCTTTACCTGACGTCCATCATGCCGACCATCGTCGCCGCCTGGGAGCGCATCCGCAACGGCAACGAACCGATCGCCCCGCGCTCGGACCTGTCGCAAGCGGCCAACTTCCTCTACATGCTCGACGGCAAGGAGCCGGACCCCCACGCGGTTCGCGCGCTCGATTCCTATCTGGTGATGCTGGCCGACCACGGCTTCAACGCCTCGACCTTCGCCGCACGAGTCACCACCAGCACCGGCACGGACTTCTATTCGGCCATCACCAGCGCCATCGGAACGCTGAAAGGCCCGGCCCACGGTGGCGCGACCCAGCGCGCGATGGAGCAATTCATCGCCGCCGCCGGTCGCGGCGACGTGGCCGCTTGGTTCAGGGAAGCGCGCGAATCGGGCAAGCGCATCATGGGCATCGGCCACCGAATCTACAAGGTCGAAGACCCCCGCGCCGGCATCCTGCGGCCGCTGACCAAGAAACTGGCCGAAAGCAGCGGCACCAGCCAATGGTTCGACATCGCCCATGAGATCGAACTGCTGGCCCGCGCGGATGAGTATTTCAT
>JAGOZU010000042.1 GCA_018058545.1 Promineifilum sp. | reverse complement strand
TTGGCTTAATCGCCATCTCAAGGCCTTCGCCCATGCCTGGAACCGCAGACAACTTCACAATCGAGCACGTCCCTTTGATAAGAAGTCGGTCATTGACTTCGTATGCCTACCCAATTAGTCACTCCCGTGCCGGTCGCGACCAGCATATCCGTGGTATAATCCCGTTTCGCGGCCGTCTGCCGTGCATATGAACCTGTACCTGGCTTAGGACATTCCGTTTGAAATCGAAGAATCTGCGCTTACTGATCGGCGTGCTAATCAGCGCCGTTTTTATTTGGCTGGCCTTGCGTGGACTGCATCTGCCTGACGTATGGGCCAGTCTGCGCACGGCCGATTATGGCTGGCTCATCCCCAGCATCGCCGTCTACTTTCTGGCCGTCTGGGCACGTACCTGGCGATGGGACTACCTCTTGCGGCCGATGAAGCGGATACCCCTGCGTCGCCTGTTTCCCATTGTCGTCATCGGCTATATGGGCAACAACGTCTACCCGTTTCGGGCGGGCGAACTGTTGCGCGCGTTTGTCCTGCGCCGGGAAGAAGGCGTTTCGATGAGCAGCAGCCTGGCGACTATCGTCGTCGAGCGGGTATTCGATGGTCTGGTGATGTTATTGTTTGTCTTCATCGCTTTACCGTTTGCGCCTCTGCCCAGCGAGGGTATTCGTCTGGTTGTCGTCGCCGGTAGCGCGGTGTTCCTCGGAGCGTTGCTTGTGTTTTTTGTCGTGGCTGCCGTGCCGCAACGGTTTATGCAGTTAACCGAATGGTTTGCCGACCGCTTGTTGCCGGAGAAATTTCGCAGCCCGATCAAGGAGTTTGCCGCCCGCTTCATCTCCGGCCTGACAGCCCTGCGAAGCGGCCGCGGGTTGGTGATGATCTTCATGACCTCGGTCGTCATCTGGTTGCTGGAAACGGTCAAATACTGGTTCGTCATGCACGCCTTCGACTTCTCGGTGTCATTCTTCGCCCTCATGTTGATGAACGGCATCGTCAATCTGGCGACGACATTGCCGTCTGCGCCGGGTTATATCGGCACGTTCGACGGCCCGGGCATCGCTGTTCTGTCGCTCTATGGAGTCGATCCGGCCGTCGCCACCGCTTATACGCTGACCCTCCATGCCGCGCTCTGGTTGCCGGTCACTTTGTTGGGGATTTATTACATGATTCGCGCCGAACTGAACTGGTCGGATATCGGCCGCGCGGTAGAAGCCGGGCAAGGTGAGGATGATCAAAAAGCGGCGGATCCGGCGGAAGGTGAGGTGAGTTTATGAGATTTGCGATTGTTGGGGCGGGAATTACCGGGTTATCGGCTGCCTATGATCTGCTCGGCGCGGGTCACGAAGTCACCCTACTGGAGAGCGATAGCCAAACAGGCGGACTGGCCACGGGCTTCAGGGACGAGCGCTGGGAGTGGCCGCTGGAGAAGTTCTATCACCATCTGTTCACATCGGACAGCGAGATTATCGGCCTGGTTGAAGCGATCGGCATGCGCGACAAGTTGTTCTTTCCCCGTCCGATCACCTCGGTCATCTATGACGGCAAGATCGTCCCCTTCGACTCGCCGATGAGATGGATCACCTTCCCCGGTTTTAACCTGCTGGACGTGGCCCGATTCGGCACGGTCAGCGCCTATTTACGGTTTACCAAACCCTGGCGGGAGCTGGAGCGACACACGGCTGATTCCTGGTTACGCCGCTATTATGGGGACAAGGTCTATGAGATGATCTGGCAACCGTTGCTCATCGGCAAGTTCGGCCCCTATTATAAAGAGGTCAACATGGCCTGGATGTGGGCGCGACTCCACGTGCGCAGCCCGCGCCTGGGGTATTTTGAGGGCGGCTTTCAGGCTTTCATCGACCGGCTGACGGAAGTCGTTCGTGAATTGGGCGGGCAGGTTCGTCTCAATAGCCCGGTCGAGGCCCTGCGTCCGGTGGCCGGCGGGATTGAGGTGCGTGCCGAAGGTACAACTGAACGGTACGATGCCGGCATCGTCACGACTTCGCCGGGATTGCTGGCGCGCCTGGCGCCCGACCTCGCCGGAGATTACCTGGGCCAGTTACTGAATCTGAAGAGCATGGGCGCGGTTGTCATGACGCTGGCGCTGAATCATTCGCTCATGGCCGGGAGCGGAACATACTGGCTCAATATACCCGCTACATCGCCCGACAAGGCCGGCGGCGTTCCTTTTCTGGCTCTGGTGGAACATACCAACTACATCGACAAATCGCACTATGGCGGTGAGCACATCATCTATTGCGGTGATTACGTTACGCCCGATCATCCCTATTTTTCCATGGGACAGGATGAACTGGAAGCGCTGTTCACCGGCGTGCTCCATCAGATCAATCCGGATTTCCGGCCGGAGTGGGTGCGCAAAACTTGGCTGTTCCGGGAACGCTATGCCCAACCGGTGCCCAAGCTCAACCACTCAGAGGCGGTGCCCGATTTACGAACGCCGATGGCAGGCTTGTATTACGCCGGCATGAGCCAGGTTTACCCCTGGGATCGAGGCACGAACTTTGCGGTGGAGATCGGTCGGCGCGTGGCCCGTCTGGCTTTGGCCGACATTGAGGATGGGCGTCTTGTGGAACGTAACCCAATCGCACAGTAATCGGCGCCGGAAAGCCGGAGATGCGCTCTTGGAAATGACATAATAATCATTAGAATTGACGAAGAAAGGCCGGATGGTGACCCGGAGAGCAACTCGCCGTCGCCCAATGCCTTTCATTTTGATGAACAATTTATGGCACAATTACTACCATCAGCCTCTGAAGATCCGGAACACACTTAAAACTGGTATAGAGGAAATCGCGAGGCGATCGAACGCGAGGAGTTTGTTAAATGAAAATCATTGTGATTGGCACCGGGTATGTGGGCTTGCCCCATGCGGCCGTGCTTTCCGAATACGGACATGAGGTCTACGCCTACGATATTGACGCATCCCGCATCGCCGCCTACCAGAGCGGCAAAGCGAGTGAAATTGAACGTTATGTCAATGAGCCTGGCCTGGCCGAAATTGTGGCCGAAAACCTTGGTCGCTATCTGTTCTTCACGACCGATATTACCGCTATCGTGGAGGACACCGATGTGTTTTTCCTCTGCATCAACACGCCGCCCAACCGTGACGGTTCGACCGATATCTCATTCTACCTTGACGCGATCAACCATCTGGGTGGGTTGTTAGCCAGGCGACGAAACAAGCAGCGCGTCGTCCTGGTGAACAAGAGCACCGTGCCCATCGGCACCGCGCGCCTGCTGGAGACGGTGATGAAGGATCACGGCGTGGAGAATTTCGGCGTGGCTTCCAACCCCGAGTTTCTGGCCCAGGGGAACGCGGTCGAGGGCTCTCGCCGACCCGACCGCATCGTCATCGGCGCGGACACCCAGGATGATTTCCAAATCCTTCGCCGCCTCTATTCGCAGTTCGTTAATCACGTGCGGATTCGCTATCTGGAAACCACGCCGGAGACGGCCGAGGCGATTAAATATATCAGCAACACGCTATTGCTGACCTACATCTCCTTCTGGAATGGCGTCGGCGCGCGACTGGCCGAGGCCATGCCCAATATCCGCATGGAAGACCTGAAGGTCGGCGTCACGGCCGACGCGCGCATCAGCACGTGGGGGTCTTATGTGAGCAACGGGGCGGGTGGCAGTTGCTTCGGCAAGGACATCCAATCGTTGATCTACCAGTTGAGCCACGCCGGGCGCTCCACTGACCTGCTGGAAGCGGTCTACAATATCAACGAGTATCAAAAGACCTATGTGATCGATCGCGCTATCCACGAGGCTCTATTTAACTTTAATCAGAAGTCCATCGCCTTGTTGGGGCTGTCGTTCAAGAAGCGCACCAATGACATGCGCGATTCGGCCGCCTTGCGCGTTGTCGAGTCGCTGCTGTCGCGTGGCGTGCGCGAGATACGGGCCTACGATCCATTGGCCATGGATGAGGCTCGTCGGAGTTGGTTTAATCCCGAGAGGAATCAACTGTTCGAACGCATTACCTATCACGAGACGGCCGTTGAAGCTATCGAGGGGAGTGACGCGCTGTATATCTCCACCGACTGGGAGGAGTTCCGCGGTCTGGCGCGAACGATCAAAACCACGGTCGAACCGCCGTATCTGGTCATGGACGGCCGTCGCATGTTGCCCGACTTCGATATGCTGGTCGATGCCGGCTACGACTACTTGCCGGTCGGCGGGCCGTTGTCGTTGGGGCGTTCGGAGGGCAAAGCGATTAAGCGTGATGACGGGGCGGGAGCAACGATGCCCCCAATTAGTGAGGCGTTGCAGAAAACGCCGGCCTAAGGCTTTACAACTTTTTTTTACAGGGTATACTAGGGCATTAAACACGAGGGTGTTTTAATCTGCCGCTGGTGCCAGCGGTTTTTCCATTGCAGGGACGGGAACTATGCTGACGAAAAAACCCACACTCCTGACCGGGGAAGGTCTGGAGCGTTTAACCAAAGAACTGGAGCATCTTCGCACGGTCGGCCGTGAGGAAGTAGCCGACCGGCTGCATCGAGCCTTCGAAGATGGCCAGGACGACGATTTTGTGGACAACGCTGAGCTCGAAGCCGCGCGCAATGCCCAGGCATTTCTCGAGGGCCGCATTCAGGAGCTTGACGAAATCCTCAATAACTATCAGCTGATCGATGAGGATATGGCTCCCCATGACCGGGTCAAACTGGGTGACTGGGTGACCGTCATCGAGGTCGGCCACGACGAGGAAGAGCGCTACCAACTGGTCGGCCCTCTGGAGGCGGATCCTGTGGCGGGGCGCATTTCCAATGAAAGCCCGCTCGGCCGGGTATTGGTCGGCGTAAAGGTTGGTGAGGTCGTGCGCATCAATGCTCCACGAGGCATCACCGAATTTAAGGTGGTTCGGGTAGAATAGTCCGCATCCGCCCATTAAGGTAAAACTTTGCCCGTGAGCGCGATTGATTGCGCGGCACGGGCTTTTTTTTCGGAGAATGTGATGAGCTGGCAGCCAAACCCATTAGAAGAACAGCGTCTGGAAAAGCTCGCCCGACTGCAGGCTGAGGGGATCGACCCTTATCCATTGCGAGTCGAGCGAACCCACACCACGGCCGAAGCTATCGAGGCCTTTGAGAGCGCGGCCGAGGGCGACTCCACGCGCGTGACCGTTTGCGGCCGCGTGATGAGCATGCGCGATATGGGCAAGTCCGTCTTTGTGCATATCGCTGATGAGCACGGCCGTCTGCAGTTATTCCTGCGGCGCGAAGATGTGGGCGAGGAGTCCCATACCATATTCAGGAAGCTGGTCGATCTGGGCGATTTCATCCAGGCCGGGGGCGAGATGTTCCGCACACGAGCGGGTGAGGTCAGCCTCCACGTTCGCGAGTGGGTCATGTTGAGCAAGTCGATCAGCCCCTTGCCTGTGGCCAAGGAGCAGGAAGTGGATGGCCAGGTCGTTCGCTACGGTGCCTTCGCCGACGTCGAGGAGCGTTATCGCCAACGGTACGCCGATCTGGCCGTCAATCCCGAAGTGCGTGACGTGTTCCGCACTCGAGCGCGGCTCGTCAGAGCTTTGCGTCGTTTTATGGACGACAATGATTTTCTGGAGGCCGAAACCCCGATTCTGCAACCCCTCTACGGCGGCGCGGCCGCCCGGCCGTTCACAACCCATCACAATCAACTCAAGCAACAGCTCTATTTGCGTATCTCGTTTGAGTTGTACCTCAAGCGATTGCTGGTTGGCGGCTATGAGCGTGTCTACGAGATCGGCCGCGACTTTCGCAACGAGGGCGTCAGTTTCAAGCACAATCCTGAATTCACCCAGTTGGAGTTCTACGCCGCCTATTGGGACTATCACGATGTCATGGACTTTACCGAGCGGATGGTCGCCTACGCGGCCGAGGCGGTGCTGGGAACCACTGATATCGTTTTTAAGGATCAGGCCATCCGTCTGGCTCCGCCGTGGACCCGAATGACAATGCGTGAGGCGATTAAGCAGTTCGCCGAGATCGATTATATGGATTATCCCGATAGCCGTGCATTGGCGGCGGCGATCAAGGGTATCGGCGGAGAAGCGCCGCCCGACGCGCCGTGGGGCAAGCTGATCGACGGCCTCCTGGGCGATTTCGTCGAGCCGCATCTCATCCAGCCGACCTTCATTACCCAATACCCCCGCGACATTTCGCCGCTGGCCAAGGGCGTGCCTGGGGATCCGCTGCACGTCGAGCGTTTCGAGTTCTTCATTGGCGGAATGGAGCTGGGCAACGCCTTTACGGAGTTGAACGACCCGATCGAGCAGCGGAAGCGCTTTGAGGCGCTGCAGGATCTGTTCGGCCAGGACGACGAGGAGCGCAATCCCATCGATGAGGATTACCTGCGGGCCATGCGCTACGGCATGCCGCCCAATGGCGGCTTCGGCATGGGCATCGATCGGTTGACCATGCTCTTCACCGACGGCCGCACCCTGCGTGATGTATTGCTCTTCCCGCACTTGCGGGAGCGGGACAAAGAGGAGTAGTGGCGGGGAGGGCCTGTGACCGAAGCGAGAGTCGGTCACAGACCCGTATCTGTTGGTGCAACAATGTATTGATGAAAAGGGCGGCTATCAAGCCGCCTGTTTCAATCGGTCGGCGAAGGATTTGCGAAACTTGCGGACCTTCGGATCGATGACGTAGGCGCAATAGGGTTGATAGGGATTATTGATGAAGTAATCCTGATGATAGCCCTCAGCCTCATAGAACGCCTCGAGGGGTACGATCTGGGTCACGATGGGGTTGGGCCAAACGTGGGCAGCTTCGGCCTCGGCGCGGGTCTTCTCGGCCGTCGCGCGCTGGGCCTCGTCGTTATAGAAGATCACCGACCGATATTGCGGCCCGATGTCGTTGCCTTGCCGGTCGGCCGTCGTCGGATCATGGATGCGCCAGAAGATGTAGAGGATATCCTCATAGGAAATGACGGACGGATCGAACCAGACCTGGACGACCTCGGCGTGTCCGGTTTGTTTGCCGCACACCTGCTCATAGGTCGGGTTGGGGATGTGTCCGCCTGAATAGCCCGACACAACCCGATCGACGCCCTGCACATCGCGATAGATGGCGTCCAGGCACCAGAAGCAGCCCCCGCCCAGTGTCGCAACTTCAAGTTGATTATGATTGGACATGGATGATTAACCCTTCCTCTCTCATCGGATTTACCGATTGAGAATATCGCCGGACCGCTAGCCGCTGCGGGTGAAAACTCGATGGGCGCTCCGGCCGGCGCGATTTCTAGACGCGATTATGGCGCGTCGCCTTACCCGGCACAAACGACGATGTAGTGGCTGAGCGGAGCGATGGAGCAGGGTGGAGTGGTTGACTACCTCGACTCATGCACTAGAATCAACCTTATGAAAGAAGTGATTGGCGACGTGGATCAATGGTTGGCTGATGGGCAATCCGGCATCGTCCTGGCGACGGTTATCGATACCTGGGGTTCGGCCCCGCGGAAGAACGGCGCCAAGATGGCCTATACAGCCGGCGGCGCGACCATTAGCGGTTCGGTCAGCGGCGGTTGTGTTGAGGGCGCGGTCATCGCCGCCGGTGATGAGGTCCTGATGACCGGCCGGCCCCAGCTGCTCCACTTCGGCGTGGCCGATGAATCAGCCTGGGAAGTAGGCTTGGCCTGTGGCGGGACGATCGACGTCTTTGTTGAATGTCTGGATGTGGCTGCCTATCAGCGAGCGCGGGAGTGGGTTGAGAGGCGCGAGGTCGGCGCTATTGTGACCGTCGTTCGTGGCCCGGAGGCACTGCTGGGGCGCAAGATGATCATCGACGCCGCCGGGCGGCCGTCCGGAAGCATCGCCCCCGACCTGGACGAGACGATCATACCGCTTGCCGAGGCTGCCCGAAAGCCCGCCCGCCATCAGCTATCGAACGATATCGAGATTTTTATCGATGTTATCCGTCCGTCACCGACGTTGATCATCATCGGCGGTGCGCACATCGCCATCCCTCTGGTTCAGATAGCCAGAATTGTCGGTTATCGGACGATGATTATCGATCCGCGGCGGGCGTTCGGTAGTGAGGCGCGATTCCCCGAAGTCGACGAATTGATCAGCGCTTTCCCCGACAAAGCCCTTACCGAAATCGCGCCGGATAGCGAGACGGCCGTGGTGACCTTGAGCCACGATCCCAAGATCGACGATCCCGCGTTGCACGTGGCCTTGCACAGCAAGGCCTTCTATGTCGGCGCGTTAGGCAGTCGGAGAACGTCCGCCAAGCGCCACGAGCGGTTGCTTGCTCTTGGCTTCACGGAGGAAGAGTTGGCTCGCCTCCACGCCCCGATCGGACTCGATATCGGCGCGGATAGCCCCGAAGAGATCGCCCTGGCCATCATGGGCCAGATCGTGGCGGCCTATCGCGGCCCCAAGTATGGCTGACGGTCGTTCGTTCGCTCGCGCCTATGCCTTCCGGTAGCCGTTGGGGTTTTGTGACTGCCAGCGCCAGCTATCGGCGGCCATATCATCCAGATCGCGTTCGGCTTTCCAGCCCATCTCTCGCTCGGCTCGCGACGGATCGGCGTAGGATGTCGCGGCATCGCCCGGGCGAGGCGCAACCACGCGCCACGGGATTTCCCGGCCGATGACGCGCTCGAAAGCCGCGACGACCTCCAGCACGCTATAGCCCCGGCCTGTCCCCAGATTGTGGATGGACGCCCCCGTCTTCTTGCCCAGCAGGCTGAGCGCCCTGAGATGGCCGAGGGCCAGATCGACGACGTGGATGTAATCGCGCACACCGGTGCCGTCAGGGGTGGGGTAGCTGTTGCCGAATACGGAGAGGTAGGGCAGGCGGCCGATGGCGACCTGGGTGATGTAAGGCACCAGATTATTGGGGATGTCGTTGGGGTCTTCGCCTATGGTTCCGCTGGGGTCCGCGCCGATGGGGTTGAAGTAACGCAAAATAGAGACCGCCCAACGTTCATCCGAACGGCACAGATCGAGCAGGATCTCCTCCCCTATGGCTTTAGTTCGTCCATAGGGGTTGAATGGCGCCATCGGGACATTCTCCGTGATGGGCATCTCTTGTGGGTCCCCGTAGACCGTGGCCGATGAGCTGAAGACGAATTTGCGCACGTCATGCCGATCCATGACCGACAGCAGGTTGAGCATCCCGGTGATGTTGTTCCGGTAATAGCGCAAGGGTTGGGCCACGGATTCCCCGACCGCCTTCAGGGCCGCAAAATGGATAACGGCGTCGATCGCTTCGGATTCAAAGACGGCCGCGAGTCGCTCGCTATCAAGCAGATCGACTCGGTGAAAGGTTAGAGACTTGCCCGCCAGCGCCTCCACCCGTCGCAGCGACTCTTCATGGCTATTGCTCAGGTTGTCCACGACGACGACGTCATGGCCGGCTCGCAATAATTCCAGCGCGGTATGACTGCCGATGTAACCGGCTCCGCCGGTGACCAGAAGTTTCATTATTTATGCCTTCTCGATGGTTGAGGAGTGATAAAATTTGCCGGCTCTCCGGCTATCAGATGGGGCTGAGGATCCGGCCGCAACTGTCGCAATAGACCAGCTTGCCTTCGCCGGCGGCTCGAATGGTGCTGGCCGACAAGGTCAACTGGCAGCCCTGGCATTTATTATTGCGCAGCCCGGCGACGGCGATGCCGTTCTTTTGTCGGGCGAGGTTATCATAAGTTTTCAGTAGCGCCGGCTGGACGAGCGCCACTTGCCGTTGGCGTTTGTCCAATAGCTGGTTCAGTTGCAGGGCCAGAGCGCCTTGCTCTTTCCTGTAGCCCACCGAGGCGGAATCGAATTCACTTGCCAGCCGGTTCGTCTCGGCGTCGGCCACAGCCTTCACTGCCTTGCGCTCGTCGATCTCCATCATCATCAGCAAAGCGTCATCTTCCAGGGATGCCCGCCGTCGGCCGAGCGCCTCAACTTCCTGTTGCAGGTCGGCGAGTTCTTTAGGGTTCTTGACCACTCCGGAATAGAGACGCTCCTCGGAACGTTTGGCCTTGTCGGCCAGACCGGCGATCTCCAGGGCCAGATTCTCGCGACGGGCGCGCCGCTCTCGCAGGTCGGTTTCGATCTCCTCGGCGTGTTGCCGTGCCGCTATCAGGGTAGCCGGCTCCTTCTGGAGGCGAAGTACCTCTCCTAATCGTTGCTTCCTGGTTCTGATTTCGGTGTCGATCTGCTGCAGGTCATAGAGCACACTTGGCTGGCTCATTGATATCCTCCGGCGGTGGTGAATTTCGGCATGACCTGGGTGGGGATGGCCTTATACCAATCACTGCCTCTTGCGGCTTGTTTGAGCGCCCCAGGCAGGTCATTGAAAGAACACCTGATTGCATTTTAACACATCGCCCCTGAATGACGAACGCGGGTATAATCTCCGGTCTATGGCTTCCAGGATGTTTGATTTGGATGAGCAGCCCTATACAGAGGCGGATGCCGAATGGGACGCCTTCGTGGCGGCCCACCCGCGCGGCAGTCTGCTGCAGACCACCCAGTGGGCGCGCCTGAAGGGTCGCTTTGGGTGGACATCTCGTCGGGTGTGGATGCGTCGCGACGGCCGTCTTGTGGGTGGAGCGCAGATTTTGTTCCGTTCGATGGCCTTGGGCGTCGTGAAGATCGGCTATATCCCTCATGGCCCGTTGGTGGACTGGGGCGATGACGAGCAGGTTAAGGTTCTCTTTAACCACATCGACCAGGCCGCCTATGAACGCGGCGCCGGACTGCTTAAGTTCGAGCCGCGTATTTGGCAGGATGAGATGCCTGTTGCAGAGTGGGAGGCTCTCTATCGGGGGCACGGCTGCGTCGCCTCCCCGGATACCATCCAGCCGCCGCGCACCGTCGTCATCGACCTGCGGCCGTCGGAGGATGAGATTCTGTCGGCGATGAAGCAAAAAACCCGCTACAACATCCGGCTGGCGGAGAAGAAGGGCGTTACTGTACGACAGGGGGCGGCGGCAGACATACCCGCTTTCAACCGGTTGATGCAGGTCACGGGCGAGCGTGACCGGTTCGGCATCCATCAGCCCCAATATTACCGCGCGGCGCTGGAGTTATTCGCCCCCGACAACGCCGCGTTGTGGCTGGCCGAATACGAGGGGCGGCCGCTGGCGGGCGTGATGGTCTTCACCTCCGGCGAGTCGGCCGCCTATCTGTACGGGGCGTCGAGTGACGAGGAGCGCCAGCGCATGCCGGCCTATGCCGCGCAATGGGCGGGCATACGCTGGGCCAGGGAGCGCGGCTGCACCACCTATGATATGTGGGGCATCCCCGACTATGATGAGGAGGCGCTGGAGGCCGGGTTTACCGATCGTACCGACGGTCTGTGGCCGGTCTATCGCTTCAAGCGCGGCTTCGGCGGGCAGGTTAGGCGGACGGTCGGCGCGGCCGATCGCGTCTACAACGGCTTGCTCCATCGCCTCTATCAATGGCGACGTGGCCGATAGACAGGGAATGCCGGCCGGGCGAAGGGCCGACCGGCCAGGCCGCCCTCGGATTTACAGAAAGAAAAAGCCCACCGCCAGTATGACGTAGAGCATCAGCAGCATGGCTCCTTCCAGCCAGTTGCTGCGGCCGTCGAGTGACACCAGCGCGGCGATGAGCGATGCCGCCGTAACCGCCAGTACCTCGTAGGAAGTGAACTCCAGCGGCATCGGATGGCCCAGCGCGATGCTGATGAAGACCAGGAGAGGCGCGACAAAGAGGGCGATCTGGAGACTGGAGCCGATGGCGATACTCAAGGCCAGGTCCATTTTGTTCTTGGAGGCCACCTGCACCGCGACGAAGTGCTCGGCCGCGTTGCCCACCAGCGGGATCAGGATGATGCCCAGGAAGAACTCGCTCAATCCCAATGATTCGGTGACCGGTTCCACCGCCCCTACCAGGAACTCCGACAGCAGGGCGATGAATCCGACGGCGATGACCAGAACGATGAGCGCATGGGTGGTGCTCCAGCCCGAGGGGGCATGGGCTTCACGGACGTTCGGATCACCGGATGGCGCTTTGCTGGTAAAGGAGTGGAGGATGACCAGCCCGTACATCACCAGGATAGCGATGGCCACCCCCACGCTGAGCAACGTGACTCGCGTGTGGTCCGGCTCGATGGCCTGATTGAAGAAGGAGGGGATGGCCATGGTGAAAACGGCCAGGACGAGCAAGGTGCCGTCAAGGCCGGCGTGCTCCCGGTTGAATTTCTGTAACCCATGGCGCAGGCCGCCCACCAGCAAGGAGAGACCCATGATGAGCAGCAGATTGCCGAGGATCGAGCCGGTGATGGAGGCCAGCACCAGGTCGATCAGCCCCTTGCGCAAGGCGACAATGGCGATGATAAGCTCGGCTGCGTTGCCCAGAGTTGCGTTCAGCAGGCCGCCGGCGCGCTCGCCAATCTTCTCGGCCAGCGCCTCGGTGCCTTCGCCGATCATCCCCGCCAGAGGGATGATCGCCGCGGCCGAAGCCAGCAGGATCAGCATGGGGTTGGCGTGGGTGAATTCGAGAATGATAGCGATGGGGATAAACAGAGCGAATATGAGCAGGATAGGGCTTAGCCCGATCCATCCCTCAATTTGGGCCAGTGCCTTTTTCATAGCTGGGTCCTCCGGAATGACGAATCAGTAAAATGTGGCGAATTGTAACAAAACTATGGCCAGACTCAATTTCTATCAGGATGCGCCGGGTTGTATATCGGGGTAATATTGGCCATTCGCGGCTACAGGCCGCACCTTTTTATCCCGATGAACAAGACAACCACTGAATCCGTGGCCCTTGCGGCCGAAAACGCCACGACCTTCAAGCTTGAAACCTCCCCCGCTGCCTGGCAGGCCGCGCTGGGGCAACTGCCCAACGCCCACGCACTGCAGAGTTGGGCCTGGGGCCAGTTCAAATCGCGCTGGGGTTGGGAAGCCATGCCCATGACGCTGGCGGTTGCCGGCAATCGCCGGGAGCCTTTGGCCGCGGCCCTGGTATTGAAACGACGAATCCCGCGGCTGCCGTTCTGCATTCTCTATGTACCGAAGGGACCGGCCTTCGACTACCATGATGTGGCCTTGCGCCGCCATGTTTTCAAGCTGCTGGAAAAGCTGGCCTATCGCGAGCGAGCTATCTTCCTCAAGATCGACCCTGAGATAGTTCGCAATTGGGGATTGGAGGATTCGCGTGTGTCGCCATTGGGCGCGGCCGTCATGCGCGACCTCATCAGCCGCAGCTGGATTCCCTCCGACGAACAAATTCAGTTTCGCAATACGGTTGAGCTGCCTCTGGAGGGCACGGAGGAGCAGTTGCTAGCGGCCATGAAACAGAAGACGCGCTACAATATCCGGCTGGCCGAACGCAAGGGCGTTGTCGTCCGGCCGGGCACGCCGGCCGATTTCCCGACGATTGCCGAGATGTATCAGGCGACGGCCGCCCGCGATGGATTCACCGCTCGTCCGCCAGCCTACTATCTGGATGGGTGGGCGACGCTCCATGAGGCCGGCCTGGCCCATCCGCTTGTTGCCGAGGTCGAGGGGCGCCCCGTGGCTGCCGTAGTGCTCGTGCGCTTCGGCGATCGGGTCACCTACATGTATGGCGCGTCGAGCAACGAGGATCGCGAGCGCATGCCCAATCACCTGCTGCAATGGGAGGCCATCCGTTGGGCGCGCGACCAGGGGTGCAAGGTCTATGACTTTTGGGGCGCTCCGGATGAATTCAACGAGGGGGATCGCATGTGGGGCGTGTGGCGTTTCAAGGCCGGGTTTAACGGTGAAGTGGTGCGATTCATCGGCGCGTGGGATTATCCGGTGAGGCCGATTCTGTATCGACTCTATACGCAAGCGATCCCTCGCTATCTGAATTACTTGCGCGGCCGCCGTGGCGAGGTGAATGAGCCTGCTTTGCCGGGATGACGTCGTGAGGCGGGAGCGACCCTGAATCCGAATATCAACACAACTGACAGGAGACGAGATGAGCCGAACGATTATCGTACTCGACGGAGACCAGACGGGGCAGGAGCTGTTGGAAGAAGCATTGCGCGTGTTGAGCGAGGACGTCATTCGCTACCCGCTGGAATTTCTGCGTTTTGACCTGAGCCTGGAAAATCGCCGCGCGACCGATAATCAGGTCGTCTATGACGCCGGGCGGGCCATCCGTGAATACCGGGTCGGGTTGAAGGCGGCGACGGTCACGCCGGAGGGACGCGGCGACGTGGGCAGCCCCAACGCCATCCTGCGGGATGTGATGGACGCCGAGATCATCTTGCGCACCGGCCGGCGCATCCCCGGCGTACGACCCGTCGGCGGTTTCTACGCACCCATCAGCATCGTACGCATGGCCCGCGATGATGCCTATGGCGCGCGCGAATGGCGCGAGGGCGAGGCCGGCAGCCTGGACGAGATCGCTTATCGCACGGAGAAGATTTCGCGTTGGGTTTGTCGGGCGGTGTCCGATTTCGCCTTCCAGCATGCGCGGAGTAACGGCGCCAAAGTCTTCGGCGGTCCCAAGTTCACCGTCAGCCCGGTCTATGAGGGCATGTTCAAGGAGGAGATGGACGCGGCCGCGGCGCGCTATCCCGATGTGCGCTATGAGCCTCAACTTATCGACGCGACCTTTGCCCTGTTGTTGGCGACATCGGGCGAGTCGCTGGTCATCCCTTCGCTCAATCGCGACGGCGACCTGCTCTCCGATTTGGTCTTGCAGATGTTCGGCTCGATCGCCGGGTCAGAGTCGATGGTCATTTCGCTCAATCAGGAGGGTGTGATCGACTGCGTGATGGCCGAAGCGCCTCATGGCACGGCTCCCAGCCTGCAGGGGAAGAACGTCGCCAACCCAATGGCCATGATCCTGGCTGCGGCCGGATTGTTGAGCTACATGAAGGAAAAGGAACTGAAAACGGCCAGCCGGGCCATCTACGAATCCACGCTGGAGGCGGTTTACGAAGGCATCCGCACGGCCGACTTGTCCGGCACGGCACAGACCGATCAATTCACCGACGAGGTCATCCGGCGCGTGAAGGGCAAGCTGGAAGTGTGGTCGTCGCTGGCCTAGTATGGCGGACAATGACGCTGTTGATAAATTGATCTTATTTATTTCAAATAGACGGCCGCGGCCGATGATGCTATACTGTGGTTACATTCGGGGATGACTGGCTTCGACGGGGAAGGCTGGCCCTGGATTGCAAGCCGAGCACGCTTTACATCTCGTAAAACTGGAAGCAAACGCATAAGTGCCAATCGCACCAATGCATACAGCGCTCTCCCCATGGCTGCATAAAGCGGCATAAGGGATAGCCGGATGTTCCCCTAAACAAGGAACCCGTTCGCCAGGGCCCATTCGTCGGTCGGGCCTTGACGAGCGACATCAATGCCGACGTGCTCCGCGCAGACGCCGATATTCGCGGCTAGAGACGCCCTTTCGGGGGTAATCGGATAGCGGGCGGCTGACCCAGTTGACCGGGGCGCCCGACCGCCAAATCAAATAGGTCGACTAAGCTTGTAGACATCTGGAGGTCGAATTTTTCGGACGCGGGTTCGATTCCCGCCATCTCCACCAATCAGGGTTTTCCCGGCAGCAGGCCACCATTCCGGTGGCCTGTTTTGTTTTGTCGCCCGAACGGCCGCGCTCGACAAGGACGCGATCCCGCTGAAACCGGCCCCCATAGGCCACCTTTCGTCACTGAAATGTTACTAATTTGACAGGGAACGTGTGGCGCATTATACTTTTACAATCAGGTCGAGATCACTATCAATCAAATGAGACTGTCTGTCCCGACATTTGTTGAAAATCATTCCGCGGGAATACAACGCAGCTGACGACGCGCTTGGTGCGCGGACGTATCGGCTGCGTTTTTGTTTTTCCAGGCAGGGACCCTGGGCGGAATACCTTAAAGGAGGTGGTGCAGAGAGGCAGATTTTTGGAGATGTAGCTGTGATTAAGGATGAGACCCACCGATTACCGGTCTCAGAGACGTCGATGTTGTCCGGCCCGACAAATTTGGATCGGGTCAGGACGCGAACCTGACTATCGTTAGAGGAGGACATTCTAACATGTCGAAGAAAGTTTGGACGCTTTTAGCTTTGTTTGTATTGGTTGGGGCAGTCGTTTTGACGGCTTGCTCCGGCGGGCAGACCGTTGTTGAGGTCACCCGCGTCGTTACCGAGACGGAAGTTGTCGAGCAAGAGCCCGAAGTCGTCGAGGTCCAGGTGACCAGCGCCCCTGTTGAGGTCGAAGTCACCCGCGTCGTCGAGGTCGAGGCTGTGAACGAAGAAGAGACTACCCGCAAGGGCGGTTGGCTCGATACCATCGTCATCATTCAGGAACCGGACGCCAACGCGGCCGTGGCCCGTCTGGAAGCCGGCGACATGCAAATGTATGCTGACGACATCGGCGGCGAAGCGGCCCTGCAGGCCGTCGCTTCCGAGAACATCGAGACCCGCACGCAGTACGGCCTCTTTGATGAGTTGCTGTTCAACATCGGCACCTGCGCGGATGCCACGATGCTGAACCCGTTTGCGAACCAGACGATCCGCCAGGCGATGAACTTCGCCATGGATCGCAACTACATCGCTCAGGAGCTGTATCAGGGTCTGGCCGTTCCCAAGTACACGACGATTGCCGAAGCCAGCGCCGACCGCGCCCGCTTCGCCAAGGAAATCCGTCTGGAAGAAGCCAAGTGGGCTTATGACCTTGAGAAGGCTCGCGGGATCATCACGACCGAGATGGAAGGCATGGGCGCCACGATGGACGGCGGCGTCTGGTCCTTCGACGGCAAGCCGATCAATATCGTCTTCCTCATCCGCAACGAAGACACCCGTCTGCTGATCGGTGGCTATGTTGCTACCCAGCTCGAGGATTTGGGCTTCCAGGTCGAGCGCGTCGAGCGCCGTTCGGCCGAGCTTAGCCCGCTGTGGATTGAAAGCGATCCGACCGCTTGCTCGTGGCACCTCTACACCGGTGCCTGGAGCCAGACGGCCATCGACCGCGAGTCCAACTCCTCCTTCGAGCAGTACTACACCAACCGCCTGCTGCCTTGGCCGCTGTGGGCGCTCTACGCGCCGGTTCCTGAACTGGACGAGGCTGCGCAGATCATCTACAACGGCAGCTTCGAATCGCTCGATCAGCGCAATGAGCTGTTCCGCGCGGCGATCCCGCTGGCCAACGAATACGCGACCCGCGACTGGATCACCAGCCGTACCACCGTCGTGCCGTTCCGCAATGAAGTATCGGTGACGACCGACCTGGCCGGTGGCGTCAGCGGCGCCCAGATGTGGGCCAAGACGATTCGCTATGAAGACAAGGTTGGCGGCTCGATGAATATCGGTCTGCCCAGCGTCTTCACCGAGCCCTGGAACCCCATTGGCGGCTCCAACTGGGTCTTCGACATGATGGTCATCCGCGGCGTTGGCGATGCGGGTCTCTACCCGAACCCGAACACCGGCTTGGCCTTCCCGAACCGCATCGAGCGGGCCGAACTGACCGTCCGTGAAGGGTACCCGATGGCTGTGTCCTCCGACTGGGTCACGCTCGCCTTCGAGCCTGAAGTCACCGTCCCCGATGACGCGTGGGCCGGCTGGGATGCCACGAACCAGGTCTTCCTGACTGCCGCCGAGGTCTACACCGAGACGCAGACCGCTCTGCTCAAGTCGACCGTCTACTACCCGGCCGACCTGTACACGACCGTGACCTGGCATGACGGCAGCCCCATCAGCGTGGCTGACTTCATCATGGGCATGATCACCGCCTTCGACCTGGGCGATCCCGCCAGCGCCAACTACGATGAGTCGCTGGTTCCGAATCGCGAGCAGTTCCTGGCCGCCTTCCGCGGCGTCCGCATCGCTTCCGTCGATCCGCTGGTTATCGAAACCTGGACCGAAGCGGGTAGCCTGGATGCCGAGAACGCCGTCATTAGCTGGTGGCCGAACTACGACTATGGCGACGCTGCCTGGCACAACATGGCCCTGATGCTGCGTGGTGATGCCAACGGTGGCTTCGCCTTCACGCCCGACAAGGCCACGGCGGCCGAGATCGAGCGCATCAACCTGGTCGCCGGTCCGTCCCTCGAGGTCATGGCGGGTGAGTTGATCTCCGCTACGGCCGAGGCCTACGTCCCCTACGCCCCGACACTGGGTCAGTACGTGACTGCTGAGGATGCGACCGCGCGTTACACCAACCTGGCTGAGTTCGCTCGCCGCTACGGTCACTACTACATCAGCACCGGCTCCTACTTCCTGTCGGGTGTCTTCCCGGTCGAAGGTCAGGCCGTGATGTCCAACTACGCGGCCCACCCGGACTTTGCCAACCGCTTCGCCGGTTTCTCTGCTCCTGCCTTCCCGGTTACGGAGATTGACGGACCCGCGCGCGTGACCATCGGACAAGAAGCTGCCTTCGATGTCTTCATCGATGTCTTCGACGGCCCCTACGCGGCCGCGGACATGGAGGCAGTTAACTACCTGGTGTTCGGCGCGGACGGTTCACTGGTTGCCGAGGGCACGGCCGAGGGCGTCGAAGACGGTGTCTGGCGAGTTGTCCTGGGCGCGGATGTCACCGGCGGCCTGGCCGAAGGCGCGAACCGCCTGGATGTCGTCGTCGTCTCCAAGCTGGTGGCCATCCCCGGCCTGGCCAGCTACGAGTTCGTGACCGCCCCGTAGTTGACGTTCTCTCTTAATTGGTAGCACAGCCGATCGGATGTGCTAGAATGTAGACAATAGTAGAGGAGGTGACTTTCGAGTCACCTCCTCCTACTGATAACCCTGTTCTTCTTGCGAAATTTGAGGAGGTGAGACCATGGCGACAGACGTTATCACCGGCGGCCTGGATTTCAACGCCGAAGTAGATGTCGAATCCATTGAAGCCTCGGCACGCAAAGCCCGGATACAGAGTATCCGGCAGCTTGTGCGTTATACCGTCCTGAAACTGGTGGCGTTGGTTGTAACCGTCGCCATCGGCGTTTACATTACGATTCTCGTGGCCAACATGGGCGGGGCGGTGGACAAGATGCGCCTGGCCACGATTCGTGAGGGCGTCGCTTTGGCCGCCACGGCCAACCCGGAATTCAAAAATATGTCGTCGGCCCAACGGGTCGACTACATCAACAAGAAAGTAGAGCTTGAGTCCAAACGGTTCGGCCTGGACCGGCCTTTCGCTATTCGCAGCTTTGAGTTTCTGAGAGACGGGATGACCCTGAATCTCGGTTATTCCCAGCAACTGATGAGTGACAGCGGCTCGCGACTGGTAAGAAATATCCTCCTGGAACGATTGCCGTCCACCTTAATCCTCTTTGGAACCGCCAACTTCATTCTGTTTTTTCTTGCATTGTTCGCCGGGTTGAGTCTGTCCCGGCGTTATGGCAGTTTTGCCGACAAGGCGGTGCTGACACTGGCGCCGACTTCGGCCGCCCCGGCCTGGTTCTATGGGCTTTTCCTGATCCTGATCTTTGCCGCGTGGCTCAAGGTATTACCGTTTGGCGGGATGGTGGATGCGCCACCGCCCGATAATCCCCTGGACTACGCGCTCAGCATGG
This sequence comes from Promineifilum sp., assembly GCA_018058545.1. Taxonomy (GTDB): domain Bacteria; phylum Chloroflexota; class Anaerolineae; order Promineifilales; family Promineifilaceae; genus Promineifilum. The sequence continues at coordinate 8,289 of JAGOZU010000042.1, read as the reverse complement.
GGAAGCATATGATCCTGCCCATTATGGCCTGGCTCGTCTCCGCTATCTTCCTGACGGCCTACAATTGGCGGACGTTCTTCCTGATCTATTCCAGCGAAGATTACGTAGAGATGGCCAAGGCCAAGGGGCTTTCCGACTCGATGATCGAGCGGCGTTATGTGCTGCGCCCAACACTGCCCAATATCATCACCAGTTTTGCCCTGATGCTTATCGGCCTCTGGACGGGAGCCATCATCTTTGAGACGGTTTTTAACTGGCCCGGTATCGGCGAGCTGTATTTTCGGGCGATCGGTGTTTTCGATACCCCCGTGATCGTCGCCAATACGGTGCTCTATGCCTACTTGCTGGCCTTGACTGTTTTCTTGCTGGACTTTATCTATGCTCTGGTCGATCCGCGAGTGAGGGTCGGAGGTGGAGGTCGGAAACAATGAAAGGATTCATGGATGTCCTGCGGCAGATGGCCCACTATCCAACGGCCGTTATCGGCATGGTCGTTATTGCCTTGCTGCTGATTGTCTCCATCGTGACCCCCATCGTCATACCCTATAACGAAGCGGTGAGGCTGTGGCGCGGCGGCGAGAACGTCTGGCGTTTTTACCCCCGCAACGCCGCTCCGGCCTGGTTTAACTGGTTCCGGAGCACGGACCAGGCGGCGTCTATCATATTGAATAGCGCCGAGGGCGACGTTGAATCCACGATCGAGCAGATTTCGGCCGATACGCGCGAGGAACGGTTCTCCTTCGAGTTCGATTTTCCCTATGACACCTTCCCCTCGGAGATGATCATGTTTGCCGCGGCGAAATATGCCAGCAAACAGCCATTTATCGAGATGACCTGGATAACGCCTGACGGTAGGGAGATTCGCGCCGGCGAGTTCTCGGCCGGGCCTAACACACCCGTGCGTTTCGACCAGGACACCCGCTTGCAACGTCGTCTGGAGCGGGAAACCGGGATCAAGAATGTCCCGGTGGTCAAAGGCCTTTTTGATGATCCTAATATAGAAGGCTTGCAGGTCCTTCAGGGGACTTACCGGCTGGACGCCACGGCGCTGTTGTTTGAACCGGAATCTGCCCTTGACTTGGCGTTCGTCAGCTATGGCCAGGTCCACGGCTGGGCCGGGACCGACCACCAGCGACGCGATCTCTCTGTGGCCTTGCTATGGGGGACGCCGATCGCCATGGCTTTTGGCCTGCTGGCCGCCCTGCTGACGACTGTCACCACCATGGGGATCGCCGCCTTCGGCGTCTGGGTTGGCGGCTGGGTCGATGCGGTCATCCAGCGAATCACGGAGGTGAATTCCATTATTCCCCTCTTGCCCATCCTGATCATGGTGGGCACGCTCTACAGCCGGAGTATCTGGATCACGTTGGGCCTGGTCATCGTGTTAAGCATCTTTGGGTTGCAGATCAAGAATTACCGGGCCATCTTCATGCAGGTGAAGGAATCGGCTTATATCGATGCCGCCCGAGCCTATGGGGCGGGCGACATGCGAATCATCTTCCGCTACCTAATCCCGCGTATTCTGCCCCTGGTTATCCCGGCTATCGTGATTCTGGTACCCAGTTTTGTCTTCCTGGAGGCCTCTCTGGCCGTGCTGGGTCTGGGCGATCCCTTCATCCCCACCTGGGGCAAGTTGATCAACGACGCCAACACGCAGGGCGCGCTATTCAACGGCTATTACTACTGGATTTTGCTGCCGTCGATCCTGCTCATGGTCGCCGGACTGGCGTTTGCCATGGTTGGATTTGCCCTGGACCGGGTCTTCAATCCGAGATTACGTGAGGTATAAGGCACATGGAAAAGCAAAACGATTTGGTTCTGAAGGTTCGCAACCTTCGCCTGTACTTCAACACACGTGGCGGGCCGGTCCAGGCCGTTGACGGCGTCGATTTTGATTTGCGCAAGAACGAAGCCACGGTGATCATCGGTGAATCCGGTTGCGGCAAAAGCTCGCTGGCCAAGGCTATCCTGCGCCTGTTGCCGCGCAATGCCGGGACGTATGACGGCGAAATCTGGCTCCATGACATGAATATCATGAACATGGATGACGAGACCTATCGCAAGGAAATTCGCTGGAAGCGAATCTCGATGGTTCCGCAGGCGGCCATGAACGCGCTGAACCCGGTCATGAAGATCGGCGACCAGGTGGCCGAGCCGGCCATGATTCATATGAATATGAGCAAGGAGGACGCGACCAAGTCGGCCGTGCGCATGATGGAGCACGTCGGCGTACCGGTTGACTTTCTCCATCGCTACTCATTTGAGTTGAGCGGCGGCATGCGGCAGCGCTCGGCCCTGGCCATGGCCCTGGTGACCTTGCCCGACGTGGTCATTCTGGATGAGCCGACGTCGGCGCTGGACGTGCTGACCCAGGCTTCCATCATGAACCTGATGAAGCGGATGAAGAAGGAGCTGGAGACTAGCTTCATCCTCATCACCCACGACATCGCCACCTCCAGCGAGCTGGCCGACAACGTGGCCGTCATGTATGCCGGACAGGTGGTCGAGGTCAGTGATGCCCATCGGTTCTTCCACCAACCGCTTCACCCCTATTCCCACGCGCTGATGGCCAGCGTGCCTCGCCTGCGTGAGACCATCGAGCCGGAGTTCATCACCGGCCAGCCGCCCAGCCTGCTCAACCCGCCCACGGGCTGCCGATTCAAGGACCGCTGCCCCAAGCGTTTTGACAAGTGTGACGAAGAACCGCCGACCGTCCTGGTTGACGTCGACCGAAAAGTGAAGTGCTGGCTTTATGTATAAGGCCGCGGAAAAGCCAAATCCGGGAGGAAGACCAGCGATATGACTGACACAATTACTGAGACCAGCACGGCCGAACAAGCCAAGAACGGCCAAGCGTTAGTGCAGATCAAGGATCTGCATGTCTGGTATGAACTGAAGAAGTTTGGCTTCAGCCACGCCGGCTACGTTCGCGCGGTCGATAATGTCAACTTCGACCTTAACTATGGCGAGGCTATCGCCTGCGTCGGCGAGAGCGGTTGCGGCAAGTCGAGCCTGATGAAGACCATCCTGGGCTTGAACATCCCCACCAAAGGGGACGTGATCTTCGATGGCGAGCCGTTGACTCAAACGAAAGGGGAGAACTTGCGCCGCTATCGCTCCAAGATCGGCTATATCCAGCAAGACCCGTTTGGGGCATTGCCGCCCTTCATGAACGTCGAGCGGATTCTTGAGGAGCCGCTGATCATCAACGGCGTCAAGGACAAGGAAGAACGTCGCCGCCGAATCGAAAAGATCCTCGAGGAAGTCAAGCTGACGCCCATTGCGGAAGTCCTGCCCAAGTTCCCCCACATGTTGAGCGGGGGCCAGCAGCAGCGCGTGGTCATCGCCCGGGCGATGATCATGGAGCCCAAGCTGCTGGTGGCCGACGAGCCGGTGTCGATGCTCGACGCCTCCGTGCGCGTCGAGGTCCTGCGTCTGTTGCGCAAGCTGCAGGAGACCCACAACCTGGCCGTCCTCTACATCACCCATGACCTCTCCACCGTGCGCTACTTCTCGGAGTACATCTTTGTCATGTATGCCGGGGAGATCGTCGAGTTCGCCAGGATGGACGACTTGCTCGACGATTCCAAGCATCCCTACACCCATGCGTTACTTGAGGCATCGTCGGACCCGAACGCCGATAACGCTCTTGTCCAGCGCGAGATACCCAAGGGCGAGCCGCCCAGTCTGGTCAATCCCCCGAAAGGCTGCCGCTTCCACCCGCGCTGCCCGCAATTTATGCCGGGCATTTGCGATGTGAAGGCGCCGCCCAATATCGAGGTGTCGCCCAAGCATTTGGTGGCGTGCTGGCTCTACGACGAGAACCGAGGTCATGCCTTTTAATCGATTGATCGTGCTTGGCTTCTTTTTGGTACTGGCTGGAATGATCCTGCCGTTCCTGATCGTCATGCATGTCTTGCCGTCGACCATTCTGCTGAACTTTCTGGCATATGGCGTATCTATCTCCGGTGTATTCCTGGGAATCATCGGAGTGGCCATGTATGTGGGCGAGGAACGCCGAAAGAGCAAGGACGACGACTGGTATGATGAGAACCGTTAGGCGCCTCTGATCAACGACGCGCGCCAAGTGGTCAAAGAACAATTCGCTTGCCGGCCGGCAAGCGAATTGCGTTTTATGGGTTGTATTTCTCCGTTATAAATAATGCCCGTTTGTAATTATCGGGTTATCATTGCTTAACGCTATCGAACGATTAAGAACAGGAACAGGGCACTTTGGAAAACAACAAGAACGTTATCCTTGACATAAAGAATCTGAAGACCCAGTTCTTTACCGAAGCGGGCGTCGTGCGGGCTGTGGACGGCATCGATTTCGACGTCAAGCGCGGCGAGGTCGTCGGCCTGGTGGGGGAGTCGGGCTGCGGCAAGAGCGTCACGTCGCTATCGATCATGCGCCTCATCAGCCGTCCGGGCCGGATCACCGAAGGCCAAATCATTTTTGACGATCAGGACCTGGTGGAGCTGCCCGAATCGCGGATGGTCGACATTCGCGGCAATCGCATCTCCATGATCTTCCAGCAACCTCAGAGCAGCCTGAATCCCGTCTTCCGAATAGGCGACCAGCTGTCCGAGGTGCTGCAGATTCATCAGGATATCGGCAAGGATGTGGGCGAGGCTCGCGCCATTGAGTTGTTGTCGATGGTCGGCGTGCCCGACCCCGCGTCGCGCATCAAGGCCTATCCTCATGAGCTGTCCGGCGGCATGGCCCAGCGGGTGATGATCGCCATGGCGCTGGCCTGCGTGCCGGAGTTGCTCATCGCCGATGAACCGACGACGGCCCTCGACGTCACCATCCAGGCCCAGATCCTCGATCTCATGCGCAATATGCGCTCGAAGATGGACACGGCCATCATCCTGATCACCCACGATTTGGGGGTGGTGGCCGAGATGTGTGACCGCGTCAACGTCATGTACGCCGGTCGAATCGTCGAGCAGGCGCCGGTCCTCGAGCTGTTCAAAAGCCCCAAGCACCCGTATACCGAAGCCCTCATCGGCTCGACACCTGTTTTGGGACAGGCCGATAAGCCGCTGACGACGATACCCGGCTCCGTGCCCAATCTGGTCGATTTGCCGAGCGGCTGCAAGTTCCACCCGCGATGCGCGGCCCGCATCGAGTACGACCTGCAAATATGCCTGACCGAGGAGCCGAAATTAAAGACGCTGGCCCCCGGCCATACGGTTCGGTGCTGGATCTACGAGGACATACCCGAAATGAAGGGCAAGCGGCCGGCCGATATCTATAGCGCCCCCGGTCGCGGCGTAAAAACAGGAGAAGCGGATGGTCGATGAGATAAACACGACGGCCGTGGGCAACCCGGTCGTGGACGACCAGGTCGTGGCCGGTAATGTCGTGGGCGACGCCCCCGTGGGGCGCAAGAAGCTGATCGAGGTCAATAACCTGGTCAAGTATTTTCCCGTCCGTGCCGGTTTGATGCGACGTGTACAGGCGTGGGTCAAGGCCGTCGATGATGTCTCTTTTTACATCAACGAGGGCGAGACTTTCGGGCTGGTGGGTGAATCCGGCTGCGGCAAGACGACCGTCGGCCGCACCATCCTCCGCCTCATCCCACCCACTTCGGGCGAGGTGCTGGTGGACGGCGAGAACGTCTTCAATCTCTCCTCGGCCGAGATGAAGAACATGCGCGCCGACATGCAGATCATCTTCCAGGACCCTTACTCGTCGCTGGACCCGCGCTTGCCGGTTGGGGAAAGCATCTCCGAGGGTTTGCGCGTCCACACCAACCTGGGCGCTCAGGAGCGTTACGATATCGTCGTGGAGATGCTCACGCGGGTCGGCATGCGCGCGGACCATGCCCGACGCTACCCGCATGAATTCTCCGGCGGCCAGCGCCAGCGCATCGGTATCGCCCGCGCCCTGGCGTTGCGGCCGAAATTTATCGTCTGTGATGAGCCGGTGTCGGCCCTCGACGTATCGATCCAGGCTCAGGTGCTCAATATTCTGCACGGGCTGCAGCGCGACTTTGGCCTGACTTACCTGTTCATCGCCCATAATCTGAGCGTCGTCGAGAATTTCAGCGAACGGGTGGGGGTGATGTATCTGGGCAAGATGGTGGAGGTGGCTCCGCGCAGCCTGCTCTATGGCGATCCGCTGCATCCCTACACCCAGGCGCTGATGTCGGCCATTCCTGTGCCCGACCCAACGGTCAAGCGCGAGCGGATCATCCTGGAGGGTGACGTACCCAGCCCGCTGAATCCGCCGACAGGTTGCCGCTTCCACACCCGTTGCCCTATCGCCTTCGATCTGTGTTCGCAGGAGGAGCCGGTTCTGAAGGATTATGGCGGTGGCCACTATGCCGCCTGCCACTGGCTGGAGACGGGAGTCCCCGGCGCGAGCAAGCTGACGCCGGAGAATATCGCGGCTCGCCGGAGCCGGGACGCCACGAAAAAGGCGTCTGAATGACAACCTTCCGCCGGCTCGCAAGCCGGCGGTTTTATTTTTAGCCGATAACTCTTATGATTGACCACCCTCTCTCTCCGCCCCACAGGCTTTGACCGGCCCTTTGCTTCTCGTTACAATCCTGGCTGTTCGGAGCATCTTGCATGTCTTTTGATACCTACGTGATCGTACCGACGTATAACGAGGCCGACAATCTGGATGAGTTGCTGGAGCAGTTGCTCGCGCTACCTTCCGGAATTGGCGCGATCGTCGTCGACGATGGCTCTCCCGACGGCACGGGCGAGCTGGCCGACCGGTGGGCGGAGCGCTATCCCGGCCGCGTCCATGTGATTCATCGGCCGTCCAAGCTGGGGTTGGGGACGGCCTATATCGCGGGTTTCAAAAAAGCGCTCCATGAGCTTGGGGCCGAGCGCATTCTGACCATGGACGCCGACTTTTCCCACAACCCGCGCTACATACCTGATATGATCGCGCTGAGCCGGGTCATGCATGTGGTTATTGGTTCGCGCTACGTCTCCGGCGGCGGTACGCGAAACTGCACCCGCAAGCGCATTATCCTGAGCCAGGCGGCGAATTTCGTCACCCGCGCTTTGCTGGGGCTGAAGGCCCGAGACGCCACCGCCGGATTCCGCCTCTATCGGCGCGAGGTCCTGATATCCATTCCTCTTGACGAGATTTTCTCCAATGGCTACTCCTTTCTGGTGGAGATGCTGTTTCTTTGTCAGAGGCGCGGCTGGCAAATCGGCGAGGTGCCCATCATCTTCGAGGACAGGCGCAAGGGCCAGACCAAGATCTCCCGCCAGGAGATATTCAAAGCCCAGTATACGGTCCTTCGGCTGTTTTTGCGTCGATTGCGTGGCGGAGAGCCACGCCGTCCGGCTATTTCTGTCTCCTCTATTATTCGTGATGATAAAGGTAAACTGTAATCTGTGCGGCCGGGACGACTATCATGTGCGATTCCCGGCCACCACAGAGGGCGATGCGCTTCGTGTCGATGCTTTTCGCTGCACTCATTCTGGCTATGGGCATCACGCCCAAATCGTGGAATGCAACAATTGCGGCCTTGTCTACGCCAACCCGCGCTGGCCGTCCGATATGGTGCTGGACGCCTACACGGCCGTTGAAGATGAGACCTATGTGGAAGAGCGCATGGGGCGTGAGCTGACATTCCGCCACCACTTGCGCGATATGGAACGCATCATCGGCGCGGCCGAGGGAAGGTCGCTCCTCGATGTGGGAGCCTATATCGGCGTCTTTGTCGAAGTCGCCAACGCTGCGGGCTGGCAGGCACAGGGGGTCGAACCGTCACAGTGGGCGGCGGCCGAAGCCCGGCGGCGCGGTCTGGATGTCCATGTCGGCACGCTGGCTTCGACCCGGTTGCCGGCTGAATCCTTTGATGTGGTCACGCTTTGGGATGTGATCGAGCATCTCGCCGATCCGGCGGCCGAGCTGGAGCGGGTGCGTCGTCTGTTGCGGCCCGGAGGCTGGCTGATGGTTCATACGATGGACATCGATGCCCCGATAGCCCGGTTGATGGGGCGACGCTGGCCCTGGCTAATGGATATGCACCTCTACTTTTTCAGTGGCCGGACGCTGAGCCGGATGTTGGTTGACCATGGTTATGAAGTCGTTTGGCAAGGCGCTCAAGGGCGGTATCTGCGTCTGGGATATCTGGCCTCGCGCCTCGCGGGCATGAATGCCGGATTGGGCCGCCTGTCTCGCGCGGCGGTCGAGCGTCTTGGGTGGCGGGAAGCCGCCATACCGGTGAACTTCGGCGACCTTAGAACCTTCATATGTCGCCGCGTGTAATGCGGGTGTTGATGGTACGAGTGGGGAAGATCGTGTTATACTCG
>JAGOZU010000115.1 GCA_018058545.1 Promineifilum sp. | reverse complement strand
GGCGAGGTCGGACTGGGGTACGATGCCATCGCGTTTCAATCCCAGATCGATGATAAGGCCTTGCTGTGTGTTGGCCACGATCACGCCCGTGCGGATATCTCCGTTTTGGGGCATATCATAGTCGTGCTGATCCAACAGATCTTCGAGGGAATTCATCGATTCTTCAGTCATGCGCTTGTCCTACAACGGCTACTATTTTGCGGGTTGCAGATCTCCTGATTGAAACAAAAACTCGGCCATGTGTTGCCGATATTCGCAACAGCAGACCGAGTTCCGACGCCGGTGACACCGATTAAGTGTCCTTCGAAAAGGTTAGGCGGCGCTTATGTATGCAACATAACGGTATTACGGAGTCTCAATTGCGAAACCCAGGATTGGCGCACGAGTCGCATCCTGTGATTTCTTCAATCTCTTTTGCTCTTCGCCACCCGACCGTTAACCCACTCAGCCGACTCCCGATTATATCATGACCGCCTAGCGTGTCAATCCGGGGGAAGCCGTCCGGGTCGCGCGGCCGTGCCGGGTCAAGCGGCCTCAGCAATGCGATTTCTGATGGCTCCGATGCCTTCGATGGCGCATTCCACGACATCGCCCGGCCGCAGGAACACCGGCGGCTTCATGGCAAAGCCGACCCCGCTCGGCGTGCCGGTGGCGATGATGTCGCCGGGCAGCAGGGTCATCCCTCGCGACAGATGGCCGATGAGCGTCGGGATGTCGAAGGTCATCGTCTCAGCCGCGCTGTCCTGCCGCAGTTGGCCGTTGACGTGGCAGGTGATGCGCAGGGCGTATGGATCGGGGATCGCGCCGGCGGTCACGATACACGGCCCGATGGGGCAACTGCCGTCCAGGCTCTTGCCCTTGAAGAATTGTTTGTGCAGCGTTTGCAGGTCGCGAGCGGTCACGTCGTTCAGCACGGTGTAGCCGAAGACGGCGGCCAGCGCCTCCTCGCGAGTCGCATTTTTCAGCTTGCGGCCGATGATGACCGCCAGCTCCGCCTCGTAGTCGATCTTGTCGGAGACGGCGGCATCGAAAGGGATGTCATCATAAGGCCCGTTGACGCAGGTCGTCGTCTTGGTGAAGATGACCGGATACTCAATCGTCTCGACCGATTCGCCGCGAGCCTCATAGGATTCGCGCGTGTGCGCGGCATAGTTTTTGCCCACGCACATGACGTTACGCCGGGGGTTGTGGATGGGGGCCAGCAAACGGACGTCGGCCGCCGGGATAGCCTCGGCCGCGGCGGCGATCTCTTCGACGCGGGCCAGGCCCGCCTCTCCCTGTTCGATCAGGGTGATCATGTCCGGCGCGACAGCCGACAGATCGACGATGCCGTCCTCGCGCCACAGGCCGATAGCGATCGTGCCGGCATGCTGATAGGTGACGAGTTTCACGTTAATTCTCCTTTCCTCGGGCGTATGGTCGCCCATTATGCCTGATCTTCGCGAATGGAACATGTTAAAATAATAGCATGGATGCCGGTCAATACGCCGAAGTGGTGGTCAACATTGAGACGGCTCTCGCCGATGCCTACACCTATCACATCCCGGCCGATTTGCGGTCGGAACTGCGTGTCGGCCATCTGGTCGAGGTCGAATTCGGCCGTCGACTGGCCCAGGCCATCGTCGTCTCTTTCGTCGATTCCTCTCCTGTGGCCGAAACCAAACCGATCATCAGCCTCATCGATCCCGATCCGGTGCTCTGGCCGTGGCAGATCGAGCTGGCCCGCTGGTTGAGCTACCGCTATCTGGCTCCGCTCAACGCCTGTTTTCGCCTGCTGCTGCCGCCGGGACTGACGCGCTGGTCGGATACCACCTATGATGTCAATCCCTATTGGAATGGCGACGGGCGGCTGACGGAGCTGCAACGACAACTTGTCGAACTATTGCGCGAGCGTGGCGTCCTGCGCGGCAGGCAGATCTCACGCGCCGTCAAGGACAAAAAATGGGCGGCCGCCGCCACGCAGCTTGTGAACCGGAATATCCTGCGGCGTGCTTCGGTGTTGGACCCGCCCCGCGCGCGACCCAAGCACATACGCACGGCCGAACTCATCGCCGGACCGTCGCTCATCCGCGCCGCTGTGCCTCAGCTTGGCCGGGCCAACAAGGCGGCCGATATCCTGCAATATCTGCATGACCTGGCTGACCCGCTCCCGGCCGAGGCCGCTGTGCTGGCGGCGACCGGAGCCGAGCCGGGGCACCTTGATTTGCTGGCCAAGGAAGGGCTGGTGACGCGCATCCCGGCCGCGGCCATCGTCGTGCCCGTGCCGGGGCAGGGGTTACCGGTGGAGCAGGCGGCCGCGTTGGTCCAATTGCCCCATGCGCCCGAGGTACTGCCCGATCCGGCGCTGCTGCGGGCGTGGTTGGACAGGGGATTGGTGCGCCTTGAGGAGCAGCCCGCCGCGGTGAGTCTGGCCATTCCCGCCCGTCGGGTGATGGGCTGGGTCTTGCGGCTGCGACATGCGGAAGCTTACGGCCGAATCCTCGACTACCTGACTGAGGAGGCGCGCGCCGTGCCCGTAGGGGATCTCTTTGCGGCGACAGGAGCCAATCTGAAGCATCTGCGACGCTTGGCCGAACTGGAACTGGTTCGGCTGGGCGACGTCCACGTCTGGCGCGATTCGCTGGCCGATCGTGATTTTGTCCCGGCCGACCCGCCCGAATTGACGCTGGATCAGGCTCGTGTCTGGGGGCGGGTCAAGATGGCCATGATCGAGGGCGAAGCGGCCGACGAGGACGTTGAGTGGGAGGATGAGGAGGCGGCCGCTTCGGAACGCGCCGGTGTTGAGGGTCATGCTCCCGACGGTGACGGCCTCGCCACTCACGATCCGATGGACGCCGCCACGCCTTTCCTGCTCCACGGCGTCACCGGCAGCGGCAAGACCGAGATCTATATGCGGGCCATCGCCTTCGCGCTGGAGCGCGAGCAACAGGCTATCGTGCTGGTGCCGGAGATCGCCCTGACGCCGCAGACCGTTCGCCGTTTTGCGGCGCGTTTCCCCGGTCGGGTGGCCGTGCTCCATAGCGGCCTCAGCGATGGCGAGCGATACGACACATGGCGGCGCGCGCGTCGCGGCCTCATCGATATCGTCATCGGCCCTCGCAGCGCTTTATTCTCGCCCTTGCCCAATCTGGGGGTGATCGTCATCGATGAGGAGCATGACGGCAGCTACAAGCAAATGCCTCCCGTGCCACCGCCTTATTATCACGCGCGTGAGGCGGCCATTGCTCTGGGCGGACTGACGGGCGCGATCGTCATGATGGGCAGCGCCACGCCGGATGTCGTCACCTACCACCGCGCCCGATCGGGTCGCTACCAGTTGCTGGAACTGCCCAAGCGCATCATGGGCCATCGCCGCCGCATCGAGGGCCAGGCTGAACGCCTCCACCTGGAAAGTCGCTACCGCCCGCTGGATGCCGACGAGAGCGCGGATGTCATGCGAATGGATGAGGCGCTGACGATACCTTTGCCCCCCATCCAGGTCGTGGACATGCGGCAGGAGCTGCGAGCGGGCAATCGCTCGATTTTCAGCCGCGCGCTGGATTCGGCCGTCTCCGAGACCCTTGCTCGCGGCGAGCAGAGCATCCTCTTCCTGAACCGTCGCGGCTCATCGACTTTCGTCAGCTGCCGGGACTGCGGCCATGTGATGACATGCCCGCGCTGCGGCATCCCTCTAACCTACCACCAGTCACAAATGATGCTCACCTGCCATCAATGCGGTCGCCGCGAGCCACAGCCACGGGTTTGCCCCAATTGCGGATCGGAGCGTATTCGCTACTTCGGCCTGGGCACGGAACAACTGGAAATGCTGGTGCGCGAGCGCTGGCCCGAGGCGCGCCTGGTGCGCTGGGATCGCGACACGACCGTCGAGGAAGGTTCCCACGAAGCCTTGCTGTCCGGGTTCATCAACCGTGAGTCCGATATCCTGGTCGGCACGCAGATGATCGCCAAGGGGCTTGACCTGCCGTTTGTGACGCTGGTGGGGGTGATCTCGGCCGATATCGCGCTGGGATTGCCGGACTATAATACGGGCGAGCGCGTCTTTCAGGTGCTGGCCCAGGTGGCCGGGCGGGCGGGGCGAGGACTGCTGGGCGGGCGGGTGATCATTCAGGCCTATAATCCTGACCATTACGCCATCAAGGCCGCGGCCGAACATGACTACGCCGGGTTCTACGTGGAGGAGATGCGCTTTCGCACCCGGCAAGCATTGCCCCCGCTCCGGCGCATGGTGCGGCTGCTGGTGACGGATCCGGTGAACGAGCGGGCGGAGCGGATGGCTGTTGAGATGGGCAATGTGTTGCGGCACGTCATCCGCGAGCGGGCGCTGGCTGCCACGGATGTGCTGGGGCCGACGCCGGCGTTTTTCACCCGACTGGACGGCCGTTACCGCTGGCATATCGTCATCCACACCCCCGACCCGCATCGTCTGCTGCAGGATGTGCCCATTCCGCGGCAGTGGGTTGTGGATATCGACCCGGAGAGCACGCTTTAGGGGATCACGAACGGCGACCAGAGGCAGACCTGCGCGCCTGCCCGGACAACACAAATGTCCCCGCACGGACTCGAACCATGATCTATCGCTTAGGAGGCGATTGCTCTATCCATTGAGCTACGAGGACGGTCAACTAATTCTAGCCAAACATCGCCTTCATGACTACCCGACCTCCGAATGAGAGGGTCGATCATGAGGCCGGAAAAAGTTGCCTTGTACGCCGATCCCGGTAGTATTAAGTAGTTTTATTCCCACTCCACTGCGCGCGGATAGACGAAAGACCCTGGTCATTTAAGAAAACGATCGCGTCCGCCTCCGAGCCGGCCTCTGTTTATCGATCAATTCGAGGTGGGCGGACCCATATAACCATACTCATCGATCGATGGGAATGCATCCGAAGAATCATGCATAGATCAATGGTGCTTGTTGAATGAAACGAATTGGAGTTCTAACCAGCGGGGGCGATGCCCAGGGCATGAATGCCGCCCTGCGCGCGGTGGTGCGCATGGGGATCAATCGTGGGCTGGAAGTTTACGCCATCAACGAAGGGTATTCGGGCATGGTGGCGGGCGGCGAACGGATCAAGCCCATGCACTGGAACGATGTCGGCGGTATTTTGCATCTGGGCGGCACGGTGATCGGGTCGGCCCGCTGCATTGAGTTTCACGACCGGTCAGGTCGCCTGAATGCCGCGCGCAATCTGTTGCTGAACGAGATCGAGGGGTTGATCGTCATCGGCGGTGACGGCAGCCTGTCGGGCGCCGGCGTGCTGCACGCCGAGTGGGAGGGACTTGTTCAGGAACTGGTTGACAGAGGACAGGTGACCAAGAAAGCGGCGGGGCGAACCAAATCCCTGCCCGTCGTGGGCATCATCGGATCAATCGATAACGACATGTTCGGCTCCGACATCACGACCGGCGCGGACACAGCCCTGCACCGCATCATCGACGCCACCGACGCCATCTCCAGCACGGCCGCCAGCCATCAACGCAGTTTTGTTGTTGAGGTCATGGGGCGCAATTGCGGCTATCTGGCGCTCATGTCGGCCATCTCTTCCGGGGCCGACTGGGTTCTCATCCCCGAATCCCCGCCCGATGTGGATGATTGGGAGACGAAGATGTGCGAGAAGTTGCGAAACGGCCGCATGATGGGCCGTCGTGACAGCATGGTCATCGTCGCCGAAGGCGCGCGCGACCGCAAAGGCAATCACATCACCAGCCGGCATGTGAAGGAAGTGATCGAGGAACGGCTGGGTGAGGATGTGCGCATCACCGTGCTTGGCCACGTGCAGCGCGGGGGAGCGCCCAGCGCCTTCGACCGCAATCTCAGCACGATGTTGGGCGTGGAAGCCGTTGAGGCGCTCATGTCCATGAAGCCGCATGACGAGCCGCTGATCGTGGGCATGCAGGGCAATAAACTGACTCGCACCACTCTGGCCGTCGCGCTGGAAAAAACCAGAGCCGTTGCCGCGGCCGTGGCTGCCAAAAAATATAGTGAGGCCCTAAGTTTGCGCGGCACCACTTTCAAGCGGTCCTTCGAGGTGATGCAGACGCTCGTCCGGGCCAAGCCACACCCGCCGACGCCCGACCAGCGTCGCCTGCGCATTGCTATTATGCACGGCGGCGGTCCCGCGCCGGGCATGAACACGGCCGCGCGTGCCGCCATTCGTATCGGCCTCGATCGCGGCCATGTCATGCTGGGAGTCCGCAACGCTTTTCGTGGCTTGATCAATAATGAGATCGCCGAGATTGACTGGATGGGCGTCAACGGCTGGGCCAGCCGGGGTGGTTCGGAGCTGGGTACGAACCGCTATATCCCCAAAGGGCGCGATCTCTATTCGATTGCTCGTCATCTTGAGGAGAACCAGGTCGACGGCATCCTGATGATCGGAGGCTGGTCGGGTTATGCGTCCATGCTGGAGCTGTATAACCAGCGCCGGCACTACCCCGCTTTTGATATCCCCATGGCCTGCCTGCCGGCGACTATCAATAATAACCTGCCGGGGACGGAGTTGAGCGTAGGGGCCGATACGGCGCTGAACAGTATCATCATGGCGGTCGACAAGATCAAGCAATCGGCCGTCGCCTCGCAGCGTACCTTCATTGTCGAAGTCATGGGGTACTATTGCGGCTATCTGGCCCTGATGAGCGCGCTGGCCACCGGCGCCGAACGGGTGTACCTTCACGAAGAAGGGGTGACCATGCGCGATCTGGTGGAGGATGTGGATGATTTCCGGAGGGGCTTTGAGCGAGGCAAGCGCCTTGGCCTGATTATTCGCAATGAGATGGCCAATGAGGTGTACACGACGAACTTCATGCGCACACTGTTCGAGGAAGAAGGCGGCGATCTTTTCGACGTCCGCCAGGCCATTCTGGGGCACATGCAGCAGGGCGGGACGCCTTCTCCATTCGATCGCATATTCAGCACCCGCCTGGGCGTGGCTTGCATCGAATATCTCATTGAGCATATCCTCGATGAATCGCCCGTGGGGGCGTGCATCGGCCAGCAACAGGGCGAGATCGTTTTCACCGATCTGGAGAGAATCCCCAAACTGATGGATTTCGAACACAGCCGCCCCATAAAACAATGGTGGATGGAGTTGAGACCGATGGCCCGACTCCTGGCCAAACAGGAGATATCCCTTCCCGGTGAGAACGGGCAAGGGTAGCGCACTCATTAGCGGAATTACTTGCGTCTATATTTTTAGGAGATTGATTATCATGAGAATTGGAATCCTGACAGGCGGCGGCGACGTGCCGGGCCTGAATCCCTGTATCAAGGCGGTCGTCAACCGCGCCATCGACGCCGGTCACGAGGTTGTGGGCATCCGTCGCGGCTGGGCCGGCCTGCTGCTGGTCAATCGTGACGATCCGGAGACTGTGCAAAAATATATTCAACCCCTCAACAACGCCGTCGTTCGCACGATCGACCGTACCGGCGGAACGATGCTGCACACCAGCCGCACGAACCCCGGCAAGGTCCGTCCCGGCAATGTCCCCGAGTTTCTGAAAGACCCGAACCATCTCGAGGCGGAAACGGCCGACGAATCCTATCGCGACTTCACCCCTCACGTGCTCAAGAACCTGGAGTTCCTGAACATCGATCGCCTGATCCCAATCGGCGGCGATGACACGCTCAGCTATGGCGAACGCCTGCACCGCGAGGGTTTCCCGGTGGTGGCCATCCCCAAGACGATGGATAACGACGTTTACGGCACGGACTACTGCATCGGCTTCAGCACGGCCGTCACGCGCAGCGTGCAATTCATCCACCAGTTGCGCACCAGCGCCGGCTCCCATGAGCGTATCGCGGTTATCGAGCTTTTCGGCCGCAACTCCGGCGAGACAAGCCTGATCAGTTCCTATTTGGCCGGGGTTGACCGGGCGGTCATCTCTGAGGTGCCGTTTGACCCGGAGGTTCTGGCCGACCTGGTCATGAAAGACAAGCTCAGCAATCCCAGCAATTACGCCATGGTCACCGTCAGCGAGGGCGCGCACATGGCTGGCGGAAAGGTCGTCGAATATGGTGAAACCGACGCCTATGGCCATCGCAAGCTGGGCGGCATCGGCGAGATCACCGGCGAGGCACTGAAGAAGTTGACGGGCGAGAACATCATCACCCAGCGCATCGCCTATCTGATGCGCTCGGGCGCACCGGATGCTCTCGACCTGATGGTGGGCACGAATTACGCGCAACTGGCGGTCGATCTAATCGTCGGCGGCTCAAGCGGCCGCATGGTGGCCCTGCGCGACGGTTCGTATACCCACGTCGCCATGAGCGTCGTCACCAGCGGCGTCAAGCGCGTCGACGTTGACGAGCTTTACGACGCCAAAAACTACCGACCGAAGGTTCGCCACGTTCTCGGCAAGCCGATGTTCCTTTATTGATTGGGTCGATGGTCGGGAACTTTCCGCGGCCGTTTTGTCGTCAACAGGATTGGGGAAGACGCAACGAAAATGTTGCGTCTTCCCCGTCCAGAAATAAGGCCGGCAAAGGATGGGCGGCCGGTTGGCTGATAGGTAGCTAAGTCATGCTATCTGCGACTTGACGGTATGGTTCCCGTCTCATTAGAATAGGTGTATCCATTCAAAGTGGAAGCCCGGCCCTGCGATTCTTTTTAACGGAAATAGTGTGGGTAAAACTTTGCCAATGTATCGTTTCCAACGCTCGCCCCTCCTGCTGTTCATCGCTTTACTTGTTCTAACAACGCTTGCATGCCGGGCCGAGATATTCGGCCAATCGGCAACCCCATCGGATACAACCGAGCCGCCCCTTGACCAACAGGCGATAGTCGATCAAGCCGTCGCCACGGTGATGGCTCAGGTCAATGCGCAAGCGGCCGCGGCAACGCCAACGGCCGCATCCGAGACGCCGATCAATACCGACCTGGAAGCGTCGATGGTCGATCTTTATCAGCGGGTGAATCCGGCCGTCGTCCACATCTATGTTCTGGATGAGCAATCTTTCGCCCTCGGCACCGGCAGCGGCTTTGTCTATGACGCTCAGGGTCACATCGTCACCAATAACCATGTCGTGACCGGGGCGAGCGGGCTGGAGGTGGTCTTCGCCAATGGCGAGCGTCGTTCGGCCGAGGTGATCGGCACGGATGTTGACAGCGACCTGGCCGTGATCAGGGTCGATTCTCTGCCCGATGGCGTGCAGCCCATCCCGTTGGGCGACTCCGATGACGTGCGGGTCGGTCAATTCGTCGCGGCCATCGGCAATCCGTTTGGCGAAGCCGGTTCCCTGTCGCTAGGCATTGTCAGCGGTCTCGGCCGCTCCCTGGCCTCCAACCGGATCGCCGATGGCGGCGGCCGCTATTCCCTGCCCTCCGTGATCCAGACCGACGCGGCCATCAACCCCGGCAACTCGGGCGGGCCGCTCCTGAATCTGGCCGGAGAGGTCATCGGGGTCAATAGCGCCATCAGCACCAGCACCGGCTCCAACTCCGGCGTTGGGTTCTCCATCCCCGTCAATGCCGTTCATCGCATCATCCCGACGCTCATCGCCGAAGGGGTCTACCATTATTCCTACATGGGGATCAGCATGACAGCCCTCGATCTGTTGGCCCAGCAGGAGTTGGATTTGCCGCAGTCAACGGGCGCTTATATCACGAATATGATACCCGGTAGCCCCGCGGCAGCGGCCGGCTTGCGGGCCAGCGGCTTTAATGACAGCGAGGGGACATTGGCCGGCGGCGATCTGATCATCGCTGTGGACGGACAGCCGATCGCCGATCCCGACGGGCTGATTAACTATCTGGTATTCAAAACCGAAGTCGGCCAGACC
>JAGOZU010000041.1 GCA_018058545.1 Promineifilum sp. | reverse complement strand
GCCACGGCCTACGCCGACCTGGGCTTCGACGTGGACATCGGGCCGCTGTTCCAGACGCCGGAAGAAGTAGCGCGGCAGGCCATGGAGAACGACGTGCACGTGGTGGGCGTCAGCTCGCTGGCCGCGGGGCACAAGACGCTCGTGCCGCAGCTCATCGAGGAGCTAAAGAGAATCGGCCGCGACGACATCATGGTCATCGTCGGCGGCGTCATCCCGGCGCAGGACTACGAGTTCCTCTATGCCAACGGCGTGGCGGCCATCTTCGGACCGGGGACAGTCGTGCCGGTGGCCGCGGAGAAGATTTTGGAGCTTATAGAAAGGATGTAGGGGGTTGGGAGGGAGTGCGCCAGATGTGCCCCAGGAGTGTGCCCTGGAAGCGGTCAGGGGTTGAAGACGTCCAACCAGTCAACCTGTTACTGGCTGATGGCGAGTGCATTGGCGACTCCATCCTCATTTATCCGGAACACGTCATTTATTTCATCTGAAAACGCTTTTATTCACCCTAAAGAGCGCGTTTTTATTGTCAGGTCGACACATACAGTTATAATATTTTCTCATACAATGAGCAGCTAATTTATGTTGGCTGCCCACTCCACTCAAACCCTTCCATTCCTAGGAGCTGAAAGTATGAAACGCAGAGCTTTATTTCCTTTCTATATCCTGATGCTGGCGATCGTTATGGCTATTGCCGCAGTCGGATGTACTTCATCACAGGCCCCCGCAACCGAGTCTGCCGGCGACTATAAGATCGTCCTGATTCTGCCCGGACCTATCAACGACCAGAGCTGGAATGCCACGAACTATGCCGGCCTGGTGAAGACCAACGAAACGCTCGGCACGAAGATAGAATTTGTCGAGAACGTTCAGGCGGCTGATTATGAGTCCACCTTTCGGAACTATGCTGAGCGCGGCTATGACCTGATCATGGCCGCCGGCACGCAGTTCGATGAGGCGGCCAACAAGGTCGCCAAGGATTACCCCAAAACACGGTTCACCGTGGTCAACGGCATGGTTAGCGAAGGAGAGAACGTGGCCCCCATCTTCCCGAAGGAGTATGAGGCCAGCTACATTGCCGGTTTGATTGCCGGTGAAGTTTCCCAGAACGGCCAGTTCGCCACGATCGGTGGCTTCCCCAACGACGCAATGGAGAAACTGCTCGACGTCTATGAAAAGACCGCGGTTAGCGTGGCCACTGAGAGGGGCATCACCGGAGCCAAAGCTACCCGAGCCTATGCCAACAGTTGGGATGATGTGGCTCTGGGCAAGCAAATGGCCGAGACCATGATAGCTGAAGGCGCTGACACGTTGTTTGTCTACGCCAATCAAGTGGGTCTAGGGTCGATTCAGGCGGCGAAGGAAAAGGGCGCGCTGTTCGTCGGTTTCTCCAGCGACCAGAACTCGGTTGCCCCCGGAACCGTTGTGGCCTCTGTTCCCTTTGACTTTGAGGTTTTCTATCCCTGGGCGATCCAGAAGTTTCTGAATGGCGAACTGACCGGCAATACAGTACATATGGCCGGGATCAAGGACGGGATTTTCAGAGCTGTGTTTACAGACGCGATCACCCCGGAGATGCGAGAGCGGGTCGAAGCCGGCATCCAAAAGGTTATCAACGATGAAATAGACCTGACCACCATGTTTGCAACCAATTAGTTCACCCAAAGAAGCCTCTTCGGTGAAAGCCGAAGAGGCTTCATCCCCCGACAGCCCCCGGGGAAGGATTGTCGATTTGTCAACCCCACCTTTTGTTGAGCTGAGAGACATCAGCAAATACTTCGCCAAGGTCATCGCCAACAAGGGCGTCTCTTTCCCGATTCGTCGGGGAGAGGTTCTTGCTCTGTTGGGCGAGAATGGAGCCGGCAAGAGCACCATCATGAAGGTACTCTACGGCCTTTATAATGCGGATGAAGGGCAGATACTGGTGGATGGCGAGCCGAAGGTCATTAATACGCCTCGCGATGCCATGGCTCTGGGCATCGCGATGATCCAGCAGCATTTCGCCCTGGTGCCCAGCCACACTGTCACCGAGAATGTGATCCTTGGGCTTGTTCGCGGCCGCTATGACATAAAATATTACGATCAGAAAATTGCTGAGTTGGCCGCCAGTTATGGCTTCAGCATCGAACCGACAGCATTGGTGGGCGAGATGCCCGTCGGCGTCCAGCAGAAGGTCGAAATCCTGAAGGCGCTTTACCAGAACGCCCAGCTACTGATCATGGATGAGCCGACAGCCGTCCTAACTCCACAGGAATCCGATGTTCTAATGGAGTTTATCAAAGAGAATGCGCGCTCCGGGCGGGCGGTGGTGTTCATCACCCACAAGCTCCGTGAGGTCATGGAGGTGGCCGACCGGATCGTTGTCATGCGCGGCGGCCGCGTGATGGGCGACCTGCTCAAGGATGAGACCAACGAGAAAGAATTATCGCGCCTCATGGTGGGCAAGGAGATCCACAGCCGAACCTATGTTGAAGATGCCAAACTGGAAGATTTGCCAGTAGGCCTGGAACTGCGAAACGTCAGTCTACGCAACCCCAAAGAGGATGTGTTCCGTATTAAGGATATCAACTTTCAGGTGCACAAGGGTGAGGTTCTGGGCATCGCCGGGGTCAGCGGCAACGGACAGCGTGCGTTATGCGATGCCATTACCGGTTATCGTCGGCTGGCATCAGGAGAGGTACTGCTCAACGGGCAGGACATCACCGGGCGGGGCGTCCGCGAACGCATCGGAATGGGGCTGGGCTACGTGCCATCCGATCGCCATCGCTACGGGCTGATCATGTCCATGCGACTGACCGAAAACATGTTTTTGAAGGGAAGTTTCGGGAAGACGTGGGTCCGGCACGGTTTGATTGATGACAAGCGGTTAGCAGCCTATACCAGCGAGAAGATCGAGGCGTTCGACGTCAAAGCTACCGGTCCCGACGCGATCGCCAGGAGTCTTTCCGGCGGCAACCAACAGAAAATTGTACTGTCCCGCGAGGTTGACATGGGCCGCGAGGTGATTATATTTGATCAACCAACACGCGGGCTTGACCTCGGAGCCATCGATCATATTCATCGCACGATCCTGAACGAGAAGAAAAAGGGCAAGGCAATCGTCCTAATCTCGGCCGAGTTGTCGGAGATATTCGGCCTGTCAGACCGGATCGCTATCCTCTTCGAGGGACGAATCGTCGGAATCTATCATAATCACGAACTGGACACGGAAAAGATCGGGCTGCTGATGGCTGGATATTTGACTGAAGGAGCAGCCTCATGAGCAGCAAACATCGCGATCTCCTTGTGACCAATGCCCTGGCGATCCTGTTGGGTTTGGCAGCCAGTGGGTTGTTACTACTCTTTCTGGGCAAGAATCCAGTGACGACAATGTTGACCTTGTTCGGTTCGCTGTTCCGTGATCGCTATACCTTCGCCGATATTTTCGTTAAGGCAACCCCGCTCATGTTCATGGCGCTGGCGTTCGGCTTGCCGTTTCAGGCTAATCTTTACAATATCGGAGCACAGGGTCAATTCTACATCGGTTCAGTCACAGCTGTCGGATTGTCGTTGCTCCTGATGGACAATATACCGGGGCCATTGGTTCTGGTCGTTGTGGCGCTAGCTTCTATGGTAGCCGGGGGTTTATGGGGCGGGCTTATCGGCTGGCTGAAGGCTAGATTCAACGCCAATGAATTCCTTGTCAGCATGATGTCGACCTACGTCGCCCTCAACTTCATGAACTATATGCTCCGCACATTTCTAATGGAGACGAAAGGAGAGTACCCCCAGACTGACCCCTTGGTGAAGTCGGCGTGGCTGCCGATCTTTGTGCCGGGCACGCGGCTGCACATCGGCTTTATATTGGCGGTGCTAGCTTGCATCGGCGTGTGGGTTTTACTGTACAGGACGCCATTGGGCTTCAGGATTCGCGCAGTCGGCCAGAACAAAGACGCAGCCGAGCTGGCCGGGATCAATTACAAGCGGCTCTACGTGATGACATTCTTCATCGCCGGAGCGCTGGGCGCCATGGGCGGCTTCACTGAGGTCAACGGTGTGCAGCATATGCTGGTGCAGGGCTTTAATCCGGGCGTCGGAGCGGCAGGCATCGGTATCGCCATTCTGGCGAACGGGCATCCTATCGGGATGATATTTGCCGCTATCCTGTTCGGCGCGCTCAATGTCGGAGGAACAATCATGGGGCAGCTCTCCGGCGTGCCATCGAGCATCAACGACTTGATGCTGGGGTTTGTCATGTTGTTTGTTATTCTGGCTTATTTCGTCCGCGAACGGCTGGAAGATCGACGAGAGAAGGCCAGGCTTAAAAAGGCAGCGAGCATATGATTGAGTTATTTGCACGAACGGTGGCAATGGGCACGCCCCTGCTTTATGGCTCGCTATCGGAAGTCTATGCCGAGCGCAGTGGGGTAATGAACACTGCGATCGAAGGGATTTTCCTGATGGGGGCGTGGGCCGGTTTTGTGGCGGCGTTCCTGTCGGGTGGCAATCTGATGTTGGGCTTGCTGGCGGCGGTGATCGCCGGCATTTTGACTGCCGCGCTCTATGGCTGGATCTGCATCTATCTGAAGCAGCATCAGATCGTGACCGGTGTGGCCATCAATATTCTGGCATTGGGGATCACCGCGTTCTTCCAGCGGGTGATCTTCGGCGTGCCGGTGACGCCGCTGATCGTACAGCCGCTGCCGACTATCCCCCTCCCCATACTTTCATCAATACCGGTAATCGGCAAGATTCTGTTCAACCAGAATATCCTGACTTATTTACTTTTCATCCTGGTGCCGGCGGCCAACTTCGTTCTCTTCAAGACTTCAGCAGGCCTGTCGATACGGTCTATCGGCGAGAACCCGGAGGCGGGGGACGTGGCAGGCATTCGGGTTGATCGGCTGCGCTTCATGACGATTCTGCTGGCGGGGATCATGTGCGGCATCGGCGGGGCATTCTATTCGATTGGCTTTCTGGGCATGTTCACGACGACGATCATCGGCGGCCGCGGCTGGATCGCCTTTGCGATCTGCTTCCTGGGCAACTGGAAGCCGGCGGGGGTGCTGGTGGGCACGCTCGTCTTCGGCCTGGCCGAGGCATTCGCGATTCTGATGCAGTCGCGCGGAGCGGGGTTCTTTCCAAACGAGTTGTTCATCGCCCTACCCTATATCCTGACGATCGTTCTGACTGTCTCGCGCAAATCTTTCAATGTGCCCGCGGTTTTAGGTGTGCCGTATCGGAAGGAGGGATAGGCCAATCCCATCCGAGAGGTGTTGAAGGGTGACCAAGTTGCACTCGATGTGGTCTAAGTAATTTATCGCAAGTTCTTTAACAAGTATAATAGACTCCTGGCATGCCAAAAGCCAGAGATTACCACCTGAATGAACAGGAATTCGAGGCGATTGAAGCCACCGTATTGTTCAGACCTCAAGCCCATCGAACGTTTCTGGCGCTCTTTGAAAGACTTGGCTTGCGCGAACCATTTGGAAGACCAAATCGAAGGTGTAATCGGAATGGCTGAGAAGGTGATGTCTCATCAGAATGACCCCACCTACGACTACCGTTTCCATGTCTCTAAAGACTTACGATTAGCTACTTATAAGGAACCTATGCCCCCCAACACCCAACCCTCACCCGCCCTGCCCAACATCCCTTGGGAAGACCGCCCGTCCGGCAACAGCGACGTCGTCTGGCGCTACAGCGGCAACCCGATCATCCCGCGCGACCTCATCCCGTCGTCCAACAGCATCTTCAACAGCGCCGTCGTGCCCTTTGGCGGCAAGTTCGCCGGCGTCTTTCGCTGTGACAACAGGAAGCGCGAGATGCACATCCATCGCGGCTTCAGCGACGATGCCATCAACTGGCGCATCGACCATGATCCCATCGAGTGGCAGGTGGACGATCCCGAGCTGGCCGGCTACGAGCACCGCTACGACCCGCGCGTGACCTGGCTGGAGGATCGCTACTACGTGACCTGGTGCAACGGCTACCACGGCCCGACCATCGGCATCGGCTACACCCACGATTTCGAGTCGTTCCACTTCGTCGAGAACGCCTTCCTGCCGTTCAATCGCAACGGCGTGCTCTTTCCGCGCCGCATCAACGGCAAATACGTCATGCTGAATCGGCCGAGCGACAACGGTCACACCCCGTTCGGCGACATCTACCTCAGCCAAAGCCACGACATGGTCTATTGGGGCGAGCACCGCTACGTCATGGGCACGCGGGGCTGGTGGCAATCGACCAAAATCGGCGCCGGGCCGACGCCCATCGAGACGCCGGAGGGCTGGCTGCTCATCTACCACGGCGTGCTGAATTCGTGCAACGGCTTCGTCTACAGCTTCGGCGCGGCGCTGCTCGACCTCGACCAGCCATGGCGGGTGATGTACCGCACCGCACCCTATCTGCTCTCGCCGCAGACGCTCTACGAATGCGTGGGCGACGTGCCCAACGTGGCCTTCCCCTGTGCCGCGCTCCATGACGAGCCGAGCGGCCGCATCGCCATCTATTACGGAGGCGCGGACACGGTGACGGCGCTGGCCTTCGCGCAGCGGGATGAGTTAATTAAGTATATTAAGGATAACTCCGAGATATAGTGTCGATTTTATAAGTGCGGCTAACCTACAGTCATTGTATGAGCAATAAAAATGATATACTTCTCCTATGGACACATCATTTGTTGCCACGATCGACGAAAAAGGAACAATTCGAGTGCCTGACAACATTAGCGCTCAGTTAGGCCTACTGCCGGGTATGTCACTGGTCGTTGAGCAGGACGAAGGAAACGGCATCAGTCTGCGTATTGACCCCGATGAGGCTCGCTTGATCGACAAGGAGGGGGTATTAGTGATCGATGCAGAACCGTTGGTAGATGTCGATCAGTTTATTCACCTGCATCGCTCGGAAAGAATCAGCCAATTACCAGGTGAATCATAGGACGTGAAGCTCCTGTTCGATACCTCCGTACTCGTCGCGGCCATGATACCGCAGCATGATGCTCATGAGCGTGCTTTTTCGTGGTTTCAAAGAATCGTAAAAAATACGGATGAGGGAGCAGTCTCCGCGCACACGATCGCAGAACTCTACGCGGTGTTGTCAACGCTTCCATTTCGCCCTGTCCTGAAACCGCCGGTTGTCCGTGAGTTAATTGACCGCAATATCATAAACCACATGGAGATCGTCTCATTGGATGAGCGCGATTATGTGGAAATTGTCCACCATATGGCGGATCGTTCGCTCATCGGGGGAAGCATCTATGACGCGCTCATTTTGTGGAGCGCCGAAAAGGCGGGAGCAGCTCGGATTGTGACGTTGAACTCGAAAGATTTTCTACGTATTCTGCCGGAATTTGCTAACAGAATCATTGTTCCTTGATTGAACCGGGTGATATCTCACTAATCGGCTAACCAATCCATCACCCATTCCTCGATCTCGTCCCGCACCTCGTGGAACTTGGCCGGCGTCGCCGATTCATCGCCGACGAAAGCGGCCGGTTCTTCCAGATTCCAGTGCAAGCGACGGCTGATATCCAGTAAGGCGCGCGGGCAACCCCAGCCTCGCCCACACCGGGAAGTGATCGCTGGCGGTGATATCGCCCAGCACACCCGCATCGACCCGCTCGAAGCCGCGGCTGAACAGGTGGTCGGTGGCCGACGGCCGCAGCCCGAAGCGGGTGAAAGTTGGGCCGAGGTCGGCCGTTGCATGCTCCAGCCCCACCGCGGCAAACAGTTCGGCCATGGAGTCGACGCCGCGTCGGGTGACGGTGTTGAAGTCCCCGCCGACGATGACATAGGCCGCGTCATCGGGAATGTCCTTGACGATGGCCGCCACCTGGCCGGCACGCAGGGCGGGCGTCGCGGTGGCGACCTCGATGTGGGTGGAATAGACCAGCACGTCCCGTTCGCCCACATGGACGACGGCCCGTGTGGCCGCGCGCATCTGGCCGGTGATGGGATGCCGTCCCGGCAGGATGAGCTTGTGGGGGTTGCTGATGGGCCAGCGGGCCAGGATGGCGTTGCCGAAGTCGTCGCCGTCCTCGGCTACGGACGCCGGGTAGTAGACGTAGTTGTAGCCCAATTCCCGCGCCAGCAGTTCCACGCCGGGCGGGTCCATCTCCTGCAGCAGGACGATGTCGGCCAGAGGCAGCGGATTGGCGGCGCGCCAGGCGGCGATCGCCCCGGCGAGGTCTTCGGCATAGCGCAGATTGTAGGTAACGACGACCAGCTCGGCCGGGTCCTCCTGATTGTCGGCGGCATAGGCGCCGGAATAGAGTGGCCCGTCGGGGTCGTCGTAGTTGGCCATCCGGGGGAGCAGCCGGTTGGCGGCCGCCTCCACGCCGGCGGGATTGCCGGAAGCCCAGGCCGCCACCACGCCCGCGCTAACGATCAGCAACGCCAATAGCGTCATCAGCGGCAGCAACAGGCGACGGCCGCGCGCCATTCTCCAGCGTTCCATCTCAGTTATAGCGCTTCAGTCGGAACGACAGCCAGCCGTGGCGATGGAACCACCAGGCCACGAGCAGGACCATGAACACCGAGCCAACCAGGAGGATGGCGAACATATTGGTCGCATCCTGCCCCGGAATGGTCACATTCATGCCGTAGATCGAGGCGATCAGCGTCGGGATGGTCATGACGATGGTGATCGCCGCCAGGAACTTCATGACCACGTTGAGGTTGTTGGAGATGACCGAGGCGAAGGCGTCGGTCGTGCCCTCCAGCACCTCCAGCATCGTCTCGGCCATGTGGTAGCCCTGGCGATACTCAATCTGCACATCCTCGAACAGCTCCATATCCTGATCGTCCCAGTTGAAATAGCTCTTGCCTTGCAGATGCTCCAGCATCTGGTCGTTCCATTGCAGGCCGGTCTTGATAAAGACCAGGCTCTTCTCGTAGCTCAGAAACTCCATCATCTCCCTGTTTTCGATGGAGTCCATCAGCCGCACCTCGACGTCCTCCAGTCGCTGGTTGAGGATCTCCAGATAGCGCAGAAACCAGTCGCCGACCACGCCCAGTATGGCCAGCACCAGCCTCCCCGCGCGGCGAGTCATCAGTTCGCCCTCGTCGTAGTTGTAGTTCAGGTCGCGCACGAAATCGACGGAGCGGCTGCACAGGGTGATGAAATGGTCGGGAGTGGCGATCATGGCCATCGGCACGGTGCGGTAGGGCACGCGGGCGTCGGCGCCGAACTCATAGGGCACGCGAACGATGATGAGGTGGATCTCCTTGCGGGAGTCAGTGCGAGCCACCTCGCGCGGGTCGAGCGCGGCCCGCAGGAAAGCCGGCGGCACGCCCAGCACCTCGCGCAATTGGCTGATCTCCTCCTCGTCGGGGTTCTCCACGTGGATCCAGGTGCCCTTCTGATAGCCGGAAGTCTGCTCCAGCCAGCCGTGATTTTCCTGATAGACGCTGATCATGTCGTTGCCTCGTTGATGCCGTGGACCGCGCGGCAGTCGATGAACCCGCGCGGCGATGGTTTGGTTGAGGGGAAGTATACGCGAATCGGGTGGGGTTGGCAGGTCGGGGAGGCGAACGTTTGCTGCCCCATCCATCAAAATACCCTATAATCCCCCCTCATGGAGCCAAATACCAAAGCGGCCGACCGGCCGCAGGAGGAACCCCTGACCACGTATAAAACCGCGGCCGAACACCAGGCCGTGCTCGACCTGATCTTTTCCCAAATGCCGGAACGGCAGAACCGCGCCTCGTCGTCGTGGTGGTTTTTCCTGCTCTTCCCCGAAGGGCCGGAAGGCTACGGCCCGCGCCAGCTCATGTTCACCATCGCCGCGCGAACGGGCGGAGAGATCCGCATCGCCGGGGAGCCGCTGCGCGGCATCGACCGCCACCGGACGCTGACCGACGGCATCGACCGCTTCGACGCAATGGCCGTGGGCTGGTATAGCGACGGCCAGGAGGTGCACGAGCAGTACGTCCACCACACCGGCCCGGCCGTGCTCGACCTGCGCGGCGGCACGCTGACCTGCCCCAGCGCGGCCGGCGACGACGCCTGTGTGACCTTCCGCACGCCCGGCACGCGGCCGCTGTCGCTGGCGGCCGACATCTGCGGCCCGGGCGGCGAGGCCCACTTCGAGACCTGGGGCGATCTGGACGCGCAAATCTCGTCGCCCGTCGTGTCGATGGACATCGAAACCCCCTTCGGCGGCACGCACTACATCGGCTGGCGGCGGCTGCACTTCCGCGGCCGGTTCGACCTGCCCACCGGGACGGAGACGCTGCAGGGCATCGGCTTCTTCCAGCGCGTCTGCCTCAATGTGCCCACCTTCCCGTGGAAATGGATCTGGGCCGCCTTCCCCGACCAGACGGTGTTTACCGCCTACGTGCCCTACCTGGGGCTGAATCTGTTCCGCAAGGGGTACAAGTTCTTCAAAAGCAACCGGCTGGAGCAGGCCACCTGGTCCATCGCCCAGTCAGCGGGCTGGATTCCGCCGGGCGGGGGCGCGCCGGTGCTGTTCAACCGCATGTCGGCCACGCCGGTGCTGGGCCGCGGGCCGCACCCGCAGTTTGAGATCGTCGCCCGCAACGACGCCGGCGACCACATCGCCTTCACCGCCGCCACCTACGGCCTGTCGCGCTTCTTCATCGACCGGCCGATCCTCGGCGGGCTGCTGGAGTCGCACTGGAACTACAACGAGTATCTGTTCCGCATGGACGGGTTGCGCGGGTCGATTGGCGGCCGGGAGATCAGCCGCGAGCGCAACGGGCAGGCGTATGGCAGCCTGGAGTATACGTATGGGTTGGGGCTGTAGAATGACGAATGACGAATGACGAATGACGAATTTGTAATTACGAATTAGGAATTGGGAATTAGGAATGACGTAAGGTCGTAATCGTCGGTCGGGGCTACTCTCTGAACAGGCCCGAGAACAGCGCGCCGAGGCCGCCGATGATCAGGAAGACCGGCCAGATGGTGCCCCAGTTCAGGCCCAGCAGGAAGATGACGGCCACCGTGGTGATGATCAGCGCGCCGATGAGCGAGCCGAACGCCTCGCGGTTCATGCCGCCCTTGCGACGGACGGAGCTTAGGAAGCTGCCGAACGCGCCCATGGCGGGGATGAAGATGAACAACGCCCACCAGTTATTCAATTGAAAACCGGTGAATTTGCTCAGCAGGAGAAGCGCGCCGACGATGATCAGCACCAGGCCAAAGCCCCACGAGCCGGAGTGGCCATCGCAGGCCATATCTCCGCCGTCCAGGATGTGGGGCGAACCGGCTTTCACCGGCTGAAGCGCGCCCTCGTCGGCCATCCGAAAAGCAGCCTCATCGATCCGCGGTTCCTTTTCCTTCAACTTCTTGATGTGATCTTCCATGATGTTCAACCTCCACCTCTCTATACGCATGAGAGGATCATGAGTTGCACGGCGTTTTCTTCTGCCGGCGGCGGCGTTTACCGGCCGGCCCAGCGCTTGTGCTCGACCATCATGCAGGCGTCCTGCACGACATCCAGCCCGGCGGCGGTTGCTTTTTGCGCCGCCTCCTCGTTTTCGATGCCCTCCTGCATCCACACCGCCCGGGCGCCGATGGCGATGGCCTGGTCGACGAACGGCGGCACGTTCTCGCTGCGCTGGAAGATGAGCACCTCATCGACCGGCGCGGGCACGTCGGCTAGCGTGGCGTAGGCCGGGTCGCCGTCCAGCCCCTCGCTCAGGGTGGGGTTGACGGCATGGATGGTGTAGCCCTGGCCCTTGAGATAGGCCGGAACGTAATAGCCCGCGCGGTGCTCCTTGGAAGAGAAGCCGACGACGGCGATGGTTTTGGTCTCGCGCAGGATTTTTTCGATCGGTTGATTTTCGTTCATTATGGTCTCCCGGTGATTGGTGATGGGAGTGTGCCGCAATCGGCTTGAGGATGCAAAGGAAGCTATGCTATTTGGGCAAACGCATGCTCTCCTGTCGCGGATGGATGAATCCATCTGCTGCTAAACCAAACATGTTGAAACATGTTTCCGGAACCTTGACCGCACCGCTGGCGGCTCTCCGAACCGGTTTCTAACCGGTTTTGCCTGTCAGGCGCGGGTTTGAACCCGCGCGCTTGAGGCGATGTGCAAATCTGTACCGAGTATGCGATTGCCCTGAACAAACCGCTCCTTTTCATTGCCAAACAGACGCGCTTGGCATAAACTAGCCATAGCCACACTGACGCGACCTTCTTTTCCAACTTTCCACAGGAGTAATAGATATGCAAAACTTTGGCGCTTACGTAAGTGAATACGGCGTCGAGAATCACGGCATTAAGAATCCCGGCACCGTCTACTGGAACCTGACCACTCCCATGCTGTACGAACAGGTCACCCGTCGCAACGAGGGGCGCATCGCCCATCTCGGGCCGCTGGTCGTCCAGACGGGCAGCTACACCGGCCGCTCGCCCAACGACAAGTTCGTCGTGAAGGAGCCGAGCAGCGAGGCCGACATCTGGTGGGGCAAGGTCAACCGCCCGTTCACCCCGGAGCATTTCGACTACCTCTACCGCAAGATGGTGGCCTACACCCAAAACCGCGACATCTTCGTCTTCGACGGCTACGTCGGCGGCGACCCCGAGTTCCGCATGCCGGTGCGCATCATCACCGAATACGCCTGGCATAACCTGTTCGCGCGCAACATGTTCGTTCGCGAACTGGACCCGGAGAAACTGCGCAAGCACGTGCCGCAATTCACCGTGATCGACATGCCCAAGCTGCAGGCCGAGCCGGAGTTCGACGGCACCAACAGCCAGACCTTCATCATCGTCGATTTCGGCCGTCGACTCGTCCTCATCGGCGGCACGGAGTACGCGGGCGAGATCAAGAAGAGCATCTTCTCGGCCATGAACTACTACATGCCCAAGCGCGGCGTCCTGCCCATGCATTGCAGCGCCAACTTCGGCGCGACGCGCGACGACGCGGCCCTGTTCTTCGGGCTGAGCGGCACGGGCAAGACGACCTTGAGCAGCGACCCCCGCCGCACCCTGGTCGGCGACGACGAGCACGGCTGGAGCGACAACGGCGTCTTCAACTTCGAGGGCGGCTGCTACGCCAAGGTCATCCGTCTTAGCCCCACGGGCGAGCCGGAGATCTACGAGACGACGCGCAAGTTCGGCACCATCCTGGAGAACGTGGTCATGAACAGCGACAACCGGCGCATCGATCTCGATGACGGCACGCTGACAGAGAACACGCGCTCCAGCTATCCGATCACCCACATCCCCAACGCGGTCTACGACGGCCTGTCGGGGCACCCCAAGCACGTCTTCTTCCTGGCCGCCGATGCCTTCGGCGTGCTGCCGCCCATCTCCCGGCTGACCAACGAGCAGGCGATGTACCACTTCCTGAGCGGTTACACGGCCAAGGTGGCCGGCACCGAGCGCGGCGTCACCGAGCCGCAGCCCAACTTTAGCGCCTGCTTTGGCGCGCCGTTCCTGCCGCAGCATCCCGGCGTCTATGCCAAAATGCTGGGTGAGAAGCTGGCGCAGCATGGCTCCAAGGTGTGGCTGGTCAACACCGGCTGGACCGGCGGCCCCTATGGCGTGGGCAGCCGCATGAAGCTGGCCTACACCCGGCGCACCATCCAGGCCGCCCTCGAAGGCGAGCTGGACGACGTGGCCTTCGTGACCGAGCCGTTCTTCGGCTTCGCCGTGCCCAGCCACGTGCCCGACGTGCCCGACGAGATTCTGCTGCCGCGCAACACCTGGTCCGACAAGGCCGCCTATGACGCCCAGGCGGCGAAACTGGTGGGCATGTTCAAGGAAAACTTCAAGCAATTCGAGGATGTGGCGGGCGCGACGATCACCGCCGCCGGGCCGAGATAGTTGTCAGTCGTTTGATTGGGAAATAACAATGGCCCGGATACCGTGTGGTGTCCGGGCCATTTTTCATTGGGGGGCGGCCAAATGGCAACAGTCATCGGCCGCTTGCCATCATCCGTTAATCCAAAAACTTGCCCCGCAGATAAGCGATATACGGCTCAATCGACAGCGGCCCGCCGGTGACGCGCTCGATGAGCTGGTTGGGCGTGTACTTGGAGCCGTGGCGGTAGATGTTGAGCCGCAGCCAGTCGTGGAGCGTGCCGAACTCGCCGCGGCCGATCTCCGACGGGATCTCCGGGTGGGTCAGCAGCGCCTGCCGGTAGAACGCCGCCGACAGGATATTGCCCAGCGTATACCCCTGGAACGCGCCGCCGATCCCTCCGCCGAACCAGTGGACGTCCTGCAGCACGCCATTGGTGTCGTCGGGCGAGGAGACGCCCAGGTCGGACTCATAGCGCGAGCGCCAGGCGTCGGGCAGGTCGGCCACATCCAGCGAGCCTTCCAGCATGGCCATCTCCAGGTCGAAGCGGATCATCACGTGCAGGTCATAGGTCAACTGGTCGGCCTCGGTGCGGATGAGCGAGGGCTGCACCTTGTTGATGGCCCCGTAGAAGGTGTCGAGGCTCACATCGCCCAGCTGCTCCGGGAACATCTCCTGCAGTTGGGGATAGAAATAGCCCCAGAAGACGCGGCTGCGGCCGACGACGTTCTCCCACAGACGGGACTGGCTCTCGTGGACGCCGGCCGACACGCCACCGCCCAGCGGCGTGGCCTCATAGCTCATGTCGATGCCCTGCTCGTACATGGCGTGGCCCGACTCGTGGATGGTGCTGAACAGGCTGTTGGCCAGGAAGTCGGGCTGGAAGCGGGTGGTGATGCGCACGTCGCCCAGCGAGAACTTGGTCATGAACGGGTGGTGGGTCTTGTCCTGCCGCCCGCGCTGGAAATCATAGCCCAGCCGCGTGATGACCTTCTCGCCGAAGGCCCGTTGCAGATCCTCGGGGTAAAGCTGGTGCAGGCAGCTGTCATCGGCCGTCGGCCGCTCCATCACCTCGCGCAGCAACGGCACCAGCGCGGCCCGCAGGTCGGCGAAGACCATGCGGATATCTTCGGCCTTCATGCCCTCGTCGGCGAAGTCGATGAGCGGATCGGCGATGTGGTCGCGGTCGGGGAAGCATTCGGCCAGGCGGCGGCTGAGGTCGAGCGACTTCTCCAGCATCGGCCGCACGGCGGCGAAGTCGTTGGCCGGGCGGGCGACCGTCCAGGCCTGATAGGAGGCGGCCCCGTGGGCGAAGAACTCGGCCATGAGCGCCGACGGGACGAGGGTCATGCGGTCATAGCCGCGCCGCGCCACGCGCAGGTAGGCGGCGTCGTCGCTGTCGGGGTCGAGGCCCTCGCGATACGATTCGAGGTCGTCCAGCAGGCGGCCGATCTCGGGGTCGGTGTGCATTTCGTGCGACAGGCGGCCGACGAGGGCCATTTGCCGGCCGCGGGCGGGCGCGCCGCCGGGGGGCATGTAGGTGGCCTGGTCCCAGTTCAGGACCGCGCCGACGCTGCCCAAATCTCCCGCCTCGCTGAGGCGCCGTTTCAATTCAGCCAGTTTCTTTTCCATGATTCTCCCGATCTGTGTCTAGGTGGAAACCATTAGCCCCGTGGTTGCGGGGTTCAGCCCCGCGTTTGGCGCAGGGTCTCGGACAGTAAAAACCGCAGGGCCAGCGGAAAACGCCGCGCCCAGGAGGACTCATTGTGGGTGGCCCACTTCTCTTCCACGTGGAGCAGGTCGCGCAGGGGGCGATACCCCTTTTTCACCAGAATGCCCTTCATGCGGCGGACGCTGGCATAGTAACGACGGGAGGCGGCGGCGCGATGGAGGCGGCCGCTGTTGCTGCTCTCGCCCAACTCGCGCGTGCCCGCGTCGAGGTACAACTTGCCGGGATGATAGGCGGCCGATTCGATATACGGGTAAATAGCCCCGCCGGCGAACCACAGCGAAGGGCTCATGACCCCCGCAAAGCCGAAGACGGCCGGAAAGCGAAAGAAGGCGTAGAGGCTGATCAGCCCGCCCATCGACGAGCCGAGGATGCCGGTGTGGTGGCGGTCGGCCAGGGTGCGAAAGTCCTTGTCGATTTGCAGCTTCAGCGTTTGGGTGACAAAGCGGAGGTAGTCGTCGCCGCGGCCGCCGCCCAGCCGCCGGTCGCGGAACGGGGTGTACTCGTCGACGCGGTGGATGCCGGTGTTGGGGATGCCGACGATGATCGCCTCCACCCCTTCCTCGCGAGCCATCGTCTCCATCGTCTCGTCGACGTGCCAC
The DNA here is from genome assembly GCA_018058545.1 of Promineifilum sp. Taxonomy (GTDB): domain Bacteria; phylum Chloroflexota; class Anaerolineae; order Promineifilales; family Promineifilaceae; genus Promineifilum. Next base: position 11,698 of record JAGOZU010000041.1, on the reverse strand, counting down.
TCCCCGGCATAGCTGTTGTCGTTATCGAACAGATTCTGGCCGTCCTGCATGTAGATGACGGGATAGCGACGGTCGGACTGGTGGTAGGACGGCGGCAGATAGACGGCGATGTCGCGTTTGTTATCAAGTTGGGGGCTGTAGACCGCCGGGGCGATGCGAATCGATCCGCTGATCCGATGGCCCGGCTCCCCCGCGTAATAGGCCCTGTAATCCTGCCATTCAACGATCGGCTGCATCACAGGGGCTTCGTTGGCTCTTATACTCATACGGTCACAGGCGGCCGGATTATTCATCGAATCCGAGCCGCGTATCCCTTATTTTCCTAATTTTCGGCCGAAATGTCCAGTGATCGGACGTATTGTTCAGGGCAATCACATGAAGGATATTGGAACGCGGATGAACGCGGATATTCGCCGATTTATTGCCGAATCGGTCAGGTCGCCCGTCAGGCGTTGGGGTCGGCCGAGCGGTTGAATGACAGGCAGACCAGTTCGTCGCGCGCCTGCCAGCCCAACCCGCGCCAGAAGCCGAGGGCGCGCTCGTTGTCGGCGAAGACGAAGACGTTGCTCTTGGCGATTCCGGCGGCCGCCAGCCCGTCAAGAGCCTGCTCCACCAATCGACGGCCGATCCCGTGCCGCCGGGCGTCGCTCCGGACGACGAGGTGATTGAGCGTGCCGCGGCGGCCGTCGTGCCCGGCAAACAGGCAGCCCACGAGGCGGCCGTCGCGTTCGGCCACCCGGCTCAGCCCGGGGTTACGCGCCAGATAGCGGGCGATCGCCTCGCGCGAATCAGCGGCGCGCAATGTCACCCCCGGCGCGTCCCGCATCAACGCCAGCACATCGTCGTAATCTTCAATAGTCATCGCTCGGAGCGTTATCATCGCTCTCCTGCCCGGCCTCGGCCCGGGTTCGGCCGCGCGGGGGCCGTTTGCCCCGCAAACTGACAGTTTGCGCTACAGCCGGCAGTTTGCGGGACAGCTACCCCCTCATAACATTGAATATATTGATTATATTGATTAAATCCCCCGGGATCGACGAATCAGGGTATTTATTCAATTTAATCAATTTTTTCAAGGGGGGAGAGGGGGTATAGTTGCCGGTTGGCTCGACCCCTTTGGCTAAATAATAATGGCCTCAGAGGCTCCAATTACCCCTGAGGCCATTTATTGTTGCAGGTTAATGCCCTACGGTCCTATGTCCAGGCCGTCCAGGTTCGACGGGAATATCGGGCCGGGGGCCAGCCAGTCAACGAAAGAGGGGGTGAAGCTGCTCCCGTTGGGCGTCAGTTTGACGATGCTCTTGGCGTTACCCTTCACTTTCCCCAGTTTGAATGTACCGGCGATGGTGACGTAGTAGTCGTCGGACACCGGATCGTCCCAAACGCTATTGATGTTCTTGCCCTTGAGTTCGGGGATGGTTGAGCCATCGATGACCAGCGTCGATTCCCACTTATTGGATGTCGTGTTAAAGGCAAATACATCTTCCATGGTAGGCTTAAGTAGTTTCCCGCCGGGCAGATTGACCTGGGCCGTGCCGGTGGTGGAGAGTAGCAGCCGGTTACCGGCGTTATCGATCGCGTCGATCTTCTCGGCCGAGGTTGTCAGGCCATATGGCTTGCCCTGGAAGAACCAGCTGTACGTGCCCTGGCCAAGCGGGAAGACGTTGGGATCGAAAGGTGTGAACTTGACGACATCATATGGTGTGACAGTCACTTTGGCGCCATTGATGGCCAGACTCTGATTGGCGCTGAAGACGAGCAACAGGCTGCCGTCATTCATGACGTCGAACGCGCTGATGTTCTTGGGCGTGCCGCGCACGGAACCGTCGTAGATCATCGTCCAGGTGTTGGTCGATTTCTCATAGCGGAGAATGTCGGCCGAGGCGGCGGTGATGCCGCCGATCTTTTTGTTGTTGGATGGGCTGATGTAGAAGGTGTTGGGGAAGGGCGGCGGGGCGTCCACAGTCGTAAATGACCAGACCGGGCCGGGCGTCTCGCCACCGCGGCCGTCGCTGGCGACGATCTGCCAGTAGTAGGTCGTGCTATATGCCAGATCACCGGGCGGGTCGTAGGTGGTCGCGCTCTGGCCGGCGACGACTTGCGGCGGCGGGTTGGTTGTGCCGAAGCGGACTTCGTAGGTCAGCGGGTCGTTGTCGGGGTCGGTGGCGGACCAGTTCAAAAGTTGGCCTAAAGGAACATCAATCGCGTCATCGGAGGGTTCGGCAAATGTTGGCGTGTTTGGTGGCTCATTGGGTCTTTCGATAGTAATAGTTCCGTTTGTGGTGGACTCGCCAGTATTAAATCCATCGGTGGCAATGACTTTCAGTACATATTGTGAACCAGGTGGCACTTCGCTTATGTCCCAAGAATAGCTGGTTGTATGCAAACCATGTTCGATTGTATCCCATTGGAGGCCGTTATCAGCGCTGGCAAGCAGCGTATATGTCATGCTGTTATTATCTACGTCACTTGCTGACCAACTCACAGTTACTCTTGACGAGAAAACCTCCCCTGGAGTCGGTGCAAGCAATTGAACGTTTGGAGCAGTTGGGCTTATAGTCTTCTCTCCCAACCATTGATCTTCCAACCCAATCTGTACGCTGGCAATATTAGCGAAGTAGGGGAGTTTCAGGACAAATGGCGCTGAATCTAGTTCACTTTCTTGGTACGAGAATTGAATCGCGAAGTTCTGTTCATAAATAATGCCTCCATCCGCGTCGAGGTAAGTAAAACTGTATGGTCCTGGGATGATGTCATCACTCAAATCCCCATTTGGCAAAGCAAACCAATCGTCTAAAGCTATCTGACCGGTTTTATCAATCATTCCGGCAGCGACGATGATACCGTCTGATAAAGCGTTGTTTGAAGCGAGCCGGGTATTTGCTGATGTATGTTTGTTCAAGAGATATTGATAATCATCAGCTAATGCCCAATACTCTTTACCATTTAACAGTCCTCCCATAAAACTAAAAATTTTACGCGAACTGGATGGGAACATAGGTACCATTTCACTCACCCAGAGCCCGGGTGACGCCTCTAAACCAACGCGATCTGGCTCATCATCGCAATTTTCATCGTATTGTTCGCAATACTGGTATAATCCGAAGGAGTGGCCTATTTCATGCGCTACTACACTTTCGTCGTCGTTATCAAAAAGGAGGTACAGATTGTCCTCGGCGAGAACAAGGGAAGTAGTACTAAATTGTCGACCGTCATGCTGCTTGTCGACATGATTTTTAAACCAGCCGTTTGGCAAAATTCCGATGAATCGATCTGCTGTTGGATTTGCCAATATCAAGCTGATATTTGTTTTCATAGCCCAAGCCTGCAGTTCGGGCTCGCTATTAATTTGAGTCGTACGCGATTCCTTAGTCCAGGTTTTCACAAACTTATCGTTAGCAACTGGAAACACATCTCTTAAAAGATTCGCACTTCTTTCTACAAACGACTCGTAAGTGCTAAAATTTGTTATGTCTACCGGAAAATAGTGCACCCTCAATTCAGAATCCGATCCAATAATGCGCCAACGATTCCACTCTGTCTCAAAGACAGGACGCGATGACCCCATTGAACGTACATTATTTGTTTCATTAGACTCGGCGATCTGGTTTTGCGGATCAACCGTCGCCGTCGCCATAAATGAACTGCCGGTTGGCTTTAACTGATCGCTAAAGAAGTAAATGATTTTCGTTTCGTCAGCAGGCCCAAACTTTAGGGAAAACGTTAAATCATCGTCTTTCAAGCTAAACCGGCTATCGAGGTTATCCGGCTCATAGACGTAGAAACGATCGAAACTGTGTCCATTCGCATCGATCTTCACCTTAACGTTAACCGCGCTTGTCGCAGCGCCTGTCTTTCTAACAACGACCTTTACCGCAGTATCCTTATTTTTGACTAAATCCTGTCCTTCAAGTACCTGGATTGGCTCGATGGAGTCAATAGTCAGATCAGGAAGCGTAGACCCTGTCCCGGAATTATCGAATCTTAAAATTGCCAAACCACTATCCGCATCTGCGACATAGACAGCATCACCGGTCACGGCGACATCACTAGAATAGCCATCCGTGTCATACTGTCCTATCAACACCGGTGCTTCCGGATTGTCCGCTATACTAAAAATTTGAACGCCTCCATAGCCGTTCGAAACGAACAGATGGGTTCCAACTGCTTCTACGCTATTGACTCCATTCTCCAGCACCATCGTGGTAACAAAACGCGGTTCACTTGGGTTGGTGACGTCCACAATTGTAAGTCCTGAGTCGTCGCCGTGGCTGATGTAAGCATAACCTGCGGCTACAGTAATTCCATTCGTCGCCCAATAATAGCCCGGCACGTCAACTGAACCTGAAGAGCCTCCAACGAGACTTCTTATATTTAATTTGGATGTCGGGCCTCCCGTATCCCAAATATACATGAAGTCACCGATTATCGCGATAGCCCGTGTCTCCGAAGGGTAGTAGGCGGGGGACCACAAGTCACCCGCAAAATAAGGGTTGGCCTTATCCGACACGTCAATTATCCGCACACCGCCCCTCGAAACCAGGTAAACCGTCTGACCCCTGATTGCAAGATCGCGACCATCGCACGCTACTTCATTACCAAAATTGCCATAGCATTTCACTGCCCCGCCGGTGTCATATGGGGCAGCTTTATCGGCAATGTTGATAATGTGTAAACCACTGGCGGCCGCAATATAGGCATAGTCGCCACTTACGACAACTTTTTGCGCACCGTTTATCGAACCCACCGTCCCAATAACCCAAGGGGCCGATGGATTGGAAACATCTACTATGTTCAATTCATTTCCACCGATTGAATATATGTAGCCATCTGCCACTGCAACGTCAGTCGAGCGCGCGAGAACATCGTAGGCCACACCCGTGTCCATTGGCGCCGTCTTGTCGGAGACATCGATCACGCGCACTTTGCCTGTTTCGTCGCTAATCCAGGCATAGTTGCCGGCAACCGAGAGCCCCTGTGCAGGTTGGGCGAAGATACTATTTGTTAGAACAATCGGCGATCCTGGGTTGGAAACATCAATGATTGACAAGATTGACAACCCCCAAGGGATGCTATATTGAGTAGCATAGAGATAGTTGCCGTTGCGTATGGTCGAATTCACACCAGTTTCAAATCCACTAGATATATTATCAAGCCTTTGCGGAAATGAAGGTTCAGATATGTCATAAACTCCATCTTGCGTATAAAAGTAATCACCAATAACGACACTGTGCGTGAGTTTACCAGACTTAGAACCAACAGATATAGAACGAACATAGGATGGATCAGTTGGGTCAGTGATATCAAAGATATACCATCGGCCAGGGAGGAAACTATCATAAACTATGGGGTTAGGGTGATGAACATATGCATAGTTGCCAACGATAGCCAAGGATGTTGCCCGATCATCAGGGTGGAAAGCAACTTGAACGGGGATTGAGTAGTTCCCAATGTCAACAATGTGCATGCCGACCCCACGCTCGATCAGAAAAGCATAATTCCCTGAGACCCCAACTCCCGTTATAGAGTTATCCACAGTCAGAAAGCCGCCAAGAAGAGGAGCGGTTGGGTTTGCCACGTTTATGATTTGGAGGTAGCCGGTGTTGTCGGACGCAGCTCCTGCGATTAACACGAGATCGCCATGGACAATAGCCTCATTGTAATTCGTGACTTCGCGTCGAATGCCTCGCAAGAATCCGACTTCAGTGGGGGCCAGTGGGTCAGAAATATCGAGAACGGTGAATTTCTCTGCCCCAAGGATATAGGCGTAGTTGTCCTGAATACCGACGATGCGCGCGATCCCACCCAACTGGCTGATAGCCTCAATGCTGTTCCCATTAGGGGAGAGCGCATTGGCCATTAGGGCGTTATTCCCGGCCACTTGATGGATCGATTCTGTCGCGCCAAGCGCTGACAACAAGGGTTGGGCAGCGAGGGCATTGGCATTGTTAGAAGCAGATACAATGGTTATGCAAGCTACGAAAAGCAACCAAAAAACAACCACGCCAAGACGGTATTTCATGACATTCTCCTGAACACTGTCACTTGTCGCCGAATCGCCCTATCAAGGCATATGATAGCCGAACAAAAAGACAGACGTTAAAATGACAGGGCCGAGATAAAACTCGATAAAGACAATATTCATCCAAGTTTCAATCCACTTGCCCCTCCCCCAAACCCCGCTAAAATCACCCTGTCTAGTCGCTCTGCAAATCACTGCGGGGCCGTGGAACCATCGCGCCAACGACGCATCTCACCGCACCACACCGCTGAAATAACAAACCGCCGCGAACGATTCGGCCGCTCGCGGTTCCTGGGCCACTATGCAATTAACCGTTTCATCAGGGGGACTAATAATTAACATCGCGACTGGAACACCCCCGGCCAACCAATAGAGACGGCCATTCAAATCAGTATAAGTGCCAATCTGTTGCACCCGTGCAACACCTTTCACACGTAAACATGGGGAACGCCAGCCACACGGCCCACACGGCCCACACCTTTTCCGAGCTGCTCAGCGACGCGCTCGACGCGCGTGGCGTGTCGCCGGGGGAGGTCGCGCGGGCGCTGAAGGGGATGGGGCTGAAGATCGACCGCGGCACGCTGACTCGCTGGCGCAACGGCGAGACCACCCCCAGCCTCGACAAGCTCGACGCCGTTCGCCGGCTGCCCGACGCGCTGGGCATGAGTTCGGCCGAACGGGCGACGTTTTTGCATGACGCCGGGCGGCTGCTGGGCTTCGCGTTAGTGCGCGAGCGGCGATCGCCTCCGTCCGCGGCCGAGGCCTTGCCCCAACGCATCCATTTCGGGGCCGATGACCTGCCCCCCTTTGCCGGGCGCGTGGCGGAGCTGGCCCTGCTGCAGAGCCGCGTCCGCGCCGGTCAGCCGGTGCTCATTACCGGCATGGGGGGCATGGGCAAAACCCGCCTGGCCCAGGAGGTGCTGCGTTCGTCTGTCGGCTACTTCCCCCATGGCTGCGAATACCTGGCCGTCGCTCCCGGACAGGACAGCGGTCAGATCATCCACAACGTGGCCCAGCTGCTGGGCGTGCCCATGCCGCCCGGCGACATCCCTCCCGGCGGCCGCGCCCTCGCCCTGGCCGACCTGAGCGCCCGGCTGCGCGACGTCCGGCTGTTGTTCCTCATTGACAATGTGGAAAACGCCGACCAGATGCGCGATCTGATCCGCGAGTTACCATCCATCACCTGGGTCATCACCGCCCGGCGCATCAGCCTGAAGCGCATCGGCGTCTACACCGTGGCCCTTGGCCTGCCCTCGGACGAGGACGCCGCGGCGATCTTTCTGGCCCATTGCAGCCCGGGTGATGGCAGCGCCATCGGTGGTCCCGAAGGGGAAGCGCTGGTGGCCGGGGCGGTGGAGGTCGCCGGGCGGTTGCCCATCGCGCTGCGCCTCATGGCGGGGTTGATTTCCGTTGGCGTCATCCGCTCGCAGGCTCGGCTGGAAGAATGGGCCAGGGTCGGAGGTCTGATGCGTGGCGGCAGTCACGCCGTCCGGCTGCGGCGACTCTTCGAGCAGTTCGTCAACAGCATTCCCACGGAGGCCCAGGCCGTCTTCGAGGTTTGCGGGGCCTTCGCCGACCGCACCATCGCCGCGCAGCGACTCCTGGCCGTCTGTCTGGGCGCGGGCATCCGGCCAACGCCGGAGACATGGGAATCGTTGGCCGACCTGTCGCTGGTCAACTGGCCCGACGAGGCCACCGTGCAGCTCCACCCCCTGCTCCACGAGTACGCCGCGTCACGCCTGCGCAACAGCCCCCTCCGCGCGACAATCCGGGCCGGCTATCACGCCCACTACCTGGACCTGGCCCGCGCCATGGCTGAGCGGCACGATCCCTGGCGCGATTATGAGTCGATCGTCAGTGAGGAGCCGAATCTGCTGCGGGTGGTCGATCAACTCTATGAAGAAGGCGACTGGGCCGGACTGCGGTCCATGTGGCCGGTCGTGTCCGGCTACTTGTGGCATCTGCACGATACGGCCGGCTATGAGGCGCTCGATCGACGCTGTCTGGAAGTGGCGCGCCTCACCGGCAATACAGACTGGGAGGCGGTGCTGCTGTCGGAATTGGGCTTCGTCGCCCTGGAGACGGAGCGGCTGGACGAAGCGGCCGAGTTGTTCCGGCTATCACAGGCCTTCCATGACGCCATGCCGGAGCGGATCCTCGAGCAGGCCCGGTTGCGGCGCTATCGGGCGACGTTGGCCGTGCGCCGCGGCCGCTCCGATGAGGCTATGGCCCTGTTGGCTGAGTGTGAGCGGCTTCTGAAGGCCCTTTCCGACCGGCCGGAATCGAATCACGGCGGCTCGTGGGTGTTGTACCATAGTGCCCGGATGAACGTCCTGGCCCAGCGCGGGGAGTTGGCGGCCGCGGCCGAGGCGGGGATGGCGGCCGACCGGCAATGTCGCGCGCTCGCGCCCGACGTCGGCAACCGCCTGGGCGAATATCAGCTGGAGCTGGCCGATATCCTCTATCGCCTGGGCGACGTGGCCGCGGCGCGCGGGAGGTGGCTCGCCATCAGCCGCCGGCGAGGGGGCGAGGAACCGCTACCCGAACAGGGCGAGGCGCTGCTGCGGCTGGCATGGCTGGCGGGGGAGGATTCGCACGCGGCGGCCGTCGAACATATCCACACCGCCCGTCGCATCTTCACTCACTTCGCCCGCGTTGAGCGCCTGGCGCAAGCTGACGCCATCCTTGCGGCCATCGACGGCCGCGCGTGGCCCACGTTTGAGGAGCTTACGGCAGGGTGCGTCTATCCGGCGTATTGATAAGGCCGTTGCCTCACCCAACTATAAATATTCGATCCGCCCAGCCATCTCTTCCGCGCTGTAAACATTGTAGACAAGCTCGAGGAAATTGACCCAGCTGCCGACGCCGTGGATTTGTTGCTGCCCGAAAACAATGCCGCCATGCGTCTCTTCTTCCCGCGCCAGCTCCAGATAATCGGCGTCATGGGTGCAGAGAACGCGGCCGCTGCTGCGGGCTAGCACCAAATGATCGATGTCGCTACGGCCCAGCAAGCCTAAATCGCGGACGGTGACGGCATCGATCCCCCGCCGCTGCAGTTGGTCGGCGACGGCCACCGGCAGGTTCTCATCGAGGTAATAGCGAATCCTGGCCACCGGCGCGGCTCTCCCTCAGCGCCTCCCCGCGTCGGATTTGGGCGTGAATATCGGCATCCATAGCGTCCTTGTGTTCGTAATAGTAAGCCAGCGCCGCATAAACCTGCGACAAATCCAGACCGTACCACTGCGCGATGCCGTCGGCGTCCTGGCCGTGGTAGATTTTCACGATGGCGACATCGGCAACGGTGATCGACGTGCCCAGGATGTAGGGGCGGCCGTTCCGCACGCGACTATCCGTGGCGATTTGATTGATGCTCTGAATTGTCTGCATTGTGCACCTCGATCGATCGTGAGGAGATTATACCACACCTCCGGGCCGGGATAGGGTATGTACGCGGCCCTGCAAACTGTCAGTTTGTGCCGCCGTCAACTCACGTACACTCCAGCTCAACCTTCAGATTGGCCGTCCGGCCGTTGGTGGCCCGCACCAGGTCATCGGGCTTGATGGCGAAGACGGCGTTGGGCGTGCCCGCGGCGGCCCAGATCACGTCATACAACGTCAGATCGCGGTCGATGACCAGCGGCGTGGCTGTGGCGTGGCCGAAGGGCGGCACGCCGCCGATGGCGTAGCCGGTGGCCGCGCGCACGGTGTCGGCGTCGGCCCGGTCGACCTGCTTGCGGCCGACTTCGAACAGGGCGGCCAGCTTGCGCGTGTCCAGCTGGTTGGAGCCGGAGACGAGGGCCACGACCGGCGCGCCCTTCACGGTGAAGATGAGGCTCTTGACGATCTGGCCGACCTGGCAGCCGATGGCCGCCGCGGCTTCCTCGGCCGTGCGCGTGGAATGGTCGAAGATCACGATGTCGATGGACAGGCCCAGGGCCGCGGCCGCGTCGGCGAAGCGCTGGACGGAAGTGGGTAACGGTTTATCGGTCATGGGTCAATGATAATCAATGCCGCGCGATCGGGCATGGATTTAGCGAATGAGGGCGTATTCCATGCTGTCGGCCAGGGCGCGCCAGCTGGCGTCGATGATGTTGGGGCTGGCTCCCACGGTGCTCCAGCGGCGCGTGCCCTGCCGCGTCTCGATGAGCACGCGGGTGGTGGCCGCCGTGTTGTTCTCGCCGTCCAGGATGCGCACCTTGTAGTCGGCCAAGCGGACGCCGCTGATTTGCGGGAAGACGCCGGTCAGCGCTTGCCGCAGGGCCGCGTCGAGGGCGTTGACCGGCCCGTTGCCCTCGGCCACGGTATGCATGATCTGCGGCCCCACGCGCACCTTCACCGTGGCTTCCACGATGGTTCCCCGGCCGCGCCGTCGCTGCACCATCACCCAGTAGTCGGTCATCTCGAACGGCGGCACGTAGGCCGGGTGCGTTCGCCGCAGCATCAGCTCCACCGACGCCTCCGCGCCTTCGAAGGTGAATCCCTGGGCCTCCAGTTGCTTGATCTGGTCCAGCACCTTGGGCACGTCCAGGCTCTCCGGGTTCAGGTTGAACTGCTTGATCTTGTCCACCAGATTGCCGCGGCCCGAAAGCTCGGAGACGACCGATCGCTGCCGGTTGCCGACCGTCTCCGGGTCGATGTGCTGGTAGCTGGCGGGATGCTTCAGCATCGCCGCCACGTGGATGCCTCCCTTGTGGGCGAAGGCGCTGGCCCCCACGTAGGGCAGGTGGTCGTCGTGGGTCAGATTGGCCAGTTCGGCCACGTAGCGCGACAGTTCGGTCAGCCCGGCCAGTCGCTCCGGCGGCACGCAGTCGTAGCCCATCTTGAGCTGCAGGTCGGGGATGATGGTGCACAGGTTGGCGTTGGCCACGCGCTCGCCGTAGCCGTTGACCGTCCCCTGCACCTGGATCGCCCCGGCATGGACGGCCGCCAGCGAGTTGGCCACGCCGCAGCCGCCGTCGTCGTGGGTGTGGATGCCCACCGGCGTGGACGGGCCGAGTCGCTCGACCACCCGGGCCACGATACGCTCCACGTCCCAGGGCAGCGAGCCGCCGTTGGTGTCGCACAGCACCACGCAGTCGGCCCCGCCACGCGCTGCCGCCTCGACTGTGGCCAGGGCGTAGTCGGGATTGGCCCGATAGCCGTCGAAGAAATGCTCGGCGTCGTAGATGACCTCCTTCCCGCGGCTCTTGCAGAAGGCGACGCTCTCCTCGATCATCGCCAGGTTCTCGGCCGTCGTCGTCTCCAGCACCTCCACGACGTGCAGCTCCCAGCTTTTGCCCACCAGCGTCACCACCGGCGTCTCGGCCGACAGCAGGGCCTGGATGTTGGCGTCGTCGCCGGGCAGGGTGTCCTTGCGGCGCGTGCTGCCGAACGCGGCCAGCCGGGCATGGGACAGCCCCAGCGACGGCGCGCGCCGGAAATACTCGACGTCCTTGGGGTTTGAGCCGGGCCAGCCGCCCTCGATGTAGTCCATTCCGAAGGCGTCGAGCCGGGCCGTGATTTTCAGCTTGTCGTCCAGCGATAGCGAGATGCCTTCCCGCTGGGTGCCGTCGCGCAGGGTCGTGTCGTAAAGGTGGATATGTTTCATGTCAGGGGGTAGGCCTCGGTATTGACTCGCGCCGGGTGGCCAAGTTCATAGGCATCGATCTGCGGCCCGTGCTTCAGCAGATAGCCCAGCTG
>JAGOZU010000114.1 GCA_018058545.1 Promineifilum sp. | reverse complement strand
GGGCCGGCTCGCACACCGGCGGCGGCATCCGTAATCCCGACCACCTGGCCAATTGGTCCCGAAACCCCTCCCTGGCCATCGACCACGGCAGCGCGCCCGTAGTCGCCTGGGAGCATATGGGCAGTACCGGCTTTGAGATCTATGCCCGACGCTGGAACGGATCCACCTGGGCAGAGTTGGGTGGTTCGGCCACCGGCGGCGGCATCAGCGACAACGCTCGCGACTCCGTTGAGCCTTCTCTGGCCATCGGCTCCGACGGCGCGCCGGTCGTCGCCTGGCACGATCAGAGCGACGGCAACAACTATCAGGTCTACGCTCGACGCTGGAACAACTCCGACTGGGTCGAGGTGAGCATCGGCTCGGCCACCGGCCCCGGCATCAGCCACAGCGTCGTCGACGCCATGCATCCCTCCCTGGCCATCAGCCCCAATGGCGATCCCGTCGTGGCCTGGAACGACGGCACCAATCTGACGAATAAATGGGATATTTACATCCGGCGCTTCTCACCCACGTCCATGCCCTTCAAGGCGTTCATCCCTGTGACGCTCCGGCCGTAGGATAGTTTAGTCGAGGGCGGCGCGGTTCCACCGGAGGGGACACTCTCCGGTGGAGAAATCGGAGCGACAAATCATGCCGGCCAATCCTTGACGACCCGGCCGGCGCGCCGTATGATGCGCCGAATGATCACAATCGCCGCGCCGCTCACGTTTATTTTCAGGGCCAAATGGCCCGTCTTTGTTCTCTGGCTGGGATTGATCGGCTGCATGCGGGCCGTGCCGGAAGCGTCGGCTACGCCAGCCCTGGAGTCCACCCCAGCCTTGGGGTCAACGCCAGTCCTGGGGTCAACGCCAGTCCTGGAGTCCACGCCAGTCCTGGAGTCCACGCCAGTCCTGGGGTCCACGCCAGTCCCGTCGTCGGCGGCTGCCGGCATAGCCTCCGGGGACGCCTCCCCCATCGGCTCGCCCGTGCTGGCCGACCTGTGGGTCGATCCGCTGCAGGGCGACGACGGCCGCAGCGGAGCCACGCGCGATCAGGCTCTGGCGACGATCAGCGAAGCCTGGAACCGCATCCCCGACGGCCAAACGTTGCAATCCACCGGCTATCGCATCCTGCTGGTGCCCGGCGACTATCCGGCCGGCACCTTCCCGAATTATTGGGAAGACCGTCACGGAACGAAGGAGTTTCCCATCATCCTCACCAGCGCCGACGGGCCGGGCACCGCCCGGCTGCTGGGCAACGCCATGAACGTCTACGATGTGGATTATCTCTATCTGCTGGGGCTGCGGCTGGAGAACGACGGCGATGTTTTCCATTGCGAGCAATGCGATCATCTGCTCATCCGGGAGAGCAGCTTTTGGAGTCCCGACCGGCAGGCCCACGAGACGATCAAGATCAACCAGTCGCAATACGTCTACATCGAGGACAGCGACATCGGCGGCAGCGAGGAAAACGCCATCGACTTTGTAGCCGTGCAATATGGCCACATCCTCAACAATCGCATCCACGACGCCGACGACTGGTGTATCTATCTAAAGGGCGGCTCGGCCTACTTCACCGTGGCCGGCAACGAGATCGACCAATGCGGCACGGGGGGCTTCGTGGCCGGGCAGGGCACCGGCTTCGAGTTCATGGTCTCGCCCTGGCTCCACTACGAGGCCTACGCCATCCGGTTCTTCAATAATGTGATCCACGATACCACCGGCGCGGGCTTCGGCGTCAATGGCGGCTATGACATCCTGCTGGCTCATAACACCCTCTACCGGGTGGGCAGCCGCAGCCACGGGATGGAGTTCGTCTTTGGGCTGCGGGGCTGCGACGGCGACACGGGTCGCTGCGCCGCCAACCGCGCGCTGGGCGGCTGGGGGCCGGTGACCGTCGGTCCCCAGGAACCCATCCCAAACCGCAACATCTACGTCTACAACAATCTGCTCTACAACCCGCCCGGCTTCCAGAGCGAGTGGGAGCATTTCGCCATCTACGGCCCGCGCGAGCCGGGGGCGGGCACGGGCATCCCCAACCCCAGCCGCACCGACGACAATCTGCAGATTCGCGGCAATCTGATCTGGAATGGCCCGGCCGACCTGCCGCTGGGCATCGAGTACGACAGCGAAGGCTGCCGCCCGGCCAACCCCACCTGCAACGAGACCCAGCTAAGGGCCGACAACCACATCAACCGGACGCAACCCGACCTGATCGACCCCGACGGCGGCGACTTTCGGCCTGCTCCGGGCAGCCTGGCGGGGATCGCCACCTACCCCCCGCCCGATTTCCCCGCCTGGGACGCGCTCACCCCGGCCGTCCCGCCGGGCGATCCGGTCAACCACGTGCCCGACGACCGCGCCGGACTGATGCGGCCAGTCGGCGGCGGCGGCCCCGGCGCCTACCTGGAGTCGGGGACAGCTCTCAGCTACCGGTTGTTTCTGCCCGGTCTGATGTGGCTTAATAACCAGGGTACCGATCGTTTTATATCGTCTCTACGATAGACTTACTGATCATAACTTGCTAGACTTCCCCCCGTTGCATTGGCGGGAACAAACGACAAGGGCGGCTTGCCCTTGATTGGCAACCTTCCGGCCACATCCTGGTTTGTGAAAGGAGACACATTTTGGAGTATTTGGATCGAAAATGGCGGCCGCATCCGGCCGCGAGCCGGCTGCTGCTGCTCATGTTCATGGCGCTCTTGCCACTAGTCCTGGCCGCCAAACCGGCGGCCGCGACCAACAATAGCCCCCTGGCCAACGACCAGCCGTCGACCCTGCCGGAGATCGTTGCCGCGGGCGAGCGTCACACCTGCGCCCTGAAGCCGGACGGATCGGTCGATTGCTGGGGTAACGATGACGAAGGCCAGGCGGTTGACCAAGCCGGCCCCTATATCGAGGTCACCACCGGCTACCGCCACACCTGCGCCTTGCGGCCGGATGGCGGGGTCGATTGCTGGGGACGCAACAATTACGGCCAGGCGGCCAACCAACCCGGTCCCTACAGCCGGATCAGCGCCGGCAGCGACCACACCTGCGCCTTGAAGCAGGACGGATCGGTGGACTGCTGGGGCCGGAATGACCATGGACAGGCGGACGACAAGCTCGGCCCCTACACCGAGATAAGCGCGGGGGGCAGCCACACCTGCGCCCTGAAGCCGAGCGGCGCGGCCGAATGCTGGGGCAACCCCGCCGACGGTCGGTCGGACGGCCAGCCCGGCCCGTATACGCGCATCAGCGCCGGGCGCTCCCACACCTGCGCCCTGACGACCACCGGCGCGGCCGACTGCTGGGGCAGCAATACCGCCGGGCGGGCCGAGGACCAGGTTGGCCCCTACATCCAGATCGCCGCGGGCTGGGGCCATACCTGCGCCCTGACGCCGGGCGGCGCGGTCGATTGCTGGGGCGATAACACCATCGGCCAGTCGACCGACAAGCCTGGCCCCTACATCCAGGTCAGCGTCGAGTATAACCAGACCTGCGCCCTGCGGCCGTCCGGCGCGGTGGATTGCTGGGGCGGCAACGTCAACGGGCAGGCGGAGGATATGCCCGGCCCCTATGGCCTCTATGTGTCGCGGGCGCCGGAGTTTATCGGCACGGGCGAGCACCACAGTTGCGCCCTGACCCCGCGCGGCGCGGTCGATTGCTGGGGCGGCGGCGATTATGACCAGGCGGCCGACATGCCCGGCCCCTATACCCAGGTCAGCGTCGGGCGCTTCCACACCTGCGCCCTGACGACGACCGGCGCGGCCGACTGCTGGGGCAAGAACGACGACGGCCAGGCGTCCGACAAGCTCGGTCCCTATACCGAGGTCAGCGCCGGTTCCGATCAGACCTGCGCCCTGCGACCCAACGGCTCGGCCGACTGCTGGGGCAAGAATGACGTCGGGCAGGCGACCGACCAGCCCGGCCCCTACGTCCGGATCGACGCCGGCTGGACCCACACCTGCGCCCTGACCCCGGTGGGCGCGGTCGATTGCTGGGGCGACAATGCCGCCGGCCAGTCGGTCGACATGCCCGGCCCCTATACCCAGGTCAGCGCCGGCTGGACCCACACCTGCGCCCTGACCCTCGATGGGCGGGCGGATTGCTGGGGCCAGAACGGCCATGGCCAGGCGACCGACCAGAACGGCCCCTACTCATGGATCGGCGCCGGCACTTACCATACCTGTGGCGTAACGGGGACCGGGATCGATTGTTGGGGCAACAACCAATTCGGTCAGGGAGTCGACCAGACCGGCGATTACGTGCAGGTCAGCGCCAGCATCGCCCACAATTGCGCCCTCACGGCGACCGGCGCGGCCGACTGCTGGGGCGAAAACTTCAACGGCCGGGCCGATGACCAGCCCGGCCCATTCGGCGGATACGTTCCCTGGGCGGAAGTGACGGTGAAGAAAGTCATCGTCGGCGACGCGCCGGCCGGCGACTGGGCCTTCAGCGGCACGCTGGGCGGCTTCACCCTCCCGGCGGCGGGCGGCCAGAAACTGTTCGCCCGCACGCCCGGTGATGTCGTGACCATCAGCGAGACCGACCGGCCGGGCTGGGTGGCCTCGGTTGCCTGCGTTCCCGGCGGCCAGTCGGGCGCCGCCTCGGTGACGTTGACGCTCAACGAGGCGGTCAGCAATGCCTGCACCTTCACCAACACGCTGTGTCTGGCCGGGACCTACGACAACGGCGCGGCCTGCACTCCGGCCGATCCCGGCCATTACGTGGCCGCTAATGGCTCGTCGGCGCAAACGGCCTGCACGCCCGGCTATTACCAGCCGAAGGGTGGCCAGAGCAGCTGTTTGGCGGCCGACCCCGGCTACTTCGTGCCCGGCTCCGGCGCCACGGCGCAACAGCAATGCCCGGAGGGCACGACCTCCGGCCCGGCGGCCAGCGTCTGCATGCCCGTCAACCCGGGCGGAGTGATGGTCTACCTGCCGATGATCACGGGCGACTAGCCCTAATCGGCCGGCCGCCCGCAAACATAAAACGGCGAATCGTGGCTGGAGATAGCCACGATTCGCCGTTGATCGACATGGTTAGACGATCGGGATGCCCCCGGGTCGTCGTCCTAGCGCCGGCGGTTGGCGATGCTGATGTAGTAGAGCAGCTGCAGCACGGAGGAGATGGCCGCGGCCACATAGGTCAGCGCGGCGGCGCGCAGCACCGTCTTGGCCCCCTGCCGGTCTTCTTTCGACTGCATCAATCCCGACTCGTTCAGCAGCGCCATCGCCCGACGGCTGGCGTCGAATTCCACCGGCAGCGTCAGGATGGTGAAGAAGACCATCACCCCGAAAAAGGCGATGCCGACCCAGAACAAGCCGTTCATCTGCAGGAACAACCCGGCCATGATGGCCCCATAGGAGATCATCGGGCTGATCTGCACCGCCGGCACGAGGAAGTTACGGGCCTTGATCAGGGCCGAGCCGGTCTGATATTGCTGCACATGGCCCAGCTCGTGGGCGGCGATGGCCATGGCGGCCACGCTGGGCTGGGTGGCTGTGCCCTGCGACAGGCGCACGACGTTGGCCCGTGGGTCAAAATGGTCGCTCAACTGCCCCGGCACCACCTCGACGGGGATGTCCATCAGCTCGGTGCGGCCGAACAGCGTCTGGCTGACCTGCATGCCGGTCTGGTGGCTGCTATTGGCCACCTTGCTCCACTTGGCATAGGCCCGCTTCAGATAGATCTGCACACCCAGCGACAGCAGCATCGTGGGGATGAATACGTAGAAAAAGTAATTGGGATCGAAAAACATCACGAGACCTCATCAACCACAGGTTATTAATCCTGATATTCTATACGGAAATCGGCATAAAAAAATCGCAACCGGCAAATTGCTCATTCCCCCCGCAGGACGTTGATCTCATCGCGCAGCAGAAGGGCCGCGGCGCGAGCGGCCTCGGCGAAGTCCGTGCCCGAGGAGGCGAAAAGGATGCTCCGGCCGGAGTTGATGACCGGCCCGGCCACGCGATCCGACCCGTGGGCGACGGCCGCGGCCAGACTGCCGCCTTGCGCCCCTATGCCGGGGATCAGGAAGCTCGCTCGCGGGGCCAGCTCGCGGGCAATCGCCAGCTCGGTGGGGTAGGTGGCCCCGATGACGAAGCCCACATGGCCGCCGTCGGCCGTCGTCCAGTCGCCGCCGGCGCGCAACACCTCGGCCGACAGACCGCGTCCCGCGTTCAGGTCGCCCTGGAACTGGCGCGCGCCGGGGTTGGAGGTGCGGGCCAGCACATAGGCCGCCTTCTCGGGCTGCCCGGCCAGCAGCGGCCGCACGGCGTCGCCCCCCACATAGGGGTTGACGGTGATGGCGTCGACGCCCCACTCATCGAACAGCCCCCGGCCCCAGGCGGCTTGGGTGTGGCTGATGTCGCCGATCTTGGCGTCGAGGATGACGGGGATATGGGCCGGGATGGCGGCGATGGTGCGCTCCAGGGCGATGACCCCGGCCGCGCCCCACTGCATGTAGAAGCCCAGGTTGGGCTTGTAGGCGCACACCAGATCGGCCGTGGCGTCGATGATGCGCCGGTTGAAGGGCAGCACCGGCTCATCCCATTTCAGGGCGTCGAGCGGCATCAGCTCGGGTTGCGGGTCCAGCCCGATGCACAGCCATGAATTGTTGGCTTGTTGGGCGGCATGGAGTTTTTCAAGATAGCGCATGGTTCCACTCTCGGTCGGTACGGCCAAACGGGTTTCGCCAATTATCGGCGAGATTTTAAGTTGTGCAATCCAAATAAAAGTAGGTAGAATTCCACAGATAAATTGGGGCACGCACGTATGAAACCGGATTTCATTGAAGCCCGACGCTACATCACCGAACGAATGGCGCGTGAGCTGTCACCCTGGCTGACCTATCACTCTCTGCGGCACACCACCGAAGACGTACTGCCGGCGGCCGACCGGCTGGGCAAGGCCGCCAACCTCAGCGAGCAAGATCAGTTTCTGCTCAACACGGCCGCCTTGTTCCACGACAGCGGCTTCCTCATCGCCTACCACAACCACGAGAGGCACAGCATGAGCCTGGCTCGCGCCGTGTTGCCCCAATTCGGCTACTCGCCACAGCAGATCGACACCATCTGCGACATTATCGGCGCCACAAAGATGCCGCAGGCCCCCCGAGGCCTTTTGCAGGAGCTGATGTGCGACGCCGATCTGGACCTGCTGGGTCGGGGGGATTTCCTGAGCCGCAACGACGAACTGCTGGCCGAAGTCCGGCACTATGCGGGGCAGCCCATCCGGCGGGACCACTGGCTGCGCGAACAGGCCAGATTCCTGCGCGAGCACAGATTCTTCACCGCCGCAGCCCGGAGCCTGCGCGCCGAGGGCAAACGCCGCAACGCAGAACTGCTCGACGCGGCTCTGATCTCCTCGAACGCCTAGCCTCTCCCGCCCCGCGGCTCAACTCACCGGGGTGAGCAAAAACAGCACCGCCACGAAATGACAGGCGCTGGCGGCCAGGATGAACAAATGCCAGATGGCGTGGGTGTAGCGGATCTTCGTCATGGCATAGAACACCACGCCCAACGTATAGAGGACCCCACCGATCATCAGGAAGGTCAGCCCGGCCGGGGGGATACTGGCCACCATCTCGCGCCAGATGAACATGCTCATCCAGCCCATGGCCACATAGGCCAGCGTGGTCAGCACGGCCAGGCGGTTGATGAAGAAGATCTTGTAGACGATGCCGAAGACGGCCATGGCCCAGATGAGCGTCAGCACGGTCAGCCCCAGCGAGCTGCGCATGCTGATCAGCACAAACGGGGTGTAGGTTCCGGCGATCAGCAGATAGATGCAGCTGTGATCGACCTTGCGCAGGATCGGCCGCAAGCGGGGCTTCTGGACGCTATGGTAGAGCGTGGAGGCCAGATAGAGGGCCAGCAGGCTGCCGCCATAGACGGCGTAGCTGAAGATATGCCACTTGGTGCCGTGGGCCACAGCCAGGATGATCAACACGATCAGCGCCACCACGCTGAGAATCGCGCCCAGGCCGTGGGTGATGCTGTGGGCGATCTCCTCGCCCAGCGTATAAAATTCGTTGACCGGCTGGTTGAGTCGTCTTTTTTCGAGCATGAAACACCTCGTTTCGGCCGACGGCGTGGGCGGGGCGTCGAATTCGCACCTCCGGCTCCGCAAGCGGCCGATTCCGCCACACATTGTAAAAAAGAATAGGCCAATCATGAAGAGAGTTGCATCGATTGTTAACGATCTCTATTATTCTCTCAGCGATAATCGACTCGAATGTCAAAAATGCGAGGAGTACTCCCAATGAATAATCATCCACAAAAAATAAGGTCACTGGCGGTCGTCGGCCTCATTTTGGCGCTCGCCCTGGCGGCTTGCGGCCAGGCGGGCCAGTCGAACGATGCCCCGGCAGGCGGTGGCCTGGTCAAGGGCAACGTCCTCTACCTGTCCCCGGCGCCGCTGGACCCGAACGCCACGATCGAGGTCGATCTGCTGCAAACCTCGCCCGGCAACCCCGACATTGTGCTGGCCACCGCAGGCACCTATGCCTCGGGGCGGCAGGTGCCGATCCCGTTCGAGATCCCCTTCGACCCGGCCCAAATCGACCCGGCCCAAACCTACATGGTAGCGGCGCGCATCCTGGTGAACGGCCAGGCGGTCTATGTCTCCCAGAGCGGCACGCCGGTCATCACCAATGGCGCGCCGACCGAAGGGCTTGAGCTGCTGGTAGGACCGGTCATGACCGGCGCGGCCGGCGGCAAACTGACCGGTACGGTAACCTATCTGGAGCGAATCGCCCTGGCTCCCGACGCCTCCATCACCGTCGACCTGCAAAACGCCTCCACGGGCATGATGGAAGTGGTCGCCACGCAGACTTTCACCGCCGACGGCCGTCAGGTGCCGATCCCCTTCGAGCTGCCCTATGACGCGGCGGCCATCGACCCGGCCGGAACCTACCTGCTCAGCGCGCGGATCAGTGAGGGCGGCCAAACGACCTTCGCCTCTCAGACGGGCGTGCCGGTGCTGACCAATGGCGCGCCGACGAGCAATGTGGAAATCCTGGTCAGCCAGATGGCGGCCCAGTCGACGGGCGGCGTCATTCGTGGCACGGTGACGACGCCGCGGCCGCCCGAGACGCTCGACCCGGCGGCCGTCCTGCAGGTTGAATTGCGCGAGCCGATGCTGGCCGACGCTCCAGCCACGGCCTTCATCGAATTGCCGCTGGCCGGTCTGACCTTCCCCGTCTCGTTCGAGTTGCCCTACGACCCGGCGACTATCGCCCCCGACCGCGCCTATGTGGTCGACGCGCGCGTCATCGCCGGCAACCGGCTGCTCTACAAGACGCTGGCCACGCGGCCTGTGTTGACCAACGGCGCGCCGGCCTCGGAGATCGCCGTGCCCGTGGCCCTGGTGCCCGACCCGGCCGGCGGCGTCCTGCGCTACACGGTGACGAGCGACACGCCGATGACCTGGGCCGCCGATTCGCCCGCCTATCTCAACGTGGAGATTCGCGAGGCGATGCTGGCCGACGCCCCGGCGACCGCTTTCGGCTACATCCCGCTGGCTGGACTGTCCCTGCCGGTAAGCTTTGAGTTGGGCTATGACCCGACGACGATCGACCCCAACCGGGCCTACATCTTCGACGCGCGCATCATCGACAACAATGTGCTGACCTTCTCCTCTAACGGCATGGGCACGCCGGTGTTGACCCAGGGCGCGCCGGTCACGGACGTCAGCCTGTCGCTGACCGCGCAGGTCGTCGCCGCGCCAGCGCCGCCCGCCGCGTCCGGGGCGATCACCGGCGTGGTCACCACCGACGCCCCGACCGCCCTCGACCCCGCCGCGGTGCTCTACGTGGACTTCCGCGAGGCGGGCACGACCGGCGATCCCATCCTGACGATCTCCAAGGCGCTGGAAGGCCAGCAGTTCCCGATCCCGTTCGAGATCTCACTGGCGGCCGTCACCATCGACCCGGCGCGGGCCTATGTCGTGGG
>JAGOZU010000113.1 GCA_018058545.1 Promineifilum sp. | reverse complement strand
GGCAGCCTCATCCAACGCCGCCTGCCCAAGAGCATTCACGCTGTGACTGCTGCCGGCTTTGAGATGAAAGTCGTTCTGTTCGTTCTTGGCCTTAGCTTGCATCATGTTCTAAGGTAGCAACTTGGGTGAATTCCTAATTGATCTGGTAGCTTTTGGCAGCTTTTTCCCTTGCACTGGCAGTAGTTGACAGGCTGATTGTGGATAATTCAGCATGGAAACGGACGCGGAAGGCCCGCTAATCGGGTTTGGAGCCGCCCGCGACCTGGAGTAACAAGAAATGGAAGTATCACGCCATTGGCGACTGAATCAACAACGATATGCTCTGGTGGGCGAGGTTTGCCCCAGTTGCGGGGTGAAGCTGTTCCCGCCGCGCGATGTCTGCCTGGAATGCGAGGCTCCGGCCAGGGAACTCTACACCTTCACCGGCCTGGGTGAGGTGTACTCCTATACCACCATCTACGACCCGCCGGCGGGCTTCGAGCACAACGCGCCCTACATGGTGGCCCTCGTCAAGCTGGAGGAAGGCCCCCTGGTGACGGCGCAACTGACCGACGTCGACTTCGACCATGTCGAAATCGGCATGCCGGTGGAGATGGTCACGCGCAAGCTGCGCACGGACGGGCAGGAAGGGATGATTATCTACGGTTACAAGTTCCGCCCGGCGGTGGCCGCGGTCCTGTAATAATCGACGGAGAAGAAAAAGAGAACGGCCGGACGCAGCTGCGTCCGGCCGTTTTTGTTTTGATGCCCCGGACGGGACCCGAGCGCCATTCGCACCTCGCAATCATTGATGATCGCTGCTTCTTCGAGGGTGTTTTTGTCGAAAAAGATAAGAAAAATCCGTTGCCTCATTGACAGTGGATATTTCCTGATCTATAAACGAACATGATCACGTACTAGATCATTCACCATGCCTCGCAGAGAAAAAGCCGCCTCGTAGGGATAGTACCCCTTGGCAGGCCTTGAGCGCGACTTGCTCCCACTTTAGTCCCCATAAGACTAAACGTAACGGCTCCGACCTGTCATGCCGGGCGTTTGCGGGCGATCGTTTTCATCTTCAAGATGGATGGAGGTATCCATGCAGCAGCAAAGTGACCATCGATCGTTCCTAGCGGCCACCGCCCTGTTGGCGATGACTGCTCTCTTGCTCCTCGTTTTGGCGCCCACGGAGGCGGCGCCCGCCGCTGAAAGACCCACTGCGGCCAGCTGGGACGTGATCGCTACCGGCTTGGCCAATCCACGCGGCCTCGTCTTCGGCCCCGACGGCGTGCTCTACATCGCCGAGGGCGGAGCGGGCGGCGAAGGACCATGTGTGCCCAACCCCGAAGGCGGCGATCGCTGCTTCGGACGATCGGGCGCAGTCACCAAAGTGACTTTTGATGATAACTACATGCCCACCGATCAGGCCCGGATCATCACCGGCATCGGCTCACTGGCGGCCGACGATGGCAGCGTCTCCGCCGGCCCGAACGGCGTGGCCTTCAAAGGCGATGACATGTACATCATCACCGGATTCGGTGACGACCCCGCCAATCTGTCGGATAGCGGTCCGCTTGGGACGGATGTAAACGATTTCGCCAAAATACTGGCCGCAGGTCCGGGCGATTCCTTCTCGGTTTGGTCTGATCTGGGTGCGTATGAGGGTAGCGAGAACCCTGACGGGGTTGTTCCTCCCGATACCAATCCCTTTGACCTGCTCGCTCTCCCGATGGATACCCGCAACTCCGCGAACGCTCCGTTCCTGGCGGTCGACGCCGGGGGCAACTCACTGCTGTCTGTTGATGATGCGGGCGTCCCGTCCCTCGTGGCTGTCTTCCCTGAATCGATGGCCGAATTCCCTCCCCATAGCGGCTCGATGATGCCTGTGCAACCCGTGCCTACCTCAGTCGTGGTCGGCCCGGACGGCGCGTACTACGTCAGCGAATTAACCGGCTTTCCCTTCCCCGTTGGCGGAGCCGTCGTCTGGCGCGTGGAACCCGGCAAGGATCCGCAGGTCTACGCCGAAGGGTTTACCAATATCCTTGACCTGGCGTTCGACGACGACGGTAATCTGTACGTGCTGGAGATGGCCGCCAACGGCTTGTTGTCCGGCGACCCGACCGGGGCGATCACCCGCATCGCGCCGGGCGGCCAGCGGACGCACATCGCCGGCCAGGGGCTGATCATGCCGACCGACATGACTATCGGGCCGGATGGAGCGCTCTACGTGGTTAACATCTCCGTCAGCCCGGCGACGGGCGAGGTGGTGCGTATCCCCACATTTTTCTCGTCCCACATGCCGTTAGTGGCTAGCCGTTAGTGGCTAAAGAGTAAGATGTAATCGGCCATTGCTCGAGTAATATCGAATCGTTTACATGTGCGGGAGTTGGCGAAAATCTGACTCCCGCACATTTTGTCGTGCCCTAAAACGCCGTCCGCGCCTTCTTCTTATTAGGCGCGTGCATCAGAAAGTCCCGCGCAAACCGTTCGTTGTAGCCGTCGATCAGCTCGCTGATCCGATCCGGGTCGTACGAGGCCACCAGCAGCCCGGCGTGATACTCCCGCGGCACGCGCCAGACGATCTCCGGGTCGTCATAGGCCGCCAGATTGGGCCACTGCTCGCGCGCCAGACAGATGATCAGCCCGGCGTAATCCTCGCGGTGCTCGGGCACCTGATACGCCTCGCCCCGCACCCCGGCCAGCTCGATGTGGGCCGCCTCCTGCCACAGGTCCACGCCGGTGGCCGCCTCGACCATCCTGTCGATATGGGCCCCGCCGACGCGCGCGGCCGTCTCCAGAAAGTAAAACTGCCCGTCATGGTGGGCGCGAATGAACTCGGTGTGGGTGACGCCCTGCGCCAGCCCAAAGGCGCGGAAGACGTCGGCGGCCATGCCCGTCGTCGCCTCGAACTCCTCCGACCGGCGCGACAGCAGGCGAGTGTTGAAGATACCGCCGCCCTGGGTCACGCTCAACGGCGGCTCCCCGTAGCGGCTGCTGACGGCGAAAACCACCTCGCCGCCCCACAGCAGCGCGTCCACATGATAGACATCGCCGGGCACGAACTGCTCCAGCAGATAGTAGGATTGCTGGTCGCCCAACTGGTCGAGCGCGCGCCAGACCGACTCGCTGTCATGCAGTTTGCGGATGCCGACGGCCCCGGCCTCAAAGCGCGGCTTCAGCACCCAGGGCGGCTCGATGGCGGCCATGTAGTTGCGCAGCTGGTCGTAGTTAAACACGGACGTGAAGGCGGGCACGCGAATGCCGTTGGCCGCGGCCTGGGTGCGCATGCCCAGCTTGTCGCGGAAATAGCGGGCCTTCGTCTCCCCCAGGCCGGGCAGCCGCAGATGCTCGCGCAGCGACGCGGCCGTGGCCACGTCATAGTCGTCGAGAGCCACGATGCGGTCGATGTCGTTGCCGCGAGCCAGGTAGCTGACGGCGTAGGTGATGTTGGGCTGGGTATACAGGTCGGGCATCCTGAAGTGCAGGGCGATGCTGTCCCAGGGCCACGGTTTGCCGGCCGCTTCCTCGGCCGTGACGAGGATGATCCGCGCCCCTTGTCGGGCGCACTCCTCGATGAAGGGCACGCCCTTGAATTCGCTGGCGAGACAGAGAATGGTGATCGGCCTGTCGTCGGTCATGGTTGTTTTCTCCCGGCTGGTGGAATGGTGAATATTGTAACAGGGATTTGGAAACTACATAGCCCTTGGGCACGGGGCATTATCCATAAGGCGATAGATGTGCCTGTTTCCCTGTTTTCCCGACAGATCCAGCAGCCCCATCGCCCGCAGCGCATACGTCGCCTTGCCCGCCAGATGCCGGTTCCAGCCCTTCGCCGCGGCCAGGTCGGCGTTGGTGAAATGCTCCGGCAGCGGCGGCAGCAGGCCCAGATAATCGGCCGGCTGGTTGAAAACGGCCGACTCGACCACCCCCAGCAACCGCGTGTCGATCAGGCTCCAGCGGCCGCGCCGCCAACTGCCCTGCCCGTCGTCCCGCCACACCTGCTCCTCGCGGATGAGCAACGCCTCCAGCGTCAGGTTGGGATGCACGGCCAGGTCGGGGATGCGCACCAGCTCGCTGAAGATGTCGTGGGCGGCGGCCCGTTTGGGCGACTTGCGGCGGGTCAGTTGGCGGCCGTCGCCCCCCTCGCGGACGATCCGGCGTTCGGCGGGCAGCGGGTGGATGAGGCGGACGCGATGGTCTTCAAGCAGGCGCAGCAGCTTCGGCCGCAAGGCGTAGAGGTGGCGGGTCTGAATCTCGATCAGCAGGTCGCCGCGGACGATGTCGATGACGTAGCGGCCGAGCTTGACCTCGAACCGGTCGCCCGGCCGGGCCAGATGCTCCTTCAGCGCGGCGTGGAGAGAGCGCTCGGCGAGTTGGCCGATACCTGGAGGGGAAGCCGACACGTTGTTATCTGATAATTGGCAAGCGCCGAACTCGAATACGATGTTGCTCGATCACAACAACGCTGCCGAGTTCCAGGCGTTCCCGAATTGGCCCAAGATTTGCCAGGAGGAGCGCCAGTTGTTGTTCCGGTCGTCGTTCAGTTCCGCGCCGAAAAAGGATAACGGACGGTTTGCTTTCCTGCCGTTGAGCCAATAGCGTCCCGAAATCAGTGTCGGCCGCAACGATCACTCGTTCTTCGCGTAAGGCGCGCTCAAAGATTTCCTCATCTGATGACGCGGCAAGGCCCAACTGCCGGACGTGTACCGCGTCGTGCCCTGCAATCTCCAGGCCTGCCGAGAGACGAGGGGACAGAGAGTTATCGATCAGGAATTTCACGCTGGAGTCAGGAGTGGGATCGCTTGTTCGCGAACTGCCTCAGCTGCGAAGCGGAGTGCCTCACGAATGTCACCGGCTTCCAGATCGGGGTAGGCGTTTAGGATTTCTTCATCCGTCATGTCGTCGGCGACCATGCCGACCACCGTCGCCACGGGGATGCGCAGGCCGCGGATGCAAGGAACCCCGCCCATTTGCTTTGGATTGATGGTGATACGCTCGAAGTTCATAATCATATTTCCTTTTATCCGCGTTCCTTCCAACGATTATACCATCCGGATCCCCCGATTTCTAATCCCTATAAGTCCAGCACACTATCCAGTCCCCGCTGCAGCCCCACGAACGACCCCATCTTGCGGATGGCCAGCAGCGCCCCGGCCACGTAGGGTTCGGCGCTGGTGCCGGAATCGTGGCGGATGCTCAGCGTCTGGTCGGCCATGCCGAAGATGGCCTCGGCTGAGATGGTGTAGCCGGGCAGCCGGATGGAGTGGACCTGCGAGCCGCCCATGCGCGCGCCACGTGTTCCGGCCTCGCCTTGCGTCTCCTCTAGCGGCACGGTCAGCTCCGACGGCCGCACGCGCGCCAGCCGCGCCGCCAGCTCGCGCACGGTGCCGCTGGGCGCGTCTTTCTTGCGGTCGCTTGCGTAGTCGATGATCTCCCATTGCGGGATCAGTTTGGCGGCCATCTCGGCGAACTTCATCAGCAGGACGGCCGTCAGGGCGAAGTTGCCCACGGCCAGCACGCCGCGCTCGCGGGACTTGGCCACCGCCCCGATGACGGCCAGGTCGTTGTCGGTCAGGCCCGACGTGCCGATGACGACGTCGGCCCCGCGGTCCAGGGCGGTCATGACGTTGGTTCGGGCGATATCCGGCTTGGTGTATTCGAAGAAGACGTCGCAGGGGTAGTTGAGCGCCTCCTCGGCCGTGCCGAAGATGGAGCAGCCCAGGCGCGGCTCGCCCAGCACGTTGCCCAGTATGCGCCCGGCCTGCGTGCGCGAGACGGCCGACACGAGTTCGATATCGTCAGTTTGGGCGATGGCGCGGGCCAGCGCCGACCCGGCCCAGCCGGTCGCCCCGGCGAGACAGACTTTAATGGTCATGGTACCTCATGAATCATCCGGAGTTGTTGCAGATTGATAAAAATCATACCCCATCCGGCACAAGTTGTCAGAATTGGTCGAAATGAGATAAGTGCCAGGGCAATCGCATTCATTCGCATTCATTCGCATTCATTCGCATTCATTCGCGTTCAATCGCGTTCAATCGCATTCATTCGCGTTCAATCGCGTTCAATCGCATTCATTCGCGTTCAATCGCGTTCAATCGCGTTCAATCGCGTTCAATCGCGTTCAATCGCGTTCAATCGCGTTCAATCGCATTCATTCGCGTTCATTCGCGTTCATTCGCGGTCCAATATTCTTCATGCGATTGCCATGAGATAGGTGCCCTGTATCGCCGGCGGGCAACAGGCGCTATAATACCGTCATGTCATTTCAAGCATATCTCGACAACATCGAAGCAAAGACGGGCAAAACGCCCAACGAATTCATTGAACTGGCGAAGGAAAAGGGCTACGACAAGCCCGGCGTCAAGGCCGGCGTCATCATCGATTGGCTGAAGCAGGATTACGGCCTGGGCCGCGGCCACGCGATGGCCCTGGTTCACGTCATCAAGAACGGCCCGGAGATCAACGACAAACACGTCGGAACCGAAGGCGCCCACCGTGACGAGTCGAACACGCTGCGGCTCGACGGCGTGGCAAATCGCGGGTCTGGCTCCTGAGTGTTCAAACTCCACCGGCATGGTGGTTGACGACAACCGTGGCGGTTGAGGACAACCGCGGCGGTTGCAACATCGGCCGCCCCTTCACGTCCATTGAGGCTAACAAATACAATGACGAAACCCCGAATCTATACCATCAACTTTGCCCGGGTCTATCCCGAATATGTGGCCAAGGCAGAGAGAAAAGGACGCACCCAAGCCGAGGTCGATACCATCATCACCTGGCTCACCGGCTATAGCCAGAGCGGGCTGGAAGCGCAGCTGGAGAAGCAGTCGGACGTCGAGACCTTCATCGCCGAAGCGCCGCAACTCAACCCGGCGCGGTCACAGATCAAGGGGGTGATCTGCGGCATGCGGGTGGAAGAGATCGAAGATCCAACGACGCGGGAAATTCGCTATCTGGACAAGCTGATCGATGAGCTGGCCAAGGGGAAGAAGATGGAGAAGATATTGCGGCAGGCGCAGTGAGGGTGATTGCGTTGGTCTGCCTTCCCATCTCCGGCAATTTGGTTATCCTTTTTCCATGGATGAGCGGTCCGAAATAGTCCTGATTGGTCCTGTCGGCGCCGGGAAGTCGACCATCGGCGGCATACTGGCCGCGCGACTGGGCTTGCCGCAGGTGTCGATGGATGACATCCGTACCGGTTACTATCGCGAGATCGGTTATGACGAGGCCTATGCAGGGCAGCTGCGCGCGGAGGAAGGCTTCCCGGCTTTGGTTGCCTATTGGAAACCATTTGAAGCGTATGCCGTCGAGCGTATGCCGGCCGACCACCGCGACTGCGTCTTCGATCTCGGAGCCGGGCATTCCGTTTACGAAGATCCGGACTTGTTCGCGCGCGTCAGAGGGGCCTTAATGCCATTCAGGAACGTCATCCTGTTGCTGCCCGACCCGGACATTGAAACTTCCCTGTCCATTATGGAGAGCTATGACCCCTATGTCGTGCCTCACCGGGAGATCAATCGCCACTTCCTGACCCACCCCTCCAATGGCATATTGGCCCGGCACACCATCTATTGGCGCGACCTGACGCCGGATCAGACCGCCGACGCCGTACTGGCGGCCGTCTCGATCCGGTAGGAACTGGTTCGCTGCTGGGCGATGGCTAATCCGCAGGTAACCATCCCCAAGTTAGTACCAATCCTAAGTGGAATTGCCGTGTCAAAGAATTGCTTGGTCAATGGCACGAGAGACACAGCCACGCCTGATAATCATAGCTCCAGTCTGCCCTTAGATTACAATCCAAACGGGATGTGGGGTTTAAGGTTGTGGGTTTGTTATGAAGTAACAAAGATAAGACTATGTCGATATGGATAAATCTGGCTGTCAACAGACATGTTAGGGATTATCCAATCGCCAAAGTTGGTTGTCTCCACCGTGACATTCATATTGAAAGACATTGGCTCCATTCACTTTGCTCCAGCCCTGTACATCCAAGCATTTTCCACTGTGTTTTGCCCGTATTTGAAAATAACGATTGCCAAATTCTATGAGCTGCCAAAGTTGATTGTCTCCACCGTGACATTCATATTGAAAGACATTGGCTCCATTCACTTTACTCCAGTCCTGTACATCCAAGCATTTTCCACTGTGTTTTGCACGTATTTGATAATATTCATTCCCGAAATCTACAAATGCCCACAATTTTTTATCTCCACCATGACAAAAATACTGGAACACGTTGGCACCATTGGCCTTGCTGGCATTTTGAACATCTAAGCATTTATCGCTGTGTTTGGCAACGATATGAAAGTATTGAGGGCCCTTTACTTGCTGGGCGATCACAATGGATGCGCTTTGAACCAGAATATTCGCGTGACCAATGCTATGGATAGTCATGCTACCGACCGATTCAATAAGGATTGTCTCGGTATGTCGGCATCTTGGGCAGACTAGTGGATACACTTGGCCCTCCGGTATCTCCACCCTCGAGATGGTATTGCGGCATCTTGGACAGGTTGCTTCGAAAACGCCGGTTTTGGCAATGGCATGATCAACCGCTCGATTCACAACCTGCTCACTGGCCTTTTTCAGTAACCATCCCGTTACTGTCATTATAGTTGCGTCCATGAAAATCAAACCTTAGTGTGGTTGCAGCATTGGGGACGAAGGAAACGTCAGAGCCTCTTATTCTCCGAAATCACTCGGCGATAAGCACCTCGTAAGGGTTTAGATGAACTTCATCATCTCCATAAGGTATTAAAGCCGCCCCGAAATCGCGGCGGACTTTGCCTATGTGTACACCCTTCTCGTATTCTGCCCGAGCAACGTACAGGGGATCCCCATCTCCTTCATGTCCAGCAACAACCGCCCCCGTTGGTACTTTTCCATCGGAAGCTCTTGACCATCGAAGGGGGCCAGCATAAACTTCATAACTCTTTTTATAGATAGCTTTGCCACCAAATGGGATGTGTGCAGCCTTGAGCCCTGGGCGCACTTTACCGATATGCAATCCATTCTCATGCCACGCTCGTGCGATATACAACGGCGTACCGTCGCCCTCATACCCTGCAGGCTCAGTTGATGAGGGAACGGTCCCATTTTGCATAGGAACCCATAGATGCCCAGATAGTGGCACTCCCGGACTGGGTTTAAAAGATATATCAAGAATTGGTGTCTTGAAGGTAATTCCGAAATTACGAAGAATATTCTTGAGGCGCATTTCTTTCTAGGCTTATATTTAGGCCGAACGAGGTTTTCGTCCTATATGGTCTTTGACGATTGGGTCAATTGAATCCAAATAGCTGTCAATCAATACCATATGAGCTAGCTTTGTTTCGCAATAGTGTCCATCATAATCAGAATCCCAGGCTCCAACAGTTAGCTTTTCAGATAAACGATCTGGCCAGGAAGAGATTATTGATCGAGACAAATCACTGCCGCCTCCACCTCCATCTATCAGAAAAACAGCCTTTGCCTCGGAGCGATCCCAAGCAATAAGGAAATGATGCCAACCTGACTCTAGGGCATCTGGAACTTTTAGTGGGTGTGAAGAATAGGCTCCTTGGTTATTCGAAACAGTGACTTCCCATCTCTCCCTGACAACGGTATGGCGTATACTGAATTGATTGAAAAACCGATTACCTTTTTCATCGGCCGAACCAGTATGATGAGCACACAAATAGCGATTTGATGGCGAGTCCCTTAATCCCTGACCTAACGGAGGAACTAACACCCAAAGCAGGAGGGTGCATTGTTCCCAAAGAAGAAAACTGCTATCAATCTTCAGGCGGTTTTTTTTGCTGGCCGTGATTAAGAGAGGATCTTGCAAGATAATGCGAATGCTGTCAGCATCGGGTGTAAAAGTACCAAAAACATCGGAATAAAAAGTCCCCCAAACATCGCATAGAATGTACCTTCCACACACATTAGGAGGTGCAACTATGCTCCGAAAGGAGGACTATACCGTGAT
>JAGOZU010000182.1 GCA_018058545.1 Promineifilum sp. | reverse complement strand
GGCCCGCACCCCCGAACGCAAAGAAGCCTTTGTGACCACTTCGGGCGAACCCATCCGGCGGCTCTACACCCCGCTCGACGTGGCCGATCTTGATTACATGGAGGACCTCGGTAATCCCGGCGAGTACCCCTATACCCGCAGTGTCCACTCAACGCTCTACCGCGGCAAGCCGTGGACGATGCGCATGTTTGCCGGGTTCGGCAGCGCCGAGGAGACCAACGCCCGCTACAAGTACTTGCTGAGCCAGGGCAACATGGGCCTCTCGGTGGCATTCGACCTGCCGACACTGATGGGCTACGACACGGACGCGCCGCAGGCATTGGGCGAGTTCGGCAAATGCGGCGTGGCCATCAGCAGCCTGGCCGACATGGAGATCCTCTTCGACGGCATCCCGCTCGACCAGGTGACGACCAGCATGACCATCAACAGCCCGGCGGCCATCATCTGGGCCATGTACATCGCCGCGGCCGAGAAGCAGGGCGTGCCTCAGGCCAAGCTGGGCGGCACGCTGCAGAACGACATCCTGAAGGAATATATCGCCCAAAAGGAATATATCTTCCCGCCGGAACCGTCGATGCGCCTGGTCATCGACACGATCGAATATGGCGCGCGTCACATGCCCTTGTGGAACACCATCTCAATCAGTGGCTACCATATTCGCGAGGCGGGATCGACGGCCGCTCAGGAGCTGGCCTTCACGCTTGGCGACGGGCTGGAATACGTGCGCTGGGCGATCGATCGCGGCATGGATGTGGACGAATTTGCCCCGCGGCTCAGCTTCTTCTTCAACAGCCACAACGACTTCTTCGAGGAGATCGCCAAATTCCGCGCCGCCCGACGCATTTGGGCGCGAGAGATGCGCGTGACCTTCGGAGCCAAAAACCCGCGCTCGTGGCTTTGCCGCTTCCACACGCAGACGGCCGGGGTCAGCCTGACGGCCCAACAGCCGGAGACGAACGTCGTCCGGGTGGCTATTCAGGCGCTGGCGGCCGTGTTGGGCGGCACGCAGAGCCTGCATACCAACAGCATGGACGAGGCTCTGGCGTTGCCCAGTGAGGAGGCCGTCACCGTCGCCCTGCGCACCCAGCAAATCATCGCCGAGGAGAGCGGCGTGGTGAACACCGTCGATCCATTGGCCGGCTCCTTCTTTGTGGAGCATGAGACGAACAAAATCGAGGCCCAGGTCTACGATTACTGGCGGCAAGTGGATGAACTTGGCGGCGTGCTGCCGGCTATCGACCAAGGCTTCTATCAGAGCGAGATATCGCTCGCCGCCTATCGCTATCAACGTGAGATCGATCAGGGCGAGCGCTACATCGTCGGCGTCAATGCCTATGTCGACCCGGATGAAACGTTGCGGATTCCTATCCTGGAGATGGACCCGCACGGCTATGATCGACAGATCGCCCGGCTGGCTCGCCTGCGGCAGGACCGCGACAACGAACAGGTGGCAGCCCGGTTGTCGGCGCTAAAGGCGGCCGCGATGGGGACGGACAACACCATGCCTTATATCCTCGATGCCGTCCGCGCCTACGCTACTCTGGGCGAGATCACCGATGTCTTCCGCGAGGTGTTCGGGAGATATGAAGAGCCAACATGGATTTGAGGCCGGGGAACGGCTCCGGCTGATGATTCATATCGTTGTGGTTTATGACCGGATTATTATAACGAAGGAGGTTTCAATACATGCAATATGACTCTGCACGGGGAGACACGGGAGTTTTTTCCCGCATCCTGCGAATCGCCTTGCCCATCGTGGCCATCGTCGCCGCCTTGACGGCCATGTATCTGGGATTTAACTTCCTTCGGGCCGGCACCGGGCCTAAGTGGTTGATTGTTGCCTTTGCCATCGTATGGGGCGTGGGCGGCGTTGCCCTGCTCTACTGGTTACTGAACTGGCTCGTTGAGCAATTGGGAACCGTGTGGCGCGGCCGCTTGCAACCGTTTGTGTTTGTTGGCCCAGCCATCGCCATGCTCGTCTGGTTCCTGGCCTTGCCCGTCTTGCGGACCTTCTGGATCAGCCTCTTCAACCGGGATGGCCCGCCACCTGGCTGGCTTGACTGGAGCAATCTGGGTGGCAGCTTCGCCGCCCTTGGTTCGCGTTTCGTCGGGCTTGATAACTACGTCGCCGTATTCACCGATCGGCTGATGATGGAGGCTTTCCGTAACAATATCATGTGGATCGTCTTTGGCGCGACGGTTACGGTGATCATCGGCCTGCTCATCGCCGTGCTGGCCGACCGCAGTGCCTTCGAGCGAGTGGGCAAGTCGGCCATCTTCCTGCCCATGGCCATCTCCTTCGTCGGCGCGGGCGTCATCTGGAATTTCATCTATGAGGTGCGGCCGGTTGATGTCCCGCAAATCGGCCTGCTGAACGCGATCGTCGTCGGGTTGGGAGGCAAGCCGCAGCCCTGGCCGGCGTGGACAGCCATCGCGCCCTGGAACAACCTGTTCCTCATCGTCATTGTCATCTGGCTGCAGGTCGGATACGCAATGGTACTCTTCTCGGCTGCGCTGAAGGGCATCCCGGCCGACCTGATGGAAGCCGGGCGCGTCGACGGCGCCAACGAGGTTCAGATTTTCTTCAAGATCATGGTCCCCTATATCATGGGCACGATTATCACTGTTACAACGACGGTTGTAATCTTCACCCTGAAAGTGTTCGACGTCGTGTGGGTGATGACCGGCGGACAGTTTGGGACGGAGGTGATCGCGACCCAGTTCTACAGACAGTCCTTTACAGCCCGAAACTCCGGGTACGGCTCGGCGATCGCCATCGTACTGCTGCTGGCCATCGTCCCGGTCATGATCTACAACCTGAAGCAATTCCGGGAACAGGAGGCGTTCTAACATGGGCAGCATGCAAAATCAACAACGATGGGGTTCCTTGTTGGTCAACCTGGGTCTTTTGTTACTGATCCTGATTTGGACCATCCCCACATTAGTACGCTGTTACATAATTAATCTAAATTATCTTGAATTTAGAATTGGACTCATTAACAACCGAATAACGAGCGTTTAGCTTCTCCCGGCTGGTATCGATGGAGAACTGCCAGTTGATATTGATACC
>JAGOZU010000112.1 GCA_018058545.1 Promineifilum sp. | reverse complement strand
GCTGTTACCATCGGCGACCGCGATTGGGCGGCCGAGCGCAAGATGGGTGCTTTTCTGGCCGTTGCCAAGGGTGCGGGCGAGCCGCCCAAGTTCATCGTTTTGGGGCATCATATCGACCGCACCGATCTGCCGACGGTAGCCCTGGTGGGTAAGGGCATCACCTTCGACACCGGCGGAATCTCACTCAAGGCTGCCGAGCGAATGGGCGATATGAAGTCCGACATGGGTGGGGCCGCGGCCGTTCTGGGGGCGATGGAGGCGGTCGGCCGCCTGGGCATACCCTTGCGAATCATCGGCATCACCCCGGCCACCGAGAATATGCCCGATGCCAACGCCTATCGGCCGTCCGACATCATCACCGCATCCAACGGCAAGACCATCGAGATCATCAGTACCGATGCCGAAGGCCGGATGGTGCTGGCTGATGCGCTGGTCCATGCCGAGACCTATCATCCTGACGCGGTTATCGATCTGGCCACCTTGACCGGAGCGTGCGTGACCGCTCTTGGTAGCGGGGTGGCCGCGGGTATCTTCTGTAACAACGATGCCTTGCGGGAACGACTGCTTGCCGCTTCGGAAGCCACGTATGAGCGTATCTGGCCGTTGCCTCTTTACGAGGATTACCGCCGAACGATCAACTCGGATGTGGCTGATATGAAGAACAGCGGCGGGCGATCCGGTGGCGTGGGCACATCAGCGGTGTTTCTGCGTGAGTTCACCAACTATCCGTGGGCACACCTCGATATCGCCGGGATGGCGTTATCGGAGAAAGGCAAGGAATATACACCCGTCGGTGGCACGGGATTCGGCGTGCGGCTTCTGGTCGCTTATTTGCAAGGTATGGCCGACGGAAGATAGTCGATCGGAATCTGTCTATTGTGAATTGTAATGGGCCGCATAGCTCATGATATAATTTCTGTCCGGAAACACCGGCATGGTTCAGCGGATTGATTTCATTCAGTTGATGGGTAATGTAGCGAGGCAAAAATATGACCGTTCCAATGCAACCGCTCACCCTCGGCATCGAGGAAGAATATCAGATCATCGATCCCGAAACGCGCAACCTGCGAACCTATATCAGTGAATTGCTCACGCAGGATCAGGCCCGGCCGCAAAAGCTGGATCTGAAGCCGGAATTGATGCAATCGCAAGTTGAGGTTGGAAGCCGCATTTGCCAGGACATCAAAGAGGCGCGCGGGGAAATCTCTCGTCTTCGTCGCGAAGTATTGGAGATGGCCGACCAGAACGGTTTGAAGATCGCCGCCGCTTCGACCCACCCTTTTGCGCGTTGGGAAGACCAGATTATCACCGAAGGCACGCGATACCGGGAATTGCTCGACGATATGCAAGGCGTCGCCCGTCAGCTTCTAATCTTTGGTATGCATGTCCACGTGGGATTTAATGATGATCCCAGTTCGCGCGAGCTGCTGATTGCGGTTATGAATCAGGCCCGCTACTTCATTCCCCACTTGCTGGCCTTGTCTACCAGCTCGCCCTTCTGGCGTGGGCAGAACACCGGCCTCAAATCTTATCGCAGCGTGATTTTCGAATCGTTGCCGCGTACTGGCATCCCTCATTCATTCATGTCCTGGAGTGAGTATAAACGGTACGAATTGATGCTGGAGCGGGTGGGGGCTTTCGGCAAGATTGATAAACGGGCCAAAATCTGGTGGGACATTCGGCCTCACCCGGTTTACAGCACGCTTGAGTTCCGCATCTCCGATATCTGCACCAATATCGATGACTGCATCTGCATCGCCGCCCTCTTCCAGGCAATCTGCGCCAAGCTGCTAAAACTGCGGAGACAAAATATGGGCTGGCGGCAATATCGTCATGTCCATATCTCTGAGAACAAATGGCGTGCCGTGCGCTACGGCATTGACGGTGAGTTGATCGACTTCGGCATCGAGCAATCAGTGGCCTTTCCTGATCTGATGATGGAGCTTCTGGAGCTGATCGATGATGTTGTTGATGACTTAGACAGCCGCAAGGAAGTTGAGCACGTTCACAGCATTCTGAAGAATGGTTCGAGCGCCGACAAGCAGTTGCGCGTCTATCAGGAACATGGTGGCGAAGAAAACCACGACGAGGCCATGCGTGCCGTCGTCGATCACCTGGTAGCAGAGACCAGCCGTGGTGTAATCGATTGAGTTAGACGCGGGTATCCGGCTAGATTATCTGTAGGTTCACCGGGTACCCGCGATATTTCTTACCACGTCCGATTGCGGAACACCCCATCGACTACCGTCCCGGCAATACCGACATCCAGTAACTCATCGGCCGGCGTGGTAGTCAAGTCCCATTCAAAGATCGTCAGGTCGGCCAGCTTGCCCGGGGTGATGCTACCCTGGTGGCGTTCCTGGCCCGCGGTGACGGCCGCGGCCGTCGTAAAGGCGTAGAGCGTCTCGGCTAACGACAGTCGCTGTTCCGGGAACCAGCCTTCGGGGCCAGGATAACCGTTGGCGCGGCGGCGAGTCAACGCGGCGTGGATGCCGGGCAACGGGTCGATTCGCTCCACCGGCGCGTCCGAGCCGAATACCACCAGCGCGCCACTGTCCAGCATGGTTCGCCAGGCATAGCTGTAGCGCGCCCGAGCGCCCCAATAGCGGTCGGCCATGTCGATGTCCGAGGTGGCATGGATCGGTTGCATGGAGGCGATGACATTTAGTTCGGCCAGCCGATTCAGATCGTGGGGGTGGAGGACCTGAACGTGCTCGATGCGATGGCGCAGACGCGGTCTGTTGGTGGCCCTCTCTTCGCGGCGCAACAATTCATAAACGTCGAGTACGTCATGGTTGGCCCGATCGCCGATGGCGTGGATGGTCATGCTGAGGCCGCCCGCGTTGGCCTGTCGGGCTTTCTCCAGCATCTCCTCCTTTTCCGTCACGACGATACCCAGATTGTCAGGCTCGCCCTCATAAGGCGCGATCATCGCCGCCGTTCGCGAGCCAAGCGCGCCGTCGGCAAATATCTTTACGCCGCCGATACGTAGCCAATCGTCGCCGAAGCCGGAGCGCAGACCTACCCCCAGCGCGTGTTCCAACCGGTAGACGGGAATATTCTTGACCACGCGCAGCCCAAGCTCGCCTGCCTCGCGCAGTAATTGCAGGGCCGTGAAGCAGTCGCGGCCGTCAAAATCGTGCAGACCCGTCAGTCCGACCGACCAGCAATACGCTTGCGCCTGCCTCATGGCGTCGGCCACTTCCGCCGGTGTCGATTTGGGAATGTGAGCCGCTACCAACTCCATCGCGTCCTCGAAGAAAATGCCCGTTGGGTTGCCGTCGGCGTCGCGCTGAATTTGACCGGAAGGTGGATCCGGCGTTGTGGCTTCGATGCGTGCCAGCTTCAGGGCGGCGCTGTTGGCCCATGCCGCGTGCCCGCTCTTGTGGGAGAGATATGCGGGTCGGTCGGGCACGACAACATCCAGTTCGGCCGCGGTGGGGAAGGCGCGATCCGGCCATGCATCCTGTGACCAGCCCCGGCCCCGCAGCCATCCTGTTTCCTGATGCTGACCGGCAAAAGCCGCGACGCGATCCAGCGCCTCCGCGCGAGTTGCTGCGCCATCGAGATCGGCCGTCCGCAGGCTGATGGCGAAGTGCTGGAAGTGGACGTGCGCGTCGACCAGACCCGGCGTGACGAAGCGGCCGCCGAGGTCGACCCATTCGCCGCCCGGTCCCAGCAGCTCCTTCATGGCGTCGTCGTCGCCCACAGCCATGATCCGGCCGTCACGAATGGCGACGGCCGTAGCTCGCGGTTGGGCCAGGTCCAGCGTATAGATATGCCCGTTGGTCAAGACCAGTGAAGCCGGCATCAGCACACCTCTTTTGTTTGGAATGGCGGCCGCTAACGATTTGAAACGGCCGAAATGGACGAAAGCTCTTTTTCCAACAGCGTTTCCAGATAGGGCGTAACACCCCAATACGCCTTGAGCGCCCGGTATTCATCGACAAGCGACGAGGGGGCGGCCGCCCCGGTGTAGACGGCCCGGATCATCAGATTCCTGGGCGTATGTTCGACGGGAACGAATTCCAGCGCCTCTGCTCGATAACCCATCAGCCGCAGAATATGGACGCGGAACGAATCAGTCAGGATATCCCCCAGTCGCTCGCGCAGGATGCCGTGGCGCAACACGGGGCGAAACGGCTCCGGCGTCTCGGCCGCCGCCAGTTGCGTCTGCAAATGATGATGACAACAGGGAGCGCTGAAGATGAGCTTGCTGCGCCATTGAACCGCTCTGGCCAGCGCCTCATCGGTGGCTGTGTCGCAGGCATGGAGCGCTAAAACGATGTCGGGAGCGACGGCCGCCTCGTATTCGATGATTCGCGCCGTCTCGAAGCGCATGCCCGCCCAGTTCAGGGTGGCAGCGGTGCCATTGTGCCGATCCATCAGATGGGCCTTGGTATCGATGCCGGTCAGCGTGGCCGGGATGCCTTTGATGTCGTTGAGGTAATGATAGGTGGCGAAGGTCAATGCGGCGCTGCCGCAACCGAGATCGACGACACGCACCGGCCGGTTATCCAACCGGTTGATCTCGCCGGTTTCGTCGATGAGGCGCAGGAACTCGTTGATTTGCTGGAACTTTCGCCGCTGGTTGGCCCGTACCTCCCCGCCGGCGGTCATCACACCGATGGCTTGCAGAAATGGGTTGGGCTGGTCGTCGCGCAGAATGCCGGGCTTGGCACGATCGTGGGTCAGATCGAGCGGGACGGGATCTCCCTTGCGCTGTTCGCGATGGACGATCGGCCGTCCCTTCTTGCTGAACTGCACCCGGATCGCCTCTCCTGTCGTTGTGGCCCCTATGCTTTTGAAGGGCCACTTCATCAATTCGTCCAGACGCTCAAGTGCCTCAGCTCCGCTGAAATTTCTGGTGTGGTCCTGTGTGCCGTCGAAATACGAAAACTGGAGGTGGCGGCCGTCCTTCAGCAATACCGGGCGGATGGTGATACGTGTCCAGGGAATCGTCTCGCCGGGTCGTGTCACCTGGAAGGTAGCCTCGACGAATGAATCCTCGTTCAGGATGGCTTCGCGAAGAAGCTGTGCGTATGATTCAGCCATAAATCTGAAACCCGGTAATTACCTGTCCGGCGATCACTCGCCCCATTCAAGCTCCTCATCCCCGATAAAGACTGTGTCGCCAACCTTCACCCCCGCCTCGTTCAGGGCCGCGGTGATGCCCGTTCGCTCCAGGACTTCCTGAAAACGCAGTAGCGAATCCTCGAATTCAAAGTAAGTCATGGCGGCGATACGTTCGATCTCCTTGCCCCGCACGCGCCAGACATGGCCGTC
Source organism: Promineifilum sp. (assembly GCA_018058545.1). Lineage (GTDB taxonomy): Bacteria > Chloroflexota > Anaerolineae > Promineifilales > Promineifilaceae > Promineifilum. The sequence continues at coordinate 4,731 of JAGOZU010000112.1, read as the reverse complement.
CTCGCGCTTGATCGTGAAGGTGCTTTCTTCGGCCGGCGGCCGAATGACGGTTGGTTCGCCGGCAGTTGGCGGCCGCGAGAGAGGGGCGTCGTCGGCCATACGCTTCACCTCGTACAGCATCTCCCGCACACCCTCGCCGGTGACGGCCGAGATGCTCATAAAGCGATGGCCGCCACTGACAACTTGCGCACGGATCTTCGGCTCCAATTTCTTCACATCCGGTAAATCGATCTTGTTAAGGACGACAATCTGCGGTTTGGTGGCCAAATCCGGACTGTACAGGGCGAGTTCCTCGTTGATCATTGCATAATCGCCCAAAGGATCCGGTGACATACCGTCCAGAAGGTGAACGAGGATACGGGTGCGCTCGATATGACGCAGAAAGTCGTGGCCCAACCCGGCGCCACCGGCTGCTCCTTCAATCAGGCCGGGAATGTCGGCCAGCACGATGGTCTCATAATCACCGATGGTGGCGACACCCAGGTTGGGCTGGAGAGTGGTGAATGGATAGTCGCCGATTTTTGGGCGCGCTGAACTGACCACGGATAGCAGTGTTGATTTTCCCGCATTGGGCACGCCGATGATGCCCACGTCGGCGATGAGCTTCAGTTCCAGCGCCAACCATAATTCTTCTCCCGGCTCGCCGCGCTCGGCGATGCGCGGCGCTTGCCGGCGGCTGTTGGCGAAATGTTGATTGCCTCGGCCGCCCCGTCCGCCGGCCAGGACGACGACCTCCTGTCCCGGTTCCAGCAATTCAGCCAGCACATCGCCCGTCCCGGCATTGCGGATGATCGTCCCCAGCGGGGCTTCGAGGCGCAAATCCTCGCCCTGTGCGCCGGCCATGCGTTGCACCGTTCCATGAACGCCGTTGCCCGCCCGATAATGTTTGTTTCTTTGGAATTTGGCCAGGCTGTTCAAATGGGAAGAAGCGACGAAGATCACATTGCCGCCCCGGCCGCCGTCACCGCCGTCGGGGCCGCCCAGACGCACGAATTTCTCCCGGCGAAAGCTGATCATGCCGTCGCCGCCGTCGCCGCTGCGGACGTTTATTTTGGCTTCATCGTAGAACATAGAGGGCTTTTCCCTTGATATGGCTTAATTGTCGACCCGATCGCCGCCCAGCAAGGATTGCAGAGCAGAGAACCGAGGATCGATTTCATCTTCCGCGCAGCCACAGTCGCCATTGTTTAGATTGGCCCCGCACTCCTGGCACAGGCCATGACAATCCGGGCGGCACAACACCTTGATCGGCACGCTCAGCAGGCTCAGCTCACGGACCAACGGCGCGAGGTCGATCATGCCATCCTCGCCCACACGAGCCTCGCCTTCGGGCGCGGTATGGGGCGGATAATAGTATAATTCATCAATCGATACTTCAACGGGCACGATGGCCTCTTCCAGACAGCGCACGCACTCCATCGCTATCGAACTTTCCAGGTGTCCTTGCAGGTAAATGCCCTCGGTGGTTCGAGTAGCGGTTATGGAACCGCGCAAGGGCGCCAGGGTGACGTCATCGCTTAGCTGGATGCTGGGATAATCGAGTTCGATCAGCCGGCTGGTGCCATAATCGGCTTCCAGAAGAAAGCCGAAGTTGAAGCGCAGGCGTGACAATTTCATCATACACCTTCCAACTCAGATCGGGATAAAATGGGAGTATAGCATAAGCCGGTTCGATCTGTGCAGCCGGCACGAGGGTATTCATTGTGATTAAGAACAAGACCCGGCGACTGTTGATCGCTACTCATAATCCGGGAAAAGCCGCTGAATATGCCGAAATCCTGGAGGACAGCCGTATCGAATGGTTGTCGCTGGATGATGTCGGCATTACCTTTGACGTGGAAGAAAATGGCGCGACCTTCTATGAAAATGCCGCTCTCAAGGCGGTTGCCTATGCTCGACAGAGTGGGATGTTGACTTTGGCCGATGATTCAGGCCTGGAGGTGGATGCATTGGGCGGGAAGCCCGGCGTCCTGTCGGCCCGCTACGGCGGTCCGGGACTTTCGTCAGCTGACCGGTACCATTTATTGCTCAATGCGCTGGCCGGCGTTCCCGAGGTCGACCGCACCGCCCGCTTTCGTTGTGTCATCGTGCTGGCCTCGGGTGATGGAACGATCCTGGGTTCAGCCGATGGCGTTTGTGAGGGACAAATCGCCTTCGAACCTCGCGGGGAGGGAGGATTCGGCTACGATCCGGTGTTTTATCTGCCGGGAAGAGGGGTGACGATGGCCCAACTGCCGGCGGCCGAAAAAAACCGCATCAGCCACCGCGGCCGCGCCACCCATTCTATCGGACCACGACTTCGCCGGACGCTCAGGGAATTGGAGTAAGGATTCCGCCTTGGCTTCCTCGCCGGGATGAGAGGAGCAGTCAACCGTCTCAAGCCAACCCGGCGGCAAAGTCGGCGATTAAGCTCCTTACTTCGGCCGTTCTCTCCAGCATGGCGTAATGGCCAGTCTCTGCCAGAGTGATGAATTTGGCTTGTGGCAAACCTGCCACCAATGATTCCGTGAGGCGAAGCGGCGTCAGGCGATCTTGTTCTCCGGCGATGATGAGCGCGGGTATGTCGATGGCATGCAGATTCGGCCGCAGGTCGAAACGATTGCAAGCCAGGAAGTCACCAAAAACGGTCATGGTATCGGTAGCCAACATGGTACGTTGTATTTCTTCCTGTAATTCCGTGGACGGTTGGCCCAGGCCAAGGGCGGCGACGAAGTCGGCTACTTCATCCGGGGCGTTAGTCGCTCCTCGCAATACCTTATCATGGACGGGCATGCGCGGGCCGGCCCCTAACAGGACCAGGCCGCGTAACGCCACTGCCGCACGAGAGGCGACGGTCAGGGCGATCGCACTGCCCATCGAGTGACCGACTAACATAACGTTTTCCAAGCTCAGCGCAGCGGTAAATTCTTCGACGGCTATAGCGTACTGGTCGATGGTTCGACGGCCGGGCGGCGAGGAGCGGCCGTGGCCGGGAAGGTCCAGCGCTACTGCTCGCGTTCCGGGGATGCCGTAGAGCGCTTCGGGCCAGACGGTGTGGGAACTCCCCGCGCCGTGGACGAACAACAGAGTCAGATTATTCCCGTTTGAGTGGCGATCGATAAAAAACAGTTCAAGGTGATTCAGGCTGAGAGAAGGCATAGCAACAGATTATAGCGCGTTTGCCCGGCGGGATCGTACTGATACAATGGCAAGCATGGTCGGGTGATCGCGCCCGTCTCCAGGAAAAGATTTATGAGTAAATTTATCATTGAGGGTGGCCAACCCTTAAGCGGCGTAGTCAAGGCGAGCGGCAACAAAAATGCGGCTCTGAAACTGTTGCCGGCTTGTTTGCTTACCAGCGAACCGGTCATCTTGCACAATATTCCGGAAATACGCGACGTGCAAAATACAATCCTGATATTGCGCGACCTGGGTGTCGAGATGATCGACCTGGGCAACGGCAGCTGGCGAATCCATGCCCAAAACGTCAACAAAACCGGCCTCGATCCTGATTTAGGGGCGCGCACCCGTGCTTCATTCGTCTTCGCTGGGCCGATGTTGGGTCGTATGGGTAGTGTCCAGTTACCCGTGCCCGGTGGCGATGTCATCGGCGGCCGTCCGCTCGATACCCACGTCCAGGCGCTAACGGCTTTGGGAGCGAATATCAGCATGAGCCAGCGCGGCGTTTTTGAGATGGAAGCGCCCAGGTTGCATGGCGCAGGCCATCTCCTTCTTGCGGAAGCCAGCGTGACGGCCACCGAGAACGCCATCATGGCCGCCGTTCTGGCCAAAGGCGAAACCGTCATCTACAACGCGGCCTGCGAACCTCACGTGCGTGATCTGTGCGAGTTCCTCAAATCCATGGGCGCGGATATCGAGGGACTCGGCAGCAACTGCCTGACCATCAATGGCGTTGATCGACTAACCGGTACTGAGTTCCGCATCGGCTCGGACTTTATGGAGGTTGGCAGCTTTATCGGCGCGGCGGCCGTCACTCGCAGTGAGATTCGCATTCAGGACGCTCAGCCGCGAAATCTGGGCATGATTCGCCTCGTTTACGAGCGTATGGGCGTGCGCTGGTGTGATGATGGCGAGGATATCGTCATCCCCGCTGACCAGGAGCTGGTTATCCAGGAAGGTTTGGGCGGTCGTATCCCGGAGATCAAGCCGTTGCCCTGGCCGGGGTTCCCCCCGGATCTGATGAGTATCGCCGTTGTGATGGGTACCCAGGCCAAAGGTTCCATCCTGCTTCACGACTGGATGTACGAGAGTCGATTCTTCTTCGTCGACCATTTGACGTTCATGGGAGCGCGAGTAGTGATGTGCGACCCGCATCGCGTGTTGGTGCAGGGGCCGAGCAAGCTTTACGCCAATGCCTCCGGAGTCCCCAGCCCGGACATTCGCGCTGGCATGGCGATGGTTCTGGCGGCCTTATGCGCGCGCGGAACCAGCACTATCCATAACGTCCAGCAAATCGACCGCGGATATGAGCAGATCGAGACCAAGCTGCGTGGGTTGGGGGCCAATATCGCCCGCGTCGAGGAATGAAACCCGACGCGCCAAATTGCCGAATAGGTTGGTATGAAAGCGCGCTGAAATTGGTGGCGCGCGGCCGTTCCGGCATTTGGGAGTGACTAATTACAAAGGCATGAGATAATAGAGCAATGGCACAATGTCCCCACTGTTTACGAACCGATGAGCAAGTCAAGAACGGCAAGACGGCGGCTGGTAGCCAACTCTACCGGTGCAAAG
>JAGOZU010000001.1 GCA_018058545.1 Promineifilum sp. | reverse complement strand
ATACGTGGGGTGGGAATTGATAATCTTGTTGTTCATCCGGTAACAGGCGCCTCGACATTATAGACGCCTGAAGCATATTAATGGTTCCCGTCGCTGGTGGAGCGTTCGCTCATGGTCGGTTCATTTTATTGGTGAAAGGGTGAGGGGGCGGGCCGGCCGCCTGGGAGGTATCCGGCTCGGTCAGGTATGGATAGAGCCGGGTTAAAATGATAAGATAGCTGTAACCGAATCGCTCCTTTTGCTTTTTATAATAGCTAGATAACGTGGTTGACTCCGCGCCATTATGCCGGCATTTGGTGTATGGGAGCGCAGATTAAACTACACGAATTGGGCGGGAACCGCCGGCCGGTCTTCATGAACCGGCCACTGGAGACAGGTAATGAAAAAACTCAATCGAGGCGTCGCCATCGTCGGCTCAGGAATGTGCAAGTTCGGCTCCTTCCCCGAGAAGTCGACGCGCGACTTGTTCGTCGAGGCCTATCAGGATATGAGCCTCTCCGTCGACAAGGGCTTCGACCCCGGCGACATCGAAGCCGTCTACATCGGCAATTTCAGCAGCGATTTATTTGAGGGCCAGGGGCACATCGCGCCCATCATGGCCGACTGGGTGGGGCTGGCTCCGCGCGCGGCGACACGTATCGAAGATGCCTGCGCCAGCAGCGGCGTCGCCTTGCGCCAGGGCATTCTGGCCATCGCTTCCGGAGCCTATGACATGGTGCTCGTCGGTGGCGCGGAGAAGATGAGCAACCTGCCGACGGCCGGGGTCACCGACGCGCTGGCTACGGCCGGGGACATGCTGTTCGAGATCCCCGCCGGCTTCACCTTCCCCGGCTTCTACGCGGCCATGGCCACCGCCTACATGAAACGGTACGGCGCGTCGGCCGATGCCCTGTTGCAGGTGGGCATCAAGAACCACGAGAACGGCAAGCTCAATCCCAAGGCCCAGTTCCAGACCTCTATCGCCGATCTGATGGCCGGGCGCATCGCCAAGGCCCAGCAAAAGGGATTGCCCGTCCCCACCTGGCGGACGGAAATGGATTTTATGCACGACGACAAGGCCAACCCGCTCATCGCCTGGCCGTTGCGGCTGTTCGACTGCTCGCCGGTGACCGACGGCGCGTCGGCCATCCTGCTGGTCGGCGAGGAGCTGGCCAAACGGTTCACCGATGACCCGCTCTATATCATCGGCAGCGGGCAGGCCAGCGACGCGGCCGCGCTGCACGACCGGGCGGAGTTGACCGGCATTCGCGCCGCGCAACTCGCCGCGCGGCAGGCCTATGCCATGGCCGGGGTGACGCCCGACGACATCAAGATCGCCGAAGTCCATGACTGCTTCACCATCGCCGAGATCATCGCCACCGAAGACCTGGGATTCTTCGCTCCGGGCACGGGCCACGAGGCGGCCGAGGAAGGGCTGACGGCGCGCTTTGGCCTCAAGCCGATCAACACGTCGGGCGGCCTCAAGTCGAAGGGGCATCCGGTCGGCGCGTCCGGCGCGGCCCAGGCGGTCGAAATCTGGAAGCAAATGCGCGGCACGGCCGGCGATCGACAGGTTGACCGCGACGTCGATCTGGCCATGACCCATAACGTCGGCGGCACGGGGCAAACCTGCGTTGTGCATATCTATGAGCGGCGGTAAGGGTAGAACTATGACTGAACAAACAATCGAACGACCGTTCACGGCGGTTTCTTTCCAGTTTTTCATGAACGAGGGCAAGCTGATGGGGTCGCGCAATCGCGACACGGGGGAGGTCTTCGTGCCGCCGCGACCGATTGACCCGCGCACCCATGGCGACGACATGGAGTGGGTGGAGCTTTCCGGCCGGGGCAAGCTGGCCGCCTTCACCTCGGTCTACATCGGCACGTCGGCGATGATCGACGCCGGCTACGACCGGTCGAACCCTTATATCGCCGGGATCGTCGAGCTGGAAGAAGGGCCGCGCATCAGCGCCCAGATCGTCGGGGTGGATAGCCTGCGGCCGGAAATTGAATGGATCGGCCGCCCGGTCAGGGCCTCGTTTATCGAGCGCGGGGAAGGGGACAAGCGGCGCGCCTATCTGGCTTTTGAGTTTTCATCGTAGAACGTTTTGTCCACTTGTTTGATAGCCGCGACGGCTCAGTCGCCTTTTCATGCGGGGAGAGGGGAATCCGTTAATCCATCTGCAGAGACGGTTACCTCGTCGCCCGTCCTTATCCGCGCATAGGCATCGCTGTCGATAACCAGCACCGGCGGGGCGGCTCCGTATAGCTCCCTGGCCACGGCCGCGCCAAGCGCCAGGATCGCGTCCGGCTCGGCCAGAACGATCGCGGCCGGCCCCGTGCCCCGACGCGCGGCCTCCAGCAGGATGCTGCTGGCGCTGCTGCTGCCCCGACCCACCGGCATCACCAGCACCTTGCCGGTCACGTTGGCCTGCCATTGGGGATGGCGCTGGTCGATGATGTTTCCCGTCACCGGGTCCAGCCCACCCCACAGGCTGAGCGGGGCATCGAGGACGAGCGCCGGGCCGGTCGCCTCCCCGGGAACCAGAAGCCGATAGCCTTCGCTCGTGCTCGCCTGCTTTTTCGTTTCGCCGCTCTCCTGCTGTTCCGCTCTCGCGTCCCCCCGCTCGCCGGCCCAAAGGGTGACATCGCGCCACACCTCGCCCGCCGCGGCCGAACGCACGCACTCCTCCAGGCTGCCGTAGACGACCTGCAGGCCGATGCTGCCGGGCGTGTAGTGGGCGTATTTCCCGGAGTTGGTCATCAACACGCCATCCTGCGCGCGTATGATAGGCGTGCCGAGGATACAGGTGTCGGCGACGATCTGCACGCCCGCGGCGCGCAATCGTTCCAGCCAACCGCGCCGGTGGAGCGTTATTTGGGCCAGCCGGTCGGTGCAGACGATGAACTCGACGCCCGGCCGGGGCGGGAAACGCTCCACCAGCGGCAGGAGTTGGGCGAATTCGGTCATCGAAAAATGGGGGCTGCCCAGGGCCACGACGTCGATGGGGCCGTCGGCCGCAGTGGACAGGATAGCGAGGGTGCCCTTGAGATCATCAAGGGTGATCTCCACAACCCGCTCCGGGACGTGGCCCTGCAAGGCCGCCGCGAGTGTCGGCGCTTCGGGGGTCACGCCAACGGCATGGAACAACGCCACGCCGCCCGACGAAGCCGCGGCCGCGCCCATGATCTTGAGCTGGTCCTCGGTCGTCTCTGGCCGCAATCCTTCGATGACGGGGATCTTCGTGCCCACTCGCGCGCCCAGCCAATAGCCAAGCACCGGGAACAGGACGTCCTCAGCCAGGAGCCGGTCGGGGATGTCCTTCAGCCGGAACAAAATCTGTCCGGCGCGATTTTCGGGCAAGTGCAGGCCCATGGCCGGGGCGCGGCCGGTGATGGCGCAGCAGATGTCGATGAAGTCGCCATAGCGATTGGTGCGCGCGCCGAGCACGGAGTTGGCGAAGACGATGGCGTTGCTCTCGGCCCAGGCGATCTGCGTCCCGAATGACGGCCGATGCTGGGCCTGGTAGGGGGCGCAGGTGAAGGTCGGCCGGCAGCCCATCGCCTCGTAGGCCTGCATAAGTTGCGTGGCCCACTGTCCCAATTGGGCGTCCCCGCGAAACACGTCAGGGTTGATCAGGTCCATCGCCCCCACGTTGAGCGTGGTCGGCACGGCGACGGCCGCCCCGCCGGCCACCAGTCGCTCGGCAAACTCCAGGCCGGAGTAGCCGTGGTAGAGGCAGCCGTCGATGTGGGCCGATTCGATGTCGAGCAGATGGTCTGCGCCATAGACGCCGGCCATCGTGACCAGAATGCGCATGGCCATCCGCGTGGCCTCGCCCATCTCGCCGGCCAGCATGGCCTGGTCCCGTTCGTTTAGTTGTAGCCGGCCGTTGCTCATGCCGTTATCACCTCTCATTATAATCGGTCCTCCGTCGATCCAGGCCGTTAGCCGGCGGTGGCCCGGGCCGCCTCTGTCTCCAGCGCGATGATCTCCGTATGGTCGTCATAGACCAGCAGTTCCGCATATCGGCCCCAGTTAATGAGGGTGTTGATCTGGTTTTCAGCGACGTCGGGCGGGAACTCCAGCCCCAGGGCCGCCTCGATTACCTCCAGCTTCAATTCCTGCTTCTCGGCGGCGCGCAGCATGGACAGCAGCCACTTCATCATGGGCAGGCGTCGCGCGCGAGCGGCGAAGATCGCCTTGCGCGCCAGGATACCGGCTTCGGCGAAGGCCTGGCCGAGGGGGGTCAATTCGATGTCGCCCTGGGCGATGGCGGCGAAGCCGAGCATCTCGGCCGTCTCGGTCAGGCTCAGCAAATGGTTGGCGCTGACGCCCAGCTCGTCTTCCAGAATGTAGATGTCGTGTCGGGGTTCTTCCGATTCGGACAGATGCTCCAGCAAACCGGCCAGATCGCTGATGGCGACCTCGGGCAGCTGGCGGGTGCGACCGCTTTCGCCCGGGGCGCTTCCCAGTTCCTCTTTCTCCGGTCGCGTCTGCCCGGCAAGCGTGGCGTACACCAGGTCCACCTGGGCCTGGAATTCCTTCGATTTGCGCTGGCGCGGGTGGGGCAGATCGACCTTGTGCTCGGCGATGATGCGGCCCGGCTCCTTGTCCATCACCACGATCCGGTCGGCCAGGAAGATCGCCTCCTCGATGTTGTGGCTGACCATCAGGATGGCCTTGGTGGGGATTTTGCCCTCGGTCCATAGCTCCAGCAATTCGCCGCGCAAGGACTCGGCGCTGAGGACGTCCAGGGCCGAGAAAGGCTCATCCAGGCAGAGCAGCTCCGGCTCAACCGCCATGGCGCGCGCAAAGCCGACTTTTTGGCGCATGCCGCCGGACAGTTCGCGCGGGTAGGCCGTCTCGAACCCGCCCAGGCCGACGCGATCGAGCAGGTCTTCCGCCTGTTGAACGCGCTGGTCGGGATCGACCCCCTTGATCTTCAGGGCCAGCTCTACGTTTTCGCTGACGCTCAGCCAGGGGAAGAGGGCGAAAGTCTGGAAAACGATGGAGGCGTGGGGGTTGACGCCCCGCAGCTCCTGGCCGCGATAGAGCACGCGCCCCTGCGAAGGGGCTTGCAGGCCGGTGATGATGCGCAGCAGCGTGCTCTTGCCGCAGCCCGAAGGGCCGAGCAAGGCCACGAACTCGCCGTCGGCCAGAGACAGGTTGACGTTCTCGACGGCGGTGAAGCGGCGTATCCCCGTGCCGTAAGCGTGATGGACATTTTCCAGTTGCAACAAGGTCTCGTTCATCGATCACTCCATACGATATTTTTCTTCTGCCAGGAGGTAGAGGCGTCGCCAAAGCAGGCGGTTGATCAGGATGACGGCCAGCACCATGGCCAGCGTGGCCGCCAGCAGGAGGGCATAATCCCCGTCGGCGGTGGCCTCGGCGATCGTGGCCCCAATGCCGGTGATCGAGAGGGTTTTGCCGCCGAAATGCTGGTATTCGGCCACGATGCTGGCGTTCCAGGCCCCGCCGCTGGCGGTGATGGCGCCGGTGATCAGGTAGGGGAAGATGGCCGGCAGGATCAGGACGCGCCAACGTTGCCGGCCGCTGAGATGCATCAGCTCGGTGGTGTATTTCAGGTCTTGCGGGATGGCGCTGGCTCCGGCGATGATGTTGAACAACAGGTACCATTGCGTACCCATCAGCATCAGCAATACGGCGGCCAGGTTCATCCCGCCCGGCAGCCCGATCACCAGCAGCAGGATCACCGGGAAGAGAGCGGTCGCGGGGATGGAGGCCGTCACCTGAACCAGCGGTTGCAGAAGGGTGGCCAGCCGCCGGTTGGTGCCGATGGCCACGCCCAAAGGGACGGTCCAGGCCAGGGCGATGGCCAGGGCGAGCGTCACTCGCAACAGGGTGGCGAGCAGGCCCAGCGCCAACTCGCCCCATTGGCTGAGCGGGATGCCCCACAGCATCAGACCGGCGCGATACAGGCCGAACAGCACCGCCAGACCCGACAGGACGGCGACCAGCGGCCCGACCCATTGGTTGCGCGCCCCGCTTTCCCCGGCGGCCGCGCGCATGGGAAAACGACGCATCATGGTTTGATCGATCCGTTCGGTCAGCGGGTTCAGCAGGTGGTCAAAAAGCCAGTTGACCAGTCGGGAGTCGCCGGCCAGATCATAGAACCAGGAGGTCGGCGGCTCGTCGTTTTCCACTGTGCCCACCTTGAAACGGTCCGACCAGGCCAGCAGCGGCCGCCAGACGAGCTGATCGAGCAGCACCACGGTCAGGATCAGCGCGGCCAGCCCCCAGCCGACAGCGGCGATATTTTCCTGGCCGGCGGCCTCGTGCAGGTAGGCGCCCAGGCCAGGCAGGCGGAAGTCGCGCGAGCCAACAGTGAAGATCTCGGCCGCCATCAGGAAGAACCAGCCGCCGGCCCAGGACATCATGCTGTTCCACACCAGGCTGATCATACCGAAAGGCAACTCCAGATTCCTGAACTGCATCCAGGTGTTCAGGCGGAAGATGCTGCCGGCCTCGCGTAGCTCCTTGGGGATGGTGGTTAAGGACTGGTACCAGGCGAAGGCCAGGTTCCAGACCTGGCTGGTGAAGATCAGCACGATGGAAGCCAGCTCGGCGGCGACGTTGATCGGCAGCACCGCGCTGAGGCCGAGGAGGACGACGGGCAGGAAGGAGAGAATGGGCACGCTTTGCAGCACGTCCAGCAGCGGCATGAGCAGTTGCTCGGCGCGCCGGTTGTAGGCCGCGGCCCGTCCGTAAAGCAGGGCGAAGGCGATGGAGAGGACGTAGGCGGCCGTCATGCGGCCGACGGACAGCAGGGTGTACCAGGGCAGCGCGGACGGGGCCAGCGAAATCTCGGGACCCTGGATGACCTGGGGGGCATCGAGAGCCAGGCGGACGCCGGCATATAACAGCGCGGCCACCAGTGCCAAGGCGAGTACATCGCCCCAAGTGAAGGCTTGTTCGCTTCGTTGAGTACGAAAAGTATTGCGGGATTGCGCCATCTGGACTGCGTCTCCAGGTTCAGGATACCCTGGACGCACCGCGGCATGTCCAGGGCTACATCAGAGAGTTAGGTAGCGATCTGTGATCGTCCGGTGAGGGGGGATCAATATCCGCGTCGCCGGCCACATCAGGGTTTGAAGACAGAGCTAACATGGGCTTGATTATAGCCCTTCATCGCAAAAAGAAAATCGCCGCGAATCATTCGTCTCGCCGGGATCAGGGTTGGCGTTGCTCGATGACCAGCGGGCCGCCGTTGCGGTCGGTGGTTGTGCTCAGGGTATAGCCACCGTAGGCGCAATCTCCCTGCATGACTTCGCGCACCTTGCCCTCCACAGTCAGATTATGCGTGGTGTTCGGCAGCAGCGGAATCTCGATCTCCTTGGGGAAGGTATCAAAGGGGACGGTGACGATGCCCGATTCGGACGTGACGGTGATCGTCTCGCCGTTGCCCAGATCGACGCTGAGCACCTGGCTAAGTTGATCGGTGGGCGATGTGACCGGCTCGACCAGAAAGAACTCCGGCGTGGCCACCGGGCAGAGGGGGCCGTCGTTCGTTTGATCCTCTCCCGGCGAAGTGGCGTCCTTGGTGAACAGGAAAAACGCCGCAATGCCCAACACCAGAACGACGAGGAGCACAATATGCGTCACTGTCAGTTTCACGGCCCTACCTCCTGTGACTGATTAACGAACTGTCTCGGGATCGACGATGTACTTCCACCAGTTATAGTCGATGCCGCCGGACGAGCCGGTGATGTGGGGCAGCAGGTTGAACCACCATTTGTGATGGAGCCGGATGTCGCCGCTGCCCCAGTCACGGCTATCGACCCACTGCGCCTCGCCTTCAAGATTGGGGAAGTTGGGCCACGTGCGCCAGCGGCTGAGCACCCAGCGCTTGTTGCCCCAGTCGTAATCCCGCTCGCTGTTGGGCGCGTAGTGCATCCAGCCCACCTCGGCCTGGCCCGGGTTTTTGAACTCGTGGCGGAAGAAGCGCTCCCAAAGATTGTCGTCGCCCTTTTTGTGCCGGAAGGTGTGCTTCATGATCGACTCGGCGCGATGGCCGAAGTTCTCCAGCATCTCGCCCACGCCGCGCTCATAGCTGAAACCCATGATGACGAAGCGTCGCGAAGCCTGGCCGGTCTCGGTCAGCGGCGGCGAGTTGCACCAGAACGCGCCCGGCCCGGCCATGATCGACTCGTAGTAGCCGGCATAGGGAAAGGCGAACAGCCAGAACTCATCGACCTTGTTCTCATTGACCTGGGGGATCATGTTGAACTCGTCGATGAGGGTGTAATAATCAACCAGATCAGGATCGTGGAAACCCTTGCGCGTCTTCCAGGCATTCATGTAGCTGTCGGGGGTGTAGGTGAAGCCGTCAGCCTTGCAGGGGAACTTGTCGACGGTCGTTTCGCCGACGACCTCATAATTCAGATAGCCATGGCTGCACTCGCGCAAGTCGCTGATGTAACCATCGACGAGTTTATCGACCTCGTTCCAGCCCAGAGCCTTGTTCAGGGGCTGGTTGCCGGCGCCGGGGATGCGCGGATTGTGAATGATGAGCGAGACCCGGCGCGTCAGCGGATCGGGGTTGCCACCGGCCGGCTCGTCCACGGTTTCCTGATTCAGGAAATCCAGCCCGCGGTCGATGAGGTCGCCGAGATTATCAAGAAATCCGCTCTTCTTTTTGGCCATCACCACACTCCAGTCGTTGAAATATCACCGACCTTGCCGGAGCTATGAACCGGCGGCCGCGCGCGCCAATAACACTTCCAATGCCGCCAACAACGCGTCGGTATCGGCTTGATTATTATAACCCTGAATCGAGATTCGGATAAATGATCGGCCGCCCCATTGGATACAGGGGATCTCCACTCGATATTGGTCGTAGAGTCGCTTCTTGAAAGCGGGCAGGTCGGCGATGGGGGGCAGGGACGCGGCCGCCATCTGATGAAAGGACACATGGTCGGGATAGAGCAGCGGCAGGCCGGTGAGATGATTGATCCGGTCGATGGTCTCGGCCGCCAGGGCATGACAGCGCTCTCGCACGGCGTCCCAATCGTGTTGGGCCTGAAACTCAATCGCCGCCGGGGTGGCCAGATAGGCGGCATAATCGTTCGTGCCCGGGTATTGGAGATAGTCCAGAAAATCGCTGCCGAAGCTGAAGGTTCGACCTTCGCCCCAGCCCCAGCCGATGATGAGTGGCTGGATGAGGGATTGCACCTCCGGACGGGCATGGAGGAAGCCGCTGCCCTTGGGCGCGCACAGCCATTTGTGGCAATTCCCGGCGTAGAAGTCCGCGCCGACGGCCGCCAGATCGAGCGGGATTTGCCCCGGCGCGTGGGCGCCATCGACGACGGTCAGGATGCCGGCCTGGCGGGCGCGGGCGCAAATCGCCTCGACCGGGAAGCGGACGGCCGTTGGCGAGGTGATGTGGCTGATGAAGATGACCTTCGTCCGCGGCGTCACCCCGGCCCAAAGCTGCTCCACAATGCTGTCATCATCCGGCAAGGGCAAGGGGATCGGCCGCCGGATGTAGCGGAAGCCGCGCTCGCGACTCATGAAGATCCAGGCGTTCTCGCACGCGCCGTATTCGTGGTCGGTCGTCAGCACCTCGTCCTCCGGCCCCAGGGCCAGGGAGCGGGCGACGACGTTGACGGCGAAGGTGGCGTTGGGTACGTACACCAGGTCATCGGCGGCGACATTCAGGTAACGGCCAAGCGCGGCTCGGGCCTCGGCCAGATAGCCGCCGATGTCGCCTCCCAGGAATTGCACCGGTTGCTGTTCCAGCCGGCGCTGCCACATTTGCCAGGCGTCAAAGACCGGCCGGGGCGTCGCCCCAAAGGAGCCGTGGTTGAGAAATACGATGTCGGGATCGAGCAGGAAGTGGTCGCGAAGGGTGCTGGTCATATGAACCTGTCGTCTGTTTATCTATGTGTGTTGGGGAAAGATTAGGTTGTTAGGGTGTGGCCGCCGGTGTGCAGGGAGGCATTTCGTAGACCCAATACGTCAAATCGCTTGCGGCCAGAATGGGGCCGGTGAAGGTCTTGATGAGGCAAAGCTGCTCGGTCATGGCCGTGAAATGAGCCATGTCCTCGGCCGACAGCCGGTTTGCGCTTTGAATGATGTCCGAACCGATCACATAGCGAACCCCTTGCTCGCGGTAGGTATCCAGGTCCTGATTGTAATGGCCGAAGTTTAGCAGGGGCGGCCAGACCGCGGGATCCACATAAGGGGGAAACCGATCGTAGGCGATCACGGAGCCAGGCGGGATGTTGGCCTCGATCCATTCCTTGAGGACGGTTCGCACGTCGGGGCCGCGCAGGTTGCGGATGGCTTCGGCCGAGCGCCCCGCCAGAGGGGCCAGCACCAGGAATGCCAGCAACCCGTAGGCCAGCGCCTGATCGGCCGCGCGGCCCGGCATTCGCCGGCGAAACCAGCCCAGCGCGGTTTCCAGCGTCAGGGCGACCCACACGCAGGCGACGGGAGCCAGCGGCATCCAGGTTCGCGATTCGCGCACGGTGGTCGAGAAGGCGGTGAACAGGACGGCCAGGGCGAAGCTGTTGATGATCCATCCCCGTCGCCCCCAGCGAAACAAGGCGATCGGCAGCCCGATCGTCCCCGCGATGGCCAGGGCGGCATTCCGATCGGTGAACAGGTAGTCGAGTTGCCAGCGCCAGGTTGACCCCATCCTCACATAGCCCGGCTGATTGTAGATCCTCAGATTGGCAGCGGTGAAATGAATGAACTTGGGCAAATCAAGCAGAGCGTAGGGCGTGGCTGCCAGAAAGCCGGCGGCCATCGCCAACGGCCCGCCGATCACCCTGAAGCTGAGCAGGTCATCCAGGCGACGAACGCGCAAGAAGGGCACCAGAAGCAGCGGCAAGGCAAGCAATGCTCCTGGATACTTGGTGGAGGTCGCCAACCCGCAGACGAAACCTGCGCCGATATAGGCCCAGGGAGTGTCGCTGTCCCAATTATCATAGGCGCGGACGAGCAGATAGAGGGCCAGGGCGCACAGGGTGGTCAGCGCCATGTCGGTCGTGGCGTAATGGGAGTGGACGACGAAATCGGGCAACACGGCGGCGACGGCCGCGGCCAATAGTCCCATGCGGCGATTGCCGTTACCCATCCGCGTCGCCAGCAAGTAGACAAGGACGACCAGCAGCAAACCGAAGGCGACAGAGAGAAAACGCCCGGCGAGGACGTATTCGGGATGGGGGTAAATGCCGGGATACCAGCCGCGTTCGGGGATGATGAGTTCGTCGAGGCTGCCAATCCAGCCCGTTCGTGCCGATTGCAGAAACACCAGCACGTGGGTGAAGGCCATCAAATAGATGAAGAACGACCCGTAATCCATGCGTAGCGGGTTGAGGTCGCCCGTCTTGATGATGTTCATGGCCGGCAGAACCAGCACGTCCTCGTCGGGGTGGTAGACATAGGGCAGGGCGAAATCGATGGCCGACAGGCGCAACACGGCCGCGACGAGCAGGATCAGGCCCAGGATGATAGCATGTCGGTGGGTTCTCAACAGTTTGTTCGGACTCAACAATGCGGCTCCTTTATGACTGAACACAAGTGGCGTAACGACTGAATTCTTTCTTTATGTCTACTTGATGATTGCAGGATATTCGACCTAATGTTATTGCATTGTGTACATTAAGACGATGATGATAGAGCAATCGTATGTAGATGAATCGTCGTACGGGCGGGACAACCGGCGCGAGAGCCTTTGGCCGGGCAGAGTAAATGGTCCGCAGGTTATCTCGCCCTCGCTGGGTGAGACAAGGCGGCATCTGCGTGATTCTGCAAAGAGGAGGATCATCGGCTGCCTTGCCCCACCCGTACGGCATTTGGCCTATGCGCGTTTGTCTTGCTTAAATTGACGTGTCACCCTTTCTCCGGGATAATCCATTATTGATCGCACCGTTTGCCCACCCTGTCGGATTCG
This sequence comes from Promineifilum sp., assembly GCA_018058545.1. Lineage (GTDB taxonomy): Bacteria > Chloroflexota > Anaerolineae > Promineifilales > Promineifilaceae > Promineifilum. The sequence goes on along the minus strand of JAGOZU010000001.1, from coordinate 110,936 downwards.
GGTCAATTAAACCTGTTAAATCCGGGCGATCTGTGGTTTACTTCCGGTGAGGATTATTATGGAGTTTATACCACCCACTATCGATTATGCCGTCGTGTGGCCGTTTATGTTTGTGGCCGGGACAGGCATTTTGTTGATGCTTCTCGATCTGCTCATTGGCGTGGAGCGCATGAAGCGGCTGGCGCCGATTCTGTCGATCGTCGGATTGGCGGCGGCGCTGATTGCTTCGGTCGCCTTGTGGAACGACGGCCGCTCCTCGTTCAGCGTATCCGGCGGCTCACCCATGATGGTGGCCGACAACTTCGCCGTCGCCCTCAACGTCATTTTCGCCGTCACCGGCATCCTGACCATCCTGCTGTCGGTCGATTACCTGCGACGGACGGGGCATGACCGGTCGGAGTTCTACATGCTCATGCTGTTCTCGCTCAGCGGGATGATGCTCATGGGCATGGCCAACGATCTCATCCTCATCTTCCTGGCCCTCGAATTGCTGTCGATCCCGCTCTATATCATGGCCGGGCTGGCCTGGCCGCGACCTGAATCCGAGGAGTCGTCCCTGAAGTATTTCATCGTGGGCGCGTTTTCCTCGGCCATTTTCGTCTATGGCGTGGCCTTGCTCTACGGCGCGACGGGGACGACGTCGCTGCCCGGCGTCGTGGCCGCGGCCCAGAGCGGCACCACGATGCTCCTGCTGGCCGGGGCGGCGATGGTCCTGGTCGGCTTCGCTTTCAAGGTCGCCGCCGCTCCCTTCCACATGTGGACGCCCGATGTCTATGAGGGCGCGCCCACGGTCGTCACGGCTTTCATGTCTGTGGGGGCCAAGGTCGGCGGTTTTGCGGCTCTGTTGCGCATCCTGATGGTGGCTCTGCCGACGCTGAGCAATACCTGGGACACGGCCATCGCCATCATGGCCGCCCTGACGCTCATCATCGGCAACGTCCTGGCCATCGCCCAGCCCAACATCAAGCGTATGCTCGGCTATAGCAGCATCGCCCATGCCGGCTACATCCTCATCGCCGTCGCGGCCGCTTCCCGGAACCCCGACGGCATCAGCGCGGCCCTCTTCTATATGTTCGCCTATGTCTTCACGAACCTTGGCGCGTTCGCCATCGTCGTGGCCATGGAGCGCAAGGAGGGCGAGGGCGTCATGCTGGAAGATTACAAGGGGCTGGTGAAGCGCCATCCGTGGATCGCCGTCTGCATGGCCTTCTTCATGCTGTCGCTGACGGGCGTCCCGACGACCGGCGGCTTCGCGGCCAAGTTCTTCGTCTTTCGCGCGGCCATAGAGGCCCAGGGGCTGATATGGCTGGTCCTCATCGGCGTCATCACCAGCGTCATATCCGGCTATTACTACTTGCGCGTCGTCTTCTACATGTTCATGTATGACGGCGAGCACGAGATGGTCCTGAAGCCGGCGATGATCTCGGCCGTCGCTATTGCGGCCTTCGCCACCTTGCTGTTGGGCTTGTTGCCCGGCGCCTGGTTCGATCTGGCTCGACAGGCCGTCATCCAGAGCGTTCAGGCTCTCGCTGCCGGTGGCTAACAGACAGACTGTTGTGAATCGGGAACGACGATGGAGGGAAACCCTCGATTTGTCGTTCCCGATTTTCATTTCCCGACTTTGCTCGTCATGATCTTCTTCGCCGCGCCGGCCGAGGAGGGGCGGCCGCGAGAGTTTGCAGTCGCGGCGGTCGAAGACCTGCAGCCGGCGCTTGCCGACCCGCCCCGTAATGGAGAACAGAAATGAAATTATTAGGACCGTCCCAAAAACGCCTTGAGCGGACGCCGGAAGCGTTTCGCCAGAACATGGCCGATGCCCTCTACTACTCGCGCGGCACGAACGCCCAGTCGGCCGGGGACTATGATATTTACATGACCGTGGCCCGCACCGTGCGCAATTTTCTGATCGAACGATACCGTCGCACGGTGGATATGCGCTACGCCGATAACCCCAAGTTCGTTTATTACCTGTCGGCCGAATACCTGCTCGGCCGGCAATTGCCGCAAAATATGCTGTATTCCGGGACCGAGGAGATCGCTCGCGCCGCGCTGGAAGGATCGCAATTCCCCCTGGAGAATATGATGGCCTTCGATGTGGAGCCGGGCCTGGGCAACGGCGGTCTCGGCCGCCTGGCCGCCTGTTTCCTCGATTCGCTGGCCACGATGGATATCCCCGCGATCGGCTACGGCATCCGCTATGAGTACGGTATCTTCCGGCAGGAGTTCCGTGACGGCGTCCAGGTGGAGCAACCCGACGACTGGCTGGCTCTCGACTATCCCTGGGAGTTCGCCCAGCCCGACGACATGGTTCCCGTCGGCTTTGGCGGGCACATCGAGATCTATGCGGACACCGACGGCAACCATCGCCGGCGCTGGCACCCGGCCGAGCAGGTCATGGGCGAGCCGCACCATATCCTCGTGCCCGGCTACGGGACGACGACGGTCAACTTTCTGCGGCTCTGGCGGGCGCGAGCCACATCGAATTTCGACTTCCGTCTGTTCGATATCGGCGACTACGCCAGCGCCGTCGAACAGCAGGTGCACAGCGAGACCATCTCCAAGGTGCTCTACCCCAACGACAGCACACCTCAGGGGCGCGAGCTGCGCCTGCGCCAGCAATACTTCTTCGTGGCCTGTTCCCTGAACGACATCATCGCCCGCATCAAACGCTGCGGCAATCCCGTCGATGATTTGGCCGAGAAGGCGACCATTCAGCTCAACGACACCCACCCGGTCATCGCCATCCCCGAGCTGATGCGGGTGCTCATCGACGATTACAACCTGGAGTGGCATGAGGCGTGGGAGATCACCCGCAAGACCTTCGCCTATACTTGCCACACCCTGATGCCCGAGGCGCTGGAAAAGTGGCCGGTGGCCTTGTTCGAGCGCCTGCTGCCGCGCCACATGGAGATCATCAACGAGATCAACCGCCGCTTCCTGGTCGAGGTCAGCGCGCGCTTCCCCAACGACTACGACCGCATCGCCCGCATGTCGATCATCGAAGACGGTGGCGAGCGGCAGGTGCGCATGGCCCATCTGGCCGTGGTCGGCAGCTATTCCGTCAACGGTGTGGCCGCCCTGCACTCGCAACTGCTGCGCGACCGCGTGCTGCATGACTTCTACGACATGTGGCCGGAGAGGTTCAACAACAAGACCAACGGCGTCACGCCGCGCCGGTTCATACGGCTGGCCAACCCGCGCCTGTCGAAACTCATCACCGACCGGCTGGGCAACGAGGATTGGCTGCGCGATCTCGATCAGATCGCCGGACTGGAAAAATTCGTCGACGATCCCGGCTTCCGGGACGAATGGCGCGCGATAAAGGCCGCCAACAAGGTCGATCTGGCCACCGTCATCCTCATCCACACCGGCATTCGCGTCAATCCCGACTCGATGTTCGACGTGATGGTCAAGCGCCTGCATGAATACAAACGCCAATTGCTCAAGGCGCTGCACATCATCACCCTCTATAACCGCATCAAGGACGACCCGACGCTGCAGATGACGCCGCGCACGTTCGTCTTTGGGGCCAAGGCCGCCCCCGGCTACTACATGGCCAAGCTCATCATCCACCTCATCAACTCGATCGCGACCGTAGTCAACGCCGACGACGAGGCGAGCAAGCTGTTGCGGGTCGCTTTCCTGCCCAATTTCAACGTGACGCTGGGCGAGGCGATCTATCCCGCGGCCGACCTGTCCGAGCAGATCTCTCTGGCCGGCAAGGAGGCTTCGGGCACGGGCAATATGAAGTTCGCCCTCAACGGCGCGCTGACCGTGGGCACGCTCGACGGAGCCAACGTGGAGATTCGCGAGCGGGTGGGCGAGGATAACTTCTTTCTGTTCGGTCTGCGGGTCGAAGAGGTTTTCGCCCTGAAGGCAAAAGGCTACAAGCCCGGCGATTATGTCGCCGCCGACGCCGAACTGCAACGGGCGATCAGCCAGATCGGGGCCGGTGTCTTCGCCAACGGCGATACGACGCTCTTCCAGCCGATCGTGCGATCGCTGCTCGACCGCGACGAATTCATGGTGCTGGCCGATTATCGCGCCTACGTCGATTGCCAGGACGGGATCGATCTCGCCTACCGCGACGTGGAGACCTGGACGCGCAAGTCAATCCTCAATGCAGCCCGCTGCGGCTTTTTCTCATCCGACCGGGCGATGCGCCAGTATTGCGACGATATCTGGAAGGTGAAGCCGATGCCCGTCCGTTGATTACGGCGGCAGCATGGCGCAGCGGAAGCCCAGGGTGGATTGCGATACCGTCGGGTCGAGGTTGTCGCGCATCACGTTGCCAATTTGGCCGGGCGGGGTGTACCAGGAGCCGCCGCGGATCACCTTGAATTCGCCGTCGACCGGCCCGCGGGGATTGGTCTCGGTGATCGTCCGATAGGCGCGGAAGTCATACCAGTCCCCGACCCACTCCATGACGTTACCGAGCATGTCATAGATGCCCTTGGGGGAGCGGCCGTCCGGATAGCCGGCCACCGGCGCGGTGTCGCGAAAGCCGTCGTCCCATTCGAAGCCGCGATCGTCGCGCTGGCAGTTGACATCGCAGAAATTGAGCCGGTTGCCGTCGAAGGTATCGCCCCACGGGTATTTGAACTTCACCCGCTCCCTCGGATCGAACGAGGCCGCGTACTCCCATTCGGCCTCGCTGGGCAGCCTCGCGCCGCGCCAGGTGCAAAAGGCGTCGGCGTCATACCAGCTCACGTTGATGACCGGATAGTCATCGAAATTGGGGTCGCCGAAATAGGTCTGGTAATAGGTCGCCCCGGCGCGGTCGGGTCGCGGGCAGGCTCCGGCATCCACGCATCGGGCGTAGGCCCCGTTGGTCACCTCGGTCTCGTCGATGTAGAAGGAGTCAAGGGTGATCATCCGGGCCGGTTTCTCGTCGTTTTGCTCGCTGCTGTCGTCGCCGATGTCGAACGTCCCGCCGGGGACGTAGATCATGCGCGAGCCGGTTTCGGTGATGAAGGGCACCGGCGTGGGCGTGGGCGGCGCGGTCGGCTCCGGCGTCGGGCTGGGCGTGGGGGCCAGTTGGGTCAGCGCGGCGATGACGGCCGATTGCAGGGTAGCCGTGGCCGCCGGGCCTTGGGCCTGCTCCGGCCGTTCAAGATTGGTCAGATAGAAGAACCCGATGGACGCCAGCACGAAGGCCAGTAGCCCCGCCAGCCCGATGATGATCCGACCCTGCACCTGGCGACGAGCCTTGGGCTTCACGCGGGGCGGAACGGCCGCCGCTGTCGTGACCGCCGGTTCAGGCCCGGCGCGACGCATGGGGCTGACGACCGGCGCGGGACGACCGGCCGGCCGGGCCAGCGCGCGGCCGAACTCCTCGGCTGTGTCATAGCGCGTGTCGGCCCGCAGCGACATGGCCCGCCCGGCCACGATAGACAGATAAGGCTCGATGTCGGGGTTGGCCTCGCGGGCCGGGATCAGATCGCTCAGCCCCGTCTCGCGGCTCAGCGGATTGGGCGGCACGATGCCGGTCAGCAGCGAGTAGAGCGTTGCCCCCAGGCTGTAGACATCGGCCGTCGGGCCGACATCGGCCTGGGCTTGCTGCTCCGGCGAACCGTAGCCGGTGGCATTCGGCCGCACGCCCAGCCCTGGCAGCCCGGTATCGACCAGATAGACCTCGCCCGACGGCGTCAGCCGGATGTTGGCCGGCTTGATATTGAGATGTAGTCGCTTTCGGCCGTGGAGATAGGTCAGCGGGACACTCGCCGCCTGCAACCAGGGGACGATGAGGTCCGACGGCAGCGGGCCGTACTGGTCGAGCAGGCTTTGCAGATCGACGCCGTCGATGTAGTCGCTGACCAGATATTGGCCGTTGTCCAACGCGAAGTGGTCGAGGGCCTGCGGTATTTGGGGATGGCTCAGCGCGGCCAGTTGTCGCGCCTCGGCCCTGAAGCGCTTCTGGATTTCGACTGACGAATCGAGATACTCCTTGAGAGCTACATCGCGCCGATCGGTCACGTCCCAGGCGCGATAGACGGCTCCATACGCACCGCCGGCCATGAGGCTGACGATGCGGTAGCGGTTGTGCAGGAGTTCACCGGGTAACAGCGGCATAGGTTAGGGCCTACTTAACCATGAATCGGCGGGAATGACACGTGTTGTCGGGATCGTCTCATGCAATGAGGGCGAGGGAGATGAGCGGGTCAAGGTCGTCGTTCGTTGAAATAGTCCAGCAGCAGGGCGTGAACGAAGGTATAGCCGCCGCCGACCTTGCGCAGCAGATTTCGCTCGGCCGAAAAGTTGAGGAAATTGGCCGGCTCGGCGGGGAACAGTTGCCGGTCGTCGAGGACGTGGCGCAGCCGGCGATGCTGCAGCCAGGCCAGCAAGCCGAAGGCCAGCCCTCCGCCCATGCCCAGGTAGAGCGCGGCCCATAGCAGCCAGGCCAAGACGGGCACCAGAGGTCGCGGACCGCCGACCAGCGTGGCGATGGCGACGGCCAGCGCGCCGATGAGTCCCGTGGCGACACTCACCAGACCGGCGACCATCAAGCCGTTGCGGCGCGACTGTTCGATGCCCTGACCGGGTGTGGTGCGCAGGCGCAGGTCTCCGCGCAGGAGGGCGTATTCGACCATCACCTGCACCGCGCCGGCTGTTGCCAGCAACGCCGGCCAGGGAACGGAGGTCCAGCGGTCGATCCAGGCCACCAGCGCGCCCAGCCCCAGCCCGACACCCGTCCCGACGCCGGCGCCCAGGGCCGCCCAGGCCCACGACCAGCCCAGTGATTCGACCGTCTCGATGCGTCGAACGGGCAGGCGGGGGCGAATCAGGAACCGGCCGGTCAGCGCGGGCAGGGCCGCGGCCAGGACGCCGCCGGCCAGCATGGCCACCGCCCCACCCCAGCGGCCGTTAAAGAGTAGCCACAAGATCGACGGCAGAGCCGCCAGAGCCAGCAGGGCAAAGACGAGCGTGCGGGTGTAACGGCTGAAGCGGTCCCGGTCGGCGTCGGGCAACCAGCCGGGCTGCATATCCTCCAGGAAGAACGTCGGCTTGCCGGCGCGAGCCATCTGCTTGGCCAGCCACGACAGCCAGTTGATCGTATCGCTGGGCGCGTAGCTCATGTCCTTGCTGCGATAGCGGGCCATGCGCTCCACGTAGACATCGAACAGGTGGCTGCGGCTGAGGTGACTGCCCAACGCGGCCGAACCGCTTTCGGGCGGCCGGTTGGCGGCCAGGGTCATGATGGACAGCATCAGCGGCGTCTGGGCCAATTCGCGCAGGGTGCGGTCGGCGGCCAGCGAGGTGCGCAAGCCGTCCAGCCGCTCGCCCCGCCGCGCCAGATAGGTGTCGATCTGCTCCGGCGTGAGGGCTTGCAGGATAATGGCCTTGTCCATATTAAGACGCATGGCCAGGGCCTGATAGTCGCGGTTGCGGGCCGTCACCAGTAGCGAGACCCCGGGATGCCGCTCCCGGAATTCGTTGATGGCCTCGGCGCAGGCCGGGCGATGGCCGGGTTCGACTTCATCCAGGCCGTCCAGCAGGGGGATGAATTGGCCGCCCTCGATCCAGGCTTCGCTGAGCTTGCGCGGGACCTGGTAGTTGTTGGCCAGTTGTTCCACCAGCCATTGGGCCAGTGTGCGGCCGTCGCTATAGGCAGCCAGGCTGAAGACGGCCGGCATGGGACGGGATTCGTCGGCTTCGGCCTCGGCCATCAGGTGGCTGACCAGCTGCAGCAGCATGGTCGTCTTGCCCGCGCCCGGCTCGCCCAGCACCAGCAGCACGCGGCCGGCCGCGGCGAAGACATCCTCGATTTTGGTTCCCACCGGCAGCAAATAGTCATATTCGGCGGCCTGTTGCCAGCTCGGCACGCCGCTGTTGCCCAGCGCGGCCGGGCGATAGGCGAAACCGAGATCGATGATCTCCCCGCCGTGGAGCGACTCTTCGAGGACTCCTTCCAGCCAGACATCGCGCACCCGGCGCAACATGACTGTTCGGTTGTGACGTTCCTGCTCATTCATGCCGATTGGATTGATGCGTGATCCTGTGTGTCCTTGAAGTTCAGACCGAGCCAAGATTATCGCGTCTCCGGTGAGTGGGCCAATAAAGATGCGTCTCGGCCGATTTGACTTTCCGAGTTACAGCTCGGCTATGAACACAGCCCTCTGCTCCATAATGTGATAATATACAGGCGACATGGATGCCTTACACGAAACAGAAAAACTGCTGGCTCAACTCACCCCGGCCGAGAAGGCCCAAGTGCTGCAATGGGTTGCCCGTGATTTGGGCGGGGCCTTTCCGGGTATCGAGAGCCACCCGGATGTCAGCGGCGGCGAGCCACGGCTGGTGCGCACACGAATTCCGGTATGGCTCCTCGTCCGCGCCCGGCAACTGGGGACACCGGAAGCCGACATATTGCGCGCCTACCCCGCATTAAGGGCTGAGGACTTGACGAACGCCTGGGCCTACTATCGGGCATTTCGGGACGAGATTGACGAACAAATCATCGACAACGAAACGGCGTAGACATGGCGTCACTCTATAGCAACGAGAACTTCCCGCTACCGGCGGTCCTTGAACTTCGGCGTCTGGGACATGATGTACTAACTATCCAGGAAACGGGCCGTGCAGACCAGGCCTTGCCGGATGAATCCGTGCTAGCATTCGCAGCCGAACAGCAACGGGTTCTGATAACACTTAACCGACGTCACTTCATCTTGCTCCACAACGCGGGCAGACCGCACGCCGGCATCCTCGCCTGCACCTTCGACCCCGACTTTGTGGCGCTGGCGAGGCGCGTCCATACGGCGCTCATCCAGGAATCAGACATGCGCCAAAAGCTGGTACGAGTCAACCGCAGGTAAGCAAACAGCCACGCCGAAAGGGAAAATAAAGCAGATCGATCGGTTGGAGAGTTTGGTCGGATAGGGCGCTGCCTGATTAACCGATTGCGGAGATTGCGAAACCCGGCCGTTTCATCCTTTTAGCCCACAATCCGCGCACGTCCCATACAGCTCCAGCAGGTGCCCGCGCACCTCGAAGTCGAACCGTTGGGCGATCCGGTCGGGCGCGTCGTCCAGGTCACACTCGTCGAATTCGAAGATCCGGCCGCAGCCGGTGCAAATGAGGTGATGGTGCCGGCCGCCGTGCATCAGGATGTAATGCGCCGCGCCGGTGCCCTGATAGACCGGCCGCAGCAAACCCAGGTCACAGAGCAGGTCGAGGGTGCGATAGACGGTCATGCGGCCGACGGCCGTCGAGCGTTGCCGCACCAGTCCCGTTAGCTCGTCGGCCGTCAGATGTCCGCCGCTTTCGAGCAGCACGTCCAGAATGACCCGCCGCGCGGCCGTCAGCCGGTAGCCGCGAGCCGCCAGAACAGCGGCCGGATTATTGCTCGAAGCTGTCCCGGTCATGGAGCCTCCGGGCCTGCTTCCAGACCCGTCGCCGGGGGGGAGCGGCGGCCGCGCAGGGCCGCCAGCCCCAGTACGGCCAGAAATACCAGCGTGGCCACCAGCACGACCGCCGGGCCGGAGGCGATATTGAGGTAATACGAGGCGTAAATCCCGGCCACGCCGGAGAACACGCCGATGGCCGCCGAGACGATCATCATCGACGGCAGCCGGCGCGTCAGGAAAGAGGCGGATGCGGCCGGGGTCACCAGGATAGCCAGCATGAGGGCCACGCCGACCACCTGCAGGGCGACGACGATGGTCACGGCGATGAGCATCAGGAGCAGGTAGTTGAGAAATCTCGTCGGCAGGCGGAGCGTCTCGGCCAGCAGCGGGTCGAATGACAGGACGAGAAACTCCTTGTAGAACAGGTAGATGAGCGCGAGGACGATGAAGCCCAGTGCGGATGTCAGGATGAGATCGCCCGTCGAGACGCCCAGCATGTTGCCGAACAGGAAGTGGGCCAGGTCGATGCTGTAGCTGCTGCGGGCCGAGAGCATGGCCACGCCCAGCGCGAACAACCCGGCAAAGATGACGCCGATGGCTGTGTCCTCCTTCAGCGACGTGCGCTCGGTCAGCGCGCCGATGCCCAGTGCCGTCAGGACGCCCATGATGAGCGCGCCGACGGCCAGCGGCCAGCCCAGCAGAAAGGCGATCACCACCCCCGGCAGGATGGTATGGGCCATGGCGTCGCCCAGAAAGGCCATGCCGCGCAGTACGATGTAGACGCCAAGGATGGAGCAGACGAGGCCGACGACGACGGCCGCCAGCAGGGCGCGAACGATAAAATCATATTGCAGAGGTTCGAGTAGCCAGTTCATAGATATGACGAATGACGCGGGTTTTATTCTCCGTCGCAGCAGGTGTCGGTGATTAGCAGCCCGTCGCCGTCTTCGACGCGGTGAAGATGGCCGCCATAGGCATGCAGCAGATTGCCGGATTGCAGAGCCGCCCCCGGTTTATCGAAGGCCACGACGCGCCGGTTGAGCAGCATGATGCGGTCGAAGCGCTCGGCGGCCAGATCGAGATCGTGGGTGGCCAGCAAGACAGTGACGCCGTCGCGCCGCAGGTCGTCGAGGATGCCGATGATCGCCTCCTGGGTGGGGATATCCAGCCCGTTGAGCGGTTCATCCATCAGCACCAGTTCCGCCTCCTGGGCCAGGGCGCGGGCCAAAAAGACGCGCTGCTGCTGGCCGCCCGACAGCTCGCCGATTTGCCGGTGGGTCAGGGCGGCCGCGTCGACCCGCTCCAGGGCGGCATGGACGGTCGCCCAGTCGGACTTGCCCGGCCGCCGCAGCAAGCCGATCTGCCTCACGCGCCCCATCATGACGACGTCCTCGACGGTCACGGGGAAATTCCAGTCGACCTGATTGCGCTGGGGCACGTAGGCGATGCAGAAATGACCGGCCGGGCCGTGGCCAAAGATGGTCACGCGGCCGCGGTCGGGGCGTAACGTCCCGGCGATGACTTTGAACAGGGTGCTTTTGCCCGCGCCGTTTGGCCCTACGACGGCGACGCGCTCGCCGCGCTCCACGCGAAAGGTGACGGCCTCCAGCGCGTGCCTCGCCCCGCCGTTGCCCGGCGACAGACGGCTGGCGTAGTTGACCCAGACATCCTGCATTTCGAGCGCCGGCGTCCCCGGTTCGTGGGGCATATGGATCGTTCGTTTCATGGATTTAACCCCTTGACCAGCGCCGCGGCGTTGGTTTGCATCATTCCGATGTAGCTCTCCGCGCCGCTTCCCGGCGGGCCAAGTGCGTCGGCGTAGAGCATCACCAGCCGGACTTCGTCGCAATCGGTCAACTCGTTTTTCAGCGTCCGGGCCACCTGCCCGGCGGCCGTCGCCTCCAGGATTAGGGTGCAGATGCCCCGCGAGCGCATGGCTCCGATCAGTCGGGCCAGCTCGCCCGCGGATGGTTCGGCCAGCGAACTGATGGAGGGGATGATCGTGCCCGCCACCTCGAAGCTGTAGGCGTCGGCGAAGTATCCAAGATTGTCGTGATTGGTCACCAGGACGCGCCGCTCTTCAGGGATGGCCGCCAGGGTGACGCGCAGGTCGTCGTCCAGTCGTTGCAGGCTCCGGCTATAGGCGGCCGCGTTGGCCTCGTAGCGTGTGGCGTTGGCCGGATCGGCCGCGCTCAGCACCTGCCGGATGTTCTCGACCCAGCGGATCACGTTGGGTACGCTTTGCCAGACATGCGGATCGACCGGCCCGTGGGCGTGGCTCTCGCCGTCATGCTCGTCGTCTTCGCTCAGGAGGCGCGGCACGATGCCCGCCGAGACGGGGATCACGGTCGCATCCCGCCCGATGGCGACCAGATCGCCCACCAGCGCCTCTTCCAGATTCCACCCGTTCATGAAGATGAGATCAGCGTCGGCCACGGCGGTCAGGTCGGCCGCGCCCGGCTGGTAGCTGTGGGGGTCTTGTCCCGGCTGCATGAGGATGGTCAGGTCGATAGCCTCGCTGCCCACCTGCCGGACGACGTCGCCGATGATGCTGGTCGTCGCCACGACCTGAAGCCGTTCGCCCGCGGCCGTCATCGGTTCGACGACCGGCAACCGGAGCGGCTCGTCGCCGGTGTCGCCGGCGGCCGGTGTTGGGGAGCAGGCAGCAATGAGCAAGACCAGCGCGCCCGTTAGCAGCACCGGAATTGAGCCTGTTCGTCTTGTCGTCCTGTCGCTCATTCCACGCCCGATCCTCCACCGACTCCGGGATGCCGGAGACATCATGAGGCATTTCCCTTGTAAACCGTTGCCCGAAAGGGCAGCAGTAAATGATACTTTATATCAATTGTAGAAAACAGATCGAACGAGGTCAAGGTCGTGGGGCGCGGATGGGGGGTGCAGTGACCGGTCGCAGGCGCGGCCCGGCTCATCTTGCGCAGGTTTGTCTTTACTTGCGTCGCCGCTTCCGCAGCCGGGCGGCCAAAGGCTCAGCGTCGGACGACAACGCATCCGGGGTGGATTCGGCCGTCTCCGGTTGAGTTGCCCCCACTGATGGCGGCGCGCTTTCCGTCACCGGCGCCTCTTTTTTCACTCGTAATTCGTCATTCGTCACTCGTAACTCCTCTGCCTTTCGTTCTTTCGCCCGCAAGAGCTGCGCCATTCCCTCCGGCCGCTTCTCCTCGGTGGGTTCCTCTTGATTCGTCTTTCGTAATTTGAAATTCGTCATTCTCTCCCAGTCGCGGCGCGTGATGGTGAGGCGTCGCGCGGCCACGTCCAGCGGCAGGAGCAGGATCGCGACCAGCGTCAGCCACGGCCAGATCGGCTGCGCGGCCGGGGCCGCATCGAGGTTATGTTCGAAGACGGCCGCCATTCCGTCGGACAAATCGAGCACCCGGCCGCCGGTCCTCTCGGCCAGCGACGCCAGCAAGGCCGGATCGCTCCCCAGCGTGGCGTATTCCGGCGAGTAGCCGAGGACCCATCCGGCTGTCGTCTGGAAGCCGCCATCCGCGCTGCCGACACCGATGAAGTAGGCCCCCTCGGCCGACGGCGTGAACGCGCCTTCGTAGCGCCCGGGGCCGACCGGCTGTAAGGCGATGGGTTGGGTATTTCCGGCCGGATCGACGACGTTGGCCGTCAGCGCCAGGTCGTTCAGGTATTCACCGTTGGCCTGGGCGTCGACGATCAGCCGGGCCGTCTCGCCTTCGAGCCGAACTGTGGCGACCAGCCCGCCCTGCGCTCCCGCGCCGAACGTCCAGCGTACTGCCTGATTCCAAAAGGTGGCGAAGCCGTCCCAGCGCACCCAATCCGTCGCCCAATGGCTGGTGGCGTCGGAAGTCCAGGCCAGTGAACGGCCAAGGCCGTATTGCCAGGTAGCCAGCAGCGGATCGCGCAGATGGGTGATCAGCGAGGTCTGGGCCGTGGCCTTGGCGCTCGTGCCCACATAGCCGTGCAGCGCCGGCGTCTCGTGGATGCCGAGCAGAACCGGCGCGGCGGCCGCCTGGGTGGGAAAGAAGGTTTCCTCGATGACGTAGTTGCGCTGGATGGCCACCGTCTCCTGGGTGAAGATCTGCGGCAAGTTGGCGGCCTGGTCGGTGAAGTGGAAGCGGCCGTTGCCCAGTTCGGCCATCTGCTGCAGCCAGGCGGTATCCGGTCCCGCGCCGATGCTGACCATGGACACGGTGACGCCTTCGGCCGTCAATTGTTCAATGAGTTCCGGCACGCCTTCTTTTTGTTCGGAGTCCGCGCCGTCGGCCAGAACGATGATGTGCCTGACTTCGTTGTCGCTGGCGGTCAGCGCCTTGGCCGCCGCCTCCAGCCCGGTGCGGACGAAGATGCCGCCGCCACCGGCCCCCATTCGGCGCATTTGCTCGATGGCTTCCTCGCGGTTGGCGGCCGTCACCGGGCCGATAATCTCATCGGGAGCCTCGTCGACGGGGATGATCGTCATGTCGTCGAAGTCGTTAAGAAGTTCCAGCGCCCGTATCGCCCCCTCGGCCGCCAGTTGAATCTTGGTCACCCCGCCCTCGGTAGCCGCCATGCTGCCCGAACGATCGATGACCAGCACCAGACTGACGGCCGGGAAGCGTTCCTGGTCGTCGATCTGCATGTTCACCGGCAGCGTTTCTTCCAGCGGTGTGCCGAAGTAGCCGCCCATGCCGAAGCTCTGCGCCCCGCCGATGGCCACCAGCCCGCCGCCCAGATCGCGAACGTAGGTCTGCAACGCTTCCATCTTGCGCGGCGACAGCTCGCGGGCGTTGACGTTGACCAGGATGACGGCCGCGTAGTTGATCAGATCGGCCGTCGCGGGGGTCAGTTCTGCGGGGGTCACGCGGTCGACCGCTAGCCCGGAGTCCGACAGCGCCCGGACCAGCTGGACGGCCTCGTCGGGCAGCGGCTCGCCGCTCTTGTCGACCCCGGCGGCGGCGACGACCAGGACGCGCGGCTGGCCGACGACCTCCGTGTAGGCCGCCAATTCGTTGTTTTGCGGGTAGGTGTCGAGTGTGCCGGAGGGCGTGAGTTGCACCCGATAGCGCGTGAAGGCCGGCACATCAGCGCGCAGCCGCACGGCGAAGTTGTTTGCTCCCGGTTGCAGGCGCACGTTTTCCTCATAGATGACCACCCCGTCGCCCAGCACGCGCAACGTCGCCTCGGTTGCGGCCGTGCTCCAGGCGTCTACGTCCAGCCGGAAGGTCTCGCCCTGGCCGACGCGAGCGGGCGCGCGCACGTCGCGCAGAATGATCTCGTCGCCGGTCTCCGTCCGCGAGAGGGGGATGACATCGATGGCCACGCCGGACGCGGCGGCCAGCCGGACCGCTTCGGCCGTGTCGCCGGTCGTGACCGCGCCGTCGCTCAGGATGACCAGCCGCCGGGCGGCATCGGACGGCAGCAGCGCCAGGCTCAGCCGGATCGCCTCGGCCAGATCGGTGGCGATGCGTTGCGGCCGGGAGGTGAACGGTGGCAGATCCCCGGCCCATTCGCTGCCGCGCAAAGGTTGTTCCACCAGCGCGTCGCCGCCAAAGAGGATGACCCCGGTGCGATCGTCCGGCCCCATTGACTCGACGGCCTGCCGCACGAAACGCTCGGCCGCGGCGGCGTTATCGCTGCCGATCGAATCGGAGACATCGACCAGAAAGACGACGGCCAGATCGTTCACGGCCCGTACGAGTTGCGTGCCGGCCAGGCTGAGGACGACCAGGGCCAGGATGAGCAAGCGCAGTCCAAGCCCGATCCAGCCGGAACGGGGTTTCGCGCCCCGCCGGCGCGATGCCGGCCACACCAGCCAGGCGGCGAGGGGCAACAAAATCAGCAGAATGAGGGCGAGCGGGGTGATGAAACTCATATCCCCGTCGAGCCTAATCCACATATCCCAACATATCCCAAATCCGGGTTTGGGATATGTTGGGGATAAAACAGGGTTAGACCGGTAGAGAAAGTCATGGGTGTGATGGCCGGGTTATTTCAGGATGTAATACGTGCCCTTCTTGGAGCCGATCTTGAGCAGCACGCCGCGGTCGACCAGATCGGCCAGATCGAGGCGCAACGTCTCCGGCGATACGTCGGGACAAAGCTGGCGATACTCACGATTGGTGATGCTGCCGCTCTCGCGGACGAAGTGAATGGCGCGCGTCTGTCGCTCGTTCATGCTGCGCGTCCACTTGGGGGCGCTCGGCCGTTCGCGTGTGTTGGACAAAACGACGGTGAACGAGTGGGGCGTGGCGCGGAACTCCGGCGACGGGTGTCCGGCCTGCAGCATCTCCTCGATCATCTGGTCGATACCCAATCCCAGCTCCTCGATGAAACCCCACTGGAATAAACCGTTCACCAGCCGCGGGTTGCGCGAGAAGTGCTCGTCCACCAGGTTATCGACGGTCATATAGCCGGGCAAGCCGCCGGGGCTGATGATCTCCAGCCGGTCGGCGTACATGCGAATCTCGATGCGACGGCCAGCGATGCGATAATCCCGATGAGTCACGGCGTTGACCAGCGCCTCGCGGACGGCGAAGCGCGGGTACTCCAGCAACTCCTCCCGCTCCAGGCCGTTGACCGTCGCTCCGATGCGCATTTCGTCAAACACGATGGCCCAGGCGCGTTCGATGATCCGCGCCACGGGACCGGTCAGTTCGTCGCGGCGGCCGTAGCCGATGCCGCCGTCCTCGCCGCGCGGCTCCGTGCCCGAGAAGCGGACGAAGACGACGCCACTCTGGGGTAAAAAGGCCTGCGGATTACGGCCGAACAGCAATATGCCGATCAGCGTCGGGTTTCCCTCCCGGTCGGTCGCGCCGATCTCGTGCATCAGTTGCGATACGCCGGAGGCTCGAACGCCGGTGCGATGCTCGCGCTTCTCAAGGTATTCACGCAGGATATCGGTGTCCAGATCGTCGGGCTTCGCGCCGGGGACGGTCTCGGTTTCGAAATCGATCGTGGGACGCCCCGCGGCCAGCGCGCGAATCTCCTCCCCGCTCAGCGGCCGATTCTCGTCGCGCCGCCGCACCAGAACGCGGCCGTCGGCCAGGCTGTGCAACTCCAGACTGCGCGGCACCTGAATGCCGATGAAGCTGCCCGACGGTAACTCTACCGCCTGGAGCAGGCTGGGCACGGGCGGCCGGCAGAGATTGGCCGCCTCGCGCAGCGCCAATTCGGCCTCCTCTTCCCAGATTTCGCTCGTCGGCCGGCCGTCGAGGTCTGCACCCAGAACGATATAGCCGCCGTCGCCGTTGGCCAGCGCGACCAGCGATTCGGCCAGCGCCGCCGTCGATGTGTCGGGCAGATAGACCGTTCGGGGGCCGGATCTGAGTGTGGTCGTCATGCGGGCGGGTTCTCCAGCGGGATGGCGCGGGGACGCGGGGGCGCTCCCCTTCTCCTCTGCTCCTCCGCTCCCCCGCAAGTGCGTGTTGTCATGGCCCTACGCCTCACTGTGTCCCGCGCCCGGCAACTCCCACGGTTGCGGGTCATGGACATCCAACGCGGCCATTGCCGCGCCGACGATGCCGGCCTCGTTGCGGAGGGTGGCCGGCAACAACTCCGCCTTCACCTTGATGTGGGGGAAGAACTTCTTGTACTTTTTGCTGACGCCGCCGCCGATGATGATCGCGTCGGGCCAAAAGAGCGATTCGATATAATTGAAATATTTGTTCAGATGCTCGCCCCACTCCTTCCAGTCGAGTTTCTCTTCCTCGCGAACGCGGTCGGAGGCGATTTGTTCGATTGTTTTCTTGCTGCCGGGCAGGAATACGCGGCCGAGTTCCAGATTGGGGACGAGCTTGCCGTCGATGAAGAGCGCGCTGCCGATGCCGGTGCCAATGGTGAAGACCATAGTCACACCGCTCCGCCCTTTGCCCGCGCCGAAATACATCTCGGCCAGGCAGGCGACGTCGGCGTCATTGCCCACGGTGACGGGGCAACCGGTGGCCTTGCTCAACTGTTCGGCCAGATTCAGCCCCACCCAGCCGGGGAAGGCCAGGGCTGTGGGCGGGGTTATCACCGTGCCGTGCATGACCACGGCGGGGAAGCCCACGCCGATCGGGCCGCTGTAGTCGAATTGTTTCACCAGTTCGACCACGACCGCAGCCACTTCGTCCGGCTGGAACGTGGGAGGGGCCGGAATTCGGAGCCGTTCGGTGACGAGTTCCCCCGTTGTTCCGTTGACGATAGCCCCTTTGACGCCCGAGCCGCCGATATCGATACCCAGAAGTTCCATCGTTTGCCTCTCCTCAATTGTGGTTTTGTTCGCCGTCGATAGTGCCATAGAACAGCGGCCGCGGCGGCACGGGGTTGTCCGCGACGGTGATGGCCGCCGGGATATCGCGCTGCGCCTGTTGCAGGGTCATGTCGTCGTCGGCGTGGATTTCGCCGATCGGTTGGCCGGCCTCGATATAGTCGCCGATCTTGACCGGCAGCAGGAAGCCCACACCGGGCGAGATGGCGTCGGACTTCACCAGCCGGCCGCCGCCGCAATGGACGCACACCCAACCCAGCGCGGCCGTATCCATGGCGGCGATGTAGCCGCTTTTGGTCGCCTCGACCGGCTCGGCGTAGCGCGCCCTGGGCAGCAGATCGGGATCGTCCACCTGTCGGCCATCACCGCCCTGGGCGACGACAAGTTCGCGAAACTTGGCCAATCCGCGGCCGTCCGACCGCGCTGAGGCGACGAGCGCTTCGGCCTCGGCCAGGCTGGAAGCCTTGCCGGCCAGCAGCACCATATGTCCGGCCACGACCCGGCAGTGGTGCCAGAGGTCTTCGGGGCCGCCGCCGCGCAGACAGTCGATGGCTTCGCGCACTTCCAGCGCGTTGCCGACGGCATGGCCGAGCGGCTGGTTCATGTCGGAGATGAGGGCTACGACGTGCCGCCCCGCGTCCTCGCCGATCTCGACCATCAGCCGGGCCAAATCTTCGGCCGCCTCGACGGTGGGCATGAATGCGCCGCTGCCCGTCTTGACGTCGAGGACGATCGCGTCCGTTCCGGCGGCCAGCTTTTTGGACATGATCGAGGCGGCGATAAGCGAGCGATTGCTGACGGTGGCGGTCACATCGCGCAGGGCGTAGAGTTTGCCGTCGGCCGGGGCCAGGTCATTGGTCTGCCCAGCCAGCACCACCCCCAGGCGGCCGAGCTGGTCCTTGAACTGTTCCAGCGTCAACGAACTCGACCAGCCGGTGAAGGATTCCATCTTGTCCAGCGTGCCGCCGCTGCTGCCCAGTCCGCGGCCGCTCATCTTGCCCACCGGCACGCCACACGCCGCCACCAGGGGAATGACGACCAGCGTGGTTTTGTCCCCCACGCCGCCAGAGGAGTGCTTGTCGACGATGAAGGGGGCCACATCATGGAGGTCGAGCGTGTCGCCGGAGCCGGCCATGGCCAGGGTCAGATCGACCGTCTCGCGGCGGGTCATGCCGCGCAGGTAGATGGCCATCAGCAGCGCCGCCGCCTGATAATCGGGGATCTTCCCGGCGGTGTAGTCGCGGATAAAGGTGTTGATTTCTGCGGTGCTCAGTTCATCGCCGTCCCGTTTTTTGGCGATGACATCGACCATTCTGAAAGGGGTCATCATGTGTGATCTCTTGCGCGCAAGCGAAATCGGGATAATTTGCGCCGTTCGAGCCTAGTATTTACCGATTATAACAGGAATCGGTATAATGAAGAGACGAGACGCGGAGATTTATATGACCGAACAAGTTGATATCCTGTTGCGCGGCGGAACCGTCGTGACGATGAATGACAAGTATGAGGTGTTTGAGGACGGAGCGGTGGCTATTCGTGGCGACTCTATCGTCGCCGTCGGCCCGACTGACCGGATAATGCGCGCTTACCGCGCGTCGGAAGAGATCGATTGCGCCGACACCGTCATCATGCCCGGCCTCGTCAACGCCCATACCCATATCCCCATGACCCTGATGCGCGGGCTGAACGATGACCTGCGCCTCGATGTCTGGCTGGGCTATCTGATGCCCGTCGAACGCGAGTTCGTCACGCCCGACTTCGTCAAGCTGGGGGCGCGGGTCGCCTGTGCCGAGATGATTCGCTCCGGCGTGACGACCTTCGCCGACATGTTTTACTATGAGGAAGCCATCGCCGAGCAGGTGGCCGAGATCGGCATGCGCGCCTTGCTGGGCCAGACTATCCTCGTCTTTCCCGCGCCCGATGCCGATACGTTCGAAGACGCGCTGCTGCTTTGCCGCCGCTTCATCGAGCACTGGAACGGCCATCCGCTCATTCAGCCAGCCGTCGCTCCCCATGCCTGGTACACGGCCACGCCCGAATTGCTGCTGGCCTGCGCCGATCTGGCCCGCGCCTTCAATGTGCCGCTCCACACCCATGTCGGCGAGACGAAACTGGAGGCCGACAACAGCGTGAACCAGAACCATATGTCGGTCGTCGACTGGCTGGAGCAGCACGGCATTCTGGATACAAAATTACTGGCCGCCCACTGCGTCCACATCGGCGAGGAAGATATGTTCAGTCTGCGGCGCGCGGGGGCCGGTGTGGCCCACTGCCCGTCGAGCAACCTCAAGCTCGCCAGCGGCATCGCGCCCATCGCCCAAATGCTCAAGCTCGGGCTAAACGTCGGCGTCGGCACCGACGGCGCGGCCAGCAACAACGATCTGGACATGGTCGAGGAGATGCGCCTGGCGTCGTTCATCGCCAAGGTATCGACGCAGAACCCGACCGCGCTGCCCGCCCGGCAAGCGGTGGAGATCGCCACCATCGGCGGCGCGCGCGCCGTCCATATGGGCGACATCACTGGCAGTCTGGAGCCGGGCAAGCGGGCCGACATCGCCGTTCTCGATATGACCGGCATTCATAACCAGCCGCATTTCCACAACCATCCCGACGCCGTCTACTCGCGTCTGGTCTACTCCGCCAGGAGCAGCGACGTGACCCATGTCATCTGCAACGGCCGCTGGCTGATGCGCGGCCGTTCCCTGCTAACGGTGGACGAGGCGGAGGCGCGCGAGAACGCCATCAAGGTCGCGGCCGAGATCGATGCCTTCGTCATCGAGCGCGAATCCAGCCCCTATAACAAGCTGGTGTTGCTGTCAGGCGTTCAGCGGCAGGAGAGCTTCGAAGTTCAGGTGAAGGTGTCGCTGGCTGACGCGGCCATCGTCGACAACTTCCTGAAAAGCGACGGGATCACGGTGTCCCGCTACGCCCACTATCGGCAATACGATCATTACTTCCTGTTCGACAGCGGCGATCCCGATGCCGACCGGCTGCGCTACCGCGAGGATGAGTTCATCGACGATGCCGGTGAGGTGACCCAGGTGCGCGCCCGGCTCACGCTGATCGGCCGCGGCGACCGCGAGGAGTTCACCAACGCCGTGATGTTGTCGCGGTCGCGCTTCCTGGCCGCGGCCGACCGGACGTTACGCTTCTATCAGGAGTACTTCGCCCCCGCGCGGGAGTTGCGCGTCCACAAGGACCGTCGGCGCTGGCATATCCTGTATAAGGCAACCGATTTCGCCATCAATCTGGATCAGGTTCTGGAGCCGGAGTTGCCGGGTTATTTCCTGGAGATCAAGGCGCGAACCTGGTCGCGCAGCGACGCCGAGCGCAAGGCCACGCTCATCACCGAACTGCTGGGGTTGTGCGGGCTGGAGATGGGGCTGGCGGAACGGCGCGAGTACGCCGAGATCGCCATCAGCGCCAACGGTGTAAAAAGCGCGACACCGGCCTGACCGGTATCGCGCTCGATGAGAATGATTGGCCGGTCGGCTGTCGGGCGATTGGACACCCGGCTGCCGACCGGTTTTCTATCGGAGTCTGATTAGAAGCCGACCAGCGACTGGAACTTCATGACCGAGTTCAGGTCGCCGTCGACCTTGATCTTGCCGGACATGAAGGCCATCATCGGGTTCAGTTTGCCGGAGGACATGGCCGCGAAATCATCGGCCGTCATTTTGACGGTTGCGCTGGGGGCGGCGGCGGGCGCTCCCGAGGTCACATTCAGTTCACCGCCGGCGATATCGACGTAGTATTGCCCGCCGTTCTCGCCGCTCAGATCAAAAAGAATGCTCATGTTGGTGCCGACCGCTTTGTCCGCCTGGAAACGGCCCGGCATGCTGTTGAAAATCTCGGCTACACTCATCTGAAATTTAGTCTCCTTAATCTTGTCTCAATCCCCTGTCAGGTACGGCGATCGCTGGGCGACCGTCCGTGCGCCGGATGTCCGCAGTGTCAATATTCAACTCGGCCGCGCGGGGAATCCCAATGATGCGGAGTATAACAATGGTCGATAGGGTGTCAAGCACCGCCGGACTCCCTTCAGTTTTGGCCAATCCAGGACTATCTCTGCTTATCGCCCGTTCATATTCCCCTTGTTTTGCTTAACCTTTCCTCAATGAAAGCCCTACGGGGCCGGATATCAAGTGGGGGCGGGTTGCCCACGCGCCGTCATGTGCTAGAATGTTTGGCGATTAACCGGAATAAACAGGGTTGGGCGGCCGCATTAAGGACCGCCTTTTTTCCATAAGGATACCGATTGAAATCGAGTGTGGGGGCACGATCCGTAACCGGATTTCATGCCGATTGACCCGCTCCGCATGGGGCGCATTGCTGCCGTCTCTCGCGCTCAGAATAACAAGATTCCGGGAAGGGGCTTAAGTTCATGGAAGATAATGAAACCGGCAAGGGCAAACGTTTGTCTTGGCCAATGATCGCCGGCTTTGTGGCCGTCTTTGTTCTCATTCTGATAGGGTTGCTATTGCCGCCCATCTCGCTGGCCACGCGCCTGGGGTTGAACAACAACCGCGCGCCGGAAACGGTTGACGTAGCGACGCCGCAGTCAGCGGCGACGCAATCGGCGACCACTTCAGGCGCCGCAACCGCCGAATTGCCCGAGGGAGTCGCCCTCACGACGGCCGACGGCTCCGCCGTGGCTGTTAGCCGGGTGGCCGCCGCCGATCTGGCGTCCGCGGCCGACGGGGCGTTGGCTGCCGCCGCGGCCGCGCTGCCCGCCGGAGCGGCCGTCGGCGACGCCCTTGTTCTGGGCTTCCCCGGCGACGCGCCCGTCGGCCAACTCACGATGCCGTTGCCTGACGGACTGACCGACGTCAGGGATATCGACATTCGCGGCTGGGACGGCACTGAATGGGCCTTCATGCCCGGCCGGATCGACGTCGCCGGCGGTCAGGCGATCGCCGCCGAAGGGACGTTGCCGCAAGCGATGCTGCTGGTTCGCTCCACCCCGCCGGCGGCTCCGGCCGTCTCGGCCGAACTGCCGGCCGATGGCGCATTACCGGAGGCTTTGGCCGGGATGGTGCAAGAGGTTTCCGTCGGGCCGCTGGTTCTTGGCCAGGACGGCACCTTGTCCGGCGAAGTGGCCGGAGCGCCCGAGGGCACCGCGAATTATCTGTGGATCACCAATCGTGGCGCGGTAGTCGATCAGGCGGCTATCACCGCTTTCCTCAACGACACCGCCCTCCAGCAGGCCCAGATCGGCAGCCTGGTCAGCCAGGCCAAATCCGGGGGATTTGCCGGCGTTCATGTGGATTACCAGGGCGTCCCCGCTGCGATGTCGGCCGCCTTCACCGATCTGGTGACCGGCATGGCCGAGGCGCTGCATGCCGAAGGGCTGAAACTGGCCGTTACGCTGGATACTCCGTCTCCGGTTGGCGACAGTTGGGACACGGGCGGCCAGGACTGGGCGGCGATCGGCCGCGTGGCCGACGTCGTCAATGTCCGAATGCCGCTCGACCCCGAGGCTTTCGCTGAGGGCGGCTCGGCCGAGCAACTGATTGCCTGGACGGTCGGCCAGATCGATCGCAACAAGGTCAATCTGTCCTTGACTGCCGGAACCGTCAACAAGGTTGGCGATATCTACACCGAACTGCCGGCCGAGCAGGCATTGAGCAACCTCGGCCAACTGGCGCTGGAGAATGGCGCGGCCGAGGTCGAACCCGGCGCGACGGTCGTCGTCGTGCTCGACGGTTCGGCCACCCCGCTGGAGTGGGACGGCAACGCGCTGTCCTACAAGTACACCTTCGAGCAGGCCGGGCAGCAGCAGACCGTATGGTTCATCAGCGAGGCGGCCCTGGTCGATCGTCTCCAGCTGGCATCTGAATACAACCTGCGCGGCGCGACCGTTCGTAACCTGGCACTGGGCAGCGGCCCGATCTACGCCGCGGTGTTTAATCATTATCTGGGCGAGGGCGACGCGCCCCAACCCGGCGGCGCGGCCATCGCCTGGACGGTGCGCGATGCCGGCGACAGCGTGATCGCCAGCGAAACGGGCAGCGACCTGGACTTCACCTGGACCGCTTTGGAAGACCCCGGCACCTACAAGGTGGCGGCCGAACTGGTGCTGGGCGAGGCAACGGCCGATCTCGGCGAGGTTGAAGTTGTCGTCAAGGGCCAGGAAGTGGCCGAAGCACCGACGGCCGCACCCCAAGCGACTACCGCACCCACCGCGCCCACGACCGGCGGATCGACTGCCGGGACAACCGGCACGGCCAACCTGGGCGCGCCCGGCGATGCCAAGGCCGTGGTCAATGTCCCGGCCAACGTGCGAACCGGCCCCGGCATCTCCTATGGGACGATCGCCGGCGGCGCGTCCGCGGGGATGGTTGTGGACCTCATCGGCCGCAACGATCAAGGCAACTGGCTCAATATCAAGATGTCCGGCGGCACCGAGGGCTGGATACTGTCCGAACTGGTGACGATCAACTCAGGCTTCAACACGTCCAGCCTGGCCGTCGTTCAGGCGCCGCCGCCTGCCGCGAGCAGCGGAACGCCCGCCACCGGCGCGGCCGGAGCGCCTGTCGTAGCGCCCCCGCCTGTGGCGTCTGTCGGCAACGTGGGCAACTTTGAGCTGGGCGGCCAGGCGGCCGGCATGCCTTCGGGCACGATGCAGTACGCCGGCATGACCTGGGTCAAGAAGCAACACAAATGGAACCCGGGCGACTCGCCCAGCGCCGTAGCCGGACTGATCGCCGAGGCTCACGCCGCGGGGATGAAAATCCTCCTCAGCATCCCCGGCCAGCTCCATCCGAGCAGCATTGACTATGAAGCCTATACCAATTTCCTGGGCGGTGTGGCCGCGCTGGGGCCGGATGCCATCGAAGTCTGGAACGAGATGAATATCGATCGCGAGTGGCCTGCCGGGCAGGTTGACCCGACTGCTTATGTCAACAACATGCTGCGCCCGGCCTATCAGAAGATCAAGGCCGCCAACCCGAACGTCATGGTCATCACCGGCGCGCCGGCCCCGACGGGTTACTTCGGCGGGTGCAGCGGCGCGGGCTGCGATGACGCGCCCTACGTGGCCGGCATGATGGCCGCCGGGGCGGGCAGCGTTTCGGACTGCGTCGGCGTCCACTATAACGAGGGCCTGATGCCGCCTTCGGCCACCAGCGGCGACCCGCGTGGCTCGGGCGGCCACTACACTCGCTACTTCCAGGGCATGATCAATGCCTATGTGGGCGCGGGCGCGGGCAAACTGTGCTTTACCGAGCTCGGCTATCTGAGCGGCGAGGAATGGGGCGGATTGCCGGCCGGTTTCCTGTGGAAGCCGCCCTATAACCTGACCGTCTCCGAGCACGCGCAATATCTGGCCGAAGCCGTTCGCGTGGGCGTCCAGAGCGGTTACGTGCGGATGATCATCGTCTTCAACGTTGACTTCAAGACGTTTGGCGACGACCCGCAGGCGGGTTACGCCATCATCCGGCCCAACGGCAGCTGCCCGGCGTGCGAAACGTTGCGGCAGGTAATGGGCCGATAGGAATCGGGGCCGATAGGAATCGGGGCCGATAGGAATCGGGGCCGATAGGAACTGGCGCGTGGGTCGGGTGATCCGCGCGACGGTTCGCCGGTGAAGGAACTTGCGCACAACGGAGGCAGGTGTGGCAGACTGCCGCGCCTGCCTCTTGCGTGTTAATCTGCGGGCTTGTCATCTTTGAGGAGAGGAAAACAATGCAAATGCGACACAAGCTAAACCTGTTGCTCATCGCTGTTCTTTTGACCGTCCTGGCGGCCTGTGGCGGCCAGGAGACGGCCACGGAGCCGGCCGCTTTGGAGCCGACCGCTCCCCCGGCGGAGTTACCCGAGGCGACCGGTCAGCCCCTGCCGCCGCCTATCGTGGAGAACGAAATATTGCCCACGCCGACCCTGGCTCCCCTGGTCGAAGCGCCCCAGGAAGTTGAGCCGACGGCCGAGCCGGAAGTCAGCGGCCCTTTTCCGGCCGATCAGTTTGGCTATGGCATCCAGATCCACGGCAACGCCACAGTGGGCAATCCGACCGACACCATGGTCGCCGTCCATGACCAGCTGGGCATGAACTGGGTGAAAGCCCAGATCCAATGGTGGCTTGTGGAGCCTGATCCGGCCGGAGAGGATCAATGGTTTTTCTATGATGCGGTGATAGAGGAGGCGCACAACAAGGGCCTGCGCCTGGCGCTCAGCGTCGTGGGCGCGCCGGAGTGGACCCGCGCGGCCGGCGGCGAGAACGGCCCGCCCGACGACTACAACGAGTACGCGCGCTTCCTGGGCGAGATGATCGACCGCCATCCGGGCAAGATCGACGCCATCGAGGTCTGGAACGAAATGAACCTCGACCGCGAGTGGACCAGCGCCAACGGCATCAGCCCTGAAGATTATGTGCGCTTCCTGCAGGTGGCCTACGAGACTATCAAGGCCAAGGACCCCAATATCATCGTGATCAGCGGCGCGCTGTCGCCCACGGGCACGGGCGACTGGGTGCGCTGGGCCGATGACTTCGAATACATGGATCGCGCGCTGGCGGCCGGCATGCTGAACTATGCCGACTGCGTGGGCGCGCATCACAACGGCTACAACATCGGGCCGGACATCGCCTATGACGCCACGGGCACGTCACCCAAGGCGGCCACAGCCATCTTCCGCGGCCCGTTCGATAACCCGCATCACTCCTGGAGCTTCTACACGACGATCAATACCTACGCCCAGAAGGTCCAGGCCGTCGATCCCAACAAGAAGCTGTGCATCACTGAGTTCGGCTGGGCCAGCAGCGAAGGCTACGCTGAATATCCGCCCGGCTTCGAGTTCGCCCAGGACAACACGCTGCAGGACCAGGCCACCTATATCGTGCAGGCATTCACGCAGATGCATGATTCCAATGCCGTCTGGCTGGCGTTCCTGTTCAACTTTGACTTCGGCAACAAGGGCAACGGTCCCACGGACGATCCCGTGCCTTACAGCATCATCGACACCCAGGGCATTCCGCGACCGGCTTTTGACGCGGTGGCGAATATGCCCAAGACCCCCTAACCGGTAATTGACGATCGGTGATCGGTGGCTTGTATTTCGGCCGCCGATCACCGGTCACATATCTTCCTCAATGCGTCATCTCCCGCGGCTTGTTCTGTTCCTGTCCCTCCTCTTCCTGCTCGGCTGTTCATCGGCCGGGGACGCCTCCCTGCCGCCGGCGACGCCCTTGCTGATGGGCGACGAGCCGGTGGTGATGTCCTTCCCGTCGCCAGCCTATGGCATCCATGCCTTCCTGTGGTGGAAGACCGACATCGCCTTGCGCGACCTCGGCCTCGTCAAGGACATGGGATTCACTTGGGTCAAGCAGAAGTTCCCCTGGCGCGACATCGAGGGGATTGAGAAGGGGAAGTTCGACTGGTACCGGCCGGATTACATCGTGAGCGAGGCGGAGAAGGCGGGGTTGAAGCTGATCGTGCGCCTTGACCGGCAACCGTTCTGGTCGGAGCCGCTCGATAATCAGTGGCAGGAGAACGGGCCGCCGGGCGATCCGGCTGATTTCGGCGACTTTTGCGGCGCGGTGGCCGGGCGCTATCGGGGCCGGATCGGCGCCTATCAGGTCTGGAACGAGCCAAATCTCGATCGCGAGTGGGGCATGCGGCCGCCGGACCCGGCAGCCTATACCGAGCTGCTCAAGGCCTGCTACACGGCCATCAAGGCGGCCGATCCCGAGGCCATCGTGATCTCCGCCGGTCTGGCCCCCACGGGCACCGACAGCCCCCACGCCATGCCTGACGACAAGTTTTTGCAAGGGATGTATGATGCCGGGGCGGCCGCCTATTTCGATGTGCTGGGGGTGAACGCCCCCGGCTACAAGGCTCCTCCGGAGCTGTCCCCGGGCGATGCCGAGGCGGAGGAGTACGGCGGCGGCCGCTGGTTCGCCTTTCGCCATGTTGAGGATATGCGCGCCCTGATGGTGGCCAACGGCGATGGCCACAAGCAGGTCGCCATCCTGGAGATGGGTTGGACGATGGATCAGGTGAATCCCGATTACGCCTGGTATGCGGTCGATGAGGCGACGCAGGCCGACTATCTGGTGCGGGCCTATCAGTATGCGGCCGAACACTGGTATCCCTGGATGGGCCTCATGGTGACCATCTATATCGCCGATTGGGATTGGGATTCGACGGCGGAGCAATGGTGGTGGTCGATCGTCTTGCCCGACGGGACCCCGCGCGAGGCTTACTTCGCGCTGAAGGAAATGGAGAAGACAAGCCGGGAGGAGTGATGAATTTTTGGGTTTTGGCTGCTTCATATTGGCTACATCTGCTGGCGACGGTCGTCTGGCTGGGCGGCGCCGCATTGATGGCGTTCATCGCCTGGCCCGCCTTGCGGCAGGGCACGCTGGATGCAAATCAGTGGTTTCAGCTGCAAAAACGATTCCTGCCGTGGGTCAACGCGGCGCTGGTGATCCTGTTGATCACCGGCTTCATCCAGATGACCAACGATGAGAACTATCACGGCTTTCTGGCCGTCGATAGCCTGTGGGCCTGGGCCATGCTGCTGAAGCACATCGCCTATGCCGGCATGGTGGCCATGACCGCCTACATGCAATTTATTCTCTACCCGGCGATGGCGCGCCTGGCCTTGCTGGCCGAGACGCATCCGGAAACGGCCGCGGCCGAAAATGACAAGCTGGCCGGGCGCGAGATTCGTTACCTGCGCGTTAACCTGGCGATGGCGATGATGGTCTTGCTGTTCACGGCCATCGCCACGGCCGCGTAAGTCGGTTTCCTGCCTAAAGGCTATCATTTTCAGCATAAGCGGCCGGAAAACTCAGCATCTCTCCCTGGCGTGAAAAAAGCGTAAGTTTCCGTAAGAATTTTCGTAAGCAAACCCGCCTAAACTATCCTTAGCCTAACAGGCTGTCTCGCCGTCGGGCGATTACCGAGGATAGGGAAATGATTCGGGTTCAAACCAACAACACAGCCAACACAATAGCCACCGTCAACATGCGGCGACTGGACCGCGGGCTGAAGCTGGCTCTGGACTACACCCTGACCGTAATGGCCCTGGTGCTCATCGCCCCGTTGCTGATCCTCATCGCCGTACTCATCAAGGCCGAGTCTCCCGGCCCGGCGCTCTATCGCGTTCGCGTCGTAGGTCGCCACGGCCGCGAGTTCAACGCCTTCAAGTTCCGCACGATGTATGTCAACGGCAACGCCCGGTTGATGGCCGATCGGGGTCAGTGGGTGAAAGTGCTGGACGGCAAGGTCGACGCCGACCCGCGCCTGACCCGCGTCGGCCGTTTCCTGCGTCGCTACGGCCTCGATGAGTTGCCGCGGCTGTTTAATGTGTTGAATCGCACCATGTCGCTGGTCGGCCCGCGCATGATGACCCGCACCGAGATGTTCAAGTTCGGCCATCGCATCCAGGGCTACACTGATGTTCTGCCCGGCATGACCGGCCTGTGGCAGGTGAGCGGCCATAGCTCGCGTGCCGGCGAGCGTGTCGAGCTGGAGACCCGCTATATTCGTGACCGGTCGTTCCTGCTGGATGTGCAGATTCTCTTCCGCTCGGTCATGGTCGCCTTCGCCGAATAGGCGAACGGCCAACATCTCCTTAGGTTTACAAAGGTCCCGCCGCAAGGCGGGCCTTTTTTTATTTATCCGACAGGCGGCCGAGAGGTGTCATGCGGGCCGGTTGTTGCGGAAACCCGGCTTTCGTGGAAAATAGGGCAACGGTCGAGTGACAAACGGCCGATACCTTCACCCGCCTTGCTCCAATGATTTACAATGTTTGAACTGATTTTTCTGGGCACCTCGTCGTCCGCGCCGACGGCGACACGGGGCCTATCCAGCCATATTATCCTTCATCGCCACTATCGTTTTCTCCTGGATTGCGGCGAAGGCACGCAACGCCAGATTCTGCGCAGCGGTTTGGGTTTCAAGCGGCTGGACAAGGTGTTGTTGACCCACGGCCATCTCGACCATATCCTGGGCCTGGGCGGCCTGACCTCGACCCTGGCCCGCTGGGAGAATCTGGATCGCATCGATATCTACGGGGGGCGGGCGACGCTGGCCCGTGTCCATGATCTGCTGTTCAAGGTCGTTTTTGCCGGGCACCGACCGCCCATCGATATCGGCCTCCATCCCATCCGGCCGGGAAGCGTCATCTGCGCCGACGACAAGTTCAGCCTGACCGCCTTTGAGGTCAGCCATCGCGGGCCGGATAATCTGGGCTACCTGTTCCAGGAAAAGCCCCACCGGCCGTTTCTGGCCGAGCGCGCCGACGAGTTGGGCGTGCCCTTTGGGCCGGAGCGCTCGATCCTGGTGCGAGGCGAACCGGTGACGCTGGCCGACGGCCGTGTGGTGCATCCCGACGAGGTTCTCGGCCCGGAGCAATCGGGGACGAAGTACGTCCACGTGGGCGACGCCGGGCGGACGGACAATCTGCACGACGCCGTGCGCGGGGCCGACGCGCTGGTGATTGAGTCGACCTACACCGAAGACGAGGCGGAGATGGCCGCCGACTTCGGCCATATGACCGCCGCGCGGGCGGCGACGCTGGCTCGCGATGCCGGGGTGAAAAACCTCATCCTCACCCATCTTAGCCGCCGCTACTCCGAGCGAGAGATCCGCACCGAGGCCCGGGCGATCTTCCCCAATACCTTCGTGGCCCGCGACTTTGACCACTTTCAGATCACGCGAGAGGGAGTGGCGCGGGTGAAGAAGGAAGAGTGATCGCCCCATGCCCGAGTTGACGCTGACCCTTTCGGGGATGGCCCATGGGGGCATGGCCCTCGGCCGCGACAAGGGCGGCCGCGCTATCTTCGTCCCCTTCGCCATCCCCGGCGAGACGGTGCGCGTCCGCGTGCCCGACGACAAACGCGGCTATGCCCGGGCCGAGTTGCTGGAAGTTATCGAGCCGTCGCCCGACCGGGTCCTGCCGCGCTGCCCCCACTTCGGCGTCTGCGGCAACTGCCACTTCCAGCACATGACCTATGGCGCCGAACTGCGGGCCAAGGAGGCGGCCGCCCTGGATCAGTTGACCCGCGTCGGCGGTCTGAAAAATCCGCCGCTGCGACCCATTTTGCCCGCCCCCGCGCCCTACGACTATCGCGCCGCGATAGCCCTCTTTCCGGCCGAGGAGGGCGGCCTGGGCTACTGGTCACCGACGGAGGAGCGCGTCTTTCGCGTGGTGGAATGCCCCATCCTGCAACCGTCGCTGGAGGCGGCCTTGCCCGATCTGGATGTGGACTTGCCCGGACTGCGACGGTTGACGCTGCGACTGGGCGATGAGGACGACCTGTTGGCCGCGCTGGAGATTGAGGATGTGGAGCCGCCGGAGCTGGCCGTCGATTTTCCCGTCTCGGTGTCCATCGTCCTGCCTGACCACACGGCGGCGACGCTCATCGGCGATCCCTGGCTGGTGCGGACCATCGCGGGGCGGCTGTTTCGCTTCTCGCCCGGCGTGCCCTATCCGGCCAACCCGGCCGCGGCCGAATTGATGGCGCGGGCCATCGTCGATCTGGCAGGGGTCGCCGAGGGCGAGGTCGTGCTGGAAAGTCCCGGCGGCGCCGGTTGGCTGACCGCGGCGCTGGCCGAACGCGCCGGAACGATCATTGCCGTCGAGCCGAACCCCGACGCCGTCGCCGACGCGGCCGAGAATCTGGACGCCTTCGACAAAGTGGCCATCTACCAGGGGACGGAGGAGGAAGTGTTCCCCGCGCAGGCGGCCGAGGTGGATGTAGTTATATTACGACCGGGCGTCTATCGCCCCGAGCGGGGGCTGTCGCCGGCGGCATTTGCCCTGCTGGAGCGGTTGCGCCCTCGCCGGCGAGTCATCGTCGCCGGCGAGGTTGGGACGTTGGCCAGGGATGCCAAACGATTAACGAAGATTGGCTACCGGCCGTTGGCCTTCCAGCCGGTGGATCTATGGCCGCGGTCATTCCAGACCGAGGTCATCTCTCTCTGGCGCAAGTAGAAGCGAGGCTCTACCGTTCGGCCAGCAGGCCGCCGACCTTGCCCGGCCGCGTGCCTTCGACGCCGTGCAGGAAGCCCACGAAGATCAGTTCCTCGTCCAGCGCCCGAACGGCATGTTGTTCGCCTTTGTCAAAGACCAGGATGTCGTTCGGCCCGAAGGCATGCTCGACGCCGTCTTCGCCCGCGAACATGCCATGCCCCTTGAGCACGACCGCGTAGAACGGCGAGCTGGGCGCGTCATGCTCGGCGATGACCTGTCCCGGTTTCAGCATGAAGCGGATAACCCGGCCGTCCTCATCCACGTGAAGCGGTTGGGCGTAGGGGTGATTGTCATGAAACTCCAGGTTCTGCAGCAAATTCATGGTACGCATTTTCTTTCTCCTATTGGGCCTTGGCGGCTATTGATGGTCGATAGTCGGCTCCCTTGAACGCCGACGGGCAGATGTCGTTGAGCGTGCAGTTGAGGCAGTCAGGCTTGCGCGCGGTGCAGATGCGACGGCCGTGCCAGATGAGCAGGTGGGTAACCTCGATCCAGTTCTCGCGCGGGACGATCGCCATCAGGTCGCGCTCGACCTTAACCGGGTCGGTCTTGGCCGACAACCCCAGCCGCGCCGCCAGTCGCTTGACGTGGGTATCGACCGCCACGCCGTCGGCCAGGCCGAATATCTCGGCGCGAACAACGTTGGCTGTCTTGCGGGCCACGCCGGACAGCGATAGTAACTCGTCCATGTCCGACGGCACTTCGCCGCCGAACTCGGTCATGATTCGCGCCGCCGCCTCGCGGATGTAGCGGGCCTTCTGGCGATAGAAGCCGGTCGGCCGCACCAGCTCCTCGACCTCCACCGGATCGGCCCCGGCCAGAGTCGCGGCCGTCGGGTAGCGATCGAATAGCGCCGGCGTCGTCAGGTTGACGCGCTCGTCGGTGCACTGGGCAGAGAGGATGGTGGCCACCAGCAATTGGTACGGCGTCTGATAGTCGAGCGCGCAGTGGGCGTCGGGGTGGACGACACGCAATCTGGCCATGATTTCAGTTGCGTGCTCGGTCGAACCGATGGTCAATTCTTTGTTCAAGCGAGACTCCTTGCGGGATTCACTTGGTGATGTTACACAGAAACGGGGGGATCTTCAAACCCGGCCGGCGGCCGCGGGGGTTGGCAGACGAGGGCCAATCTGCTACCATGCCGCGAATGTCCAATCATCCACCGGGCCAAACACCGGCCCCAACTCCCGTTTGTGATTACGAAGGCTCCGACTATCGCGCCCGCTTCTGGCAAGGGCAGGGGCGTGACTACGAGGATCAGGTCGAGCGCATCGCCCTGCGCCGGTTGATGCCGCCGCGCGGCGACACGCTGCTCGATGTCGGCGCGGGCTTCGGCCGCCTGGCCGATGAGTACCGTGGCTACGAGCGCGTTGTCCTGTTCGATTATTCCCGCTCCCTGTTGCGCGAGGCTCAGGCGCATCTGGGCGACGATCCGCGCTATCTCTATGTAGCCGGCAACTGGTATCAATTGCCGTTTGTCGATTGTTTATTCGAGACGATGGTGCAGGTGCGCACGCTGCATCATGCCGCCGACGCCCCGGCGTTGTTCGACGAGCTGGCCCGTGTCGCTCACCCCCGGGCCAACTATGTGCTGGAGTTTGCCAGCAAGCATAACCTGAAGGCCATGATTCGCTATTGGCTTGGGCGGCAGTCGTGGTCGCCCTTTGACGAAGAGCCGGTGGAGTTCGTCACGCTCAATTTCGACTTCCATCCCGCCTGGATTCGCGAGCGACTGGCCGCCGCCGGTTTCGCGCCGGGCGAGACGCTGACCGCCTCCCACTTTCGTTTCGCGCCGATCAAACGGGTCGTACCCGTCGGCTCGCTGGCCTCGCTCGACAGCGCGCTGCAGCGCACCGGCGCGTGGTGGCAACTGACGCCCAGCGTCTTCGTTCATGGGCTTCGCGCCGACTCCGGCCCGGCGGCCGACCCCGGCGCCTTTTTCGCCTGCCCCACGTGCCGGACACCGCTGGGCGAACCGGACGACGGGATGCTGATCTGCGCCAATCCGGCCTGCGGCCGTCGCTGGCGGGTCGAGAATGGGCTGTATGACTTCAAGGAACCGATCTGAGTTCAGGAAGGTTGTCTCGTCTCTCTTGTCGGCCGTCGCGCTTGGTCTACAATACATGCCCCAATGAGCAAGCACACGTTTCTCCGCATCGTTCGCGCCATCGCCCGCGTCGTCCTGCGAATCATCGCCCGCATTGAAATCATCGGTGATGTACCCGACTTTGAGGGCGGGTTCATCATCGTCGCCAACCACGTCGGTCGCCTGGAAGCGTTTTTGGTCATCCTGCTGGCCGACCGGGATGATGTGGTATTGATTCTGGCCGAGAAGTACAAGAAATATGCCTTTTGGCGCTACGTGGCCGACAAGGTAGACGGTATCTGGGTCAACCGTTTCGATGCCGATTTTGCCGCGTTGCGCGTCGTTCTGAAACGGCTGCAAGCCGGAGAGGTGCTGGCCGTGGCCCCCGAGGGCACGCGCAGTCCAACCGAAGCGTTGCTGCCGGGCAAGTCCGGTGCCGCCTATTTGGCCGCCAAATCCGGCCTGCCGGTGGTTCCCATTGGCGTTGTCGGCACTGAGGATCGCGTCGTCAAGTACCGGCTCAAGCGGCTGCAGCGGCTTGATATTACGGCGCGCATCGGTGAATCCTTTCATGTGCCGCCCTTGCCCCGAGCGGGACGCGACGAGTGGTTGCAATCCTGGACGGATGAGATCATGTGCCGCATCGGTTCGTTGCTGCCGCCCGATCATCGCGGTGTCTATGCCGATTACCCGCGCCTGCATGAGCTGCTGTGTGAGAACGGCAACCTGTTTGAAACGACGGATGACGAGTGACGGATGACGGATGACGGATGACGAATGAACGCGATCGGCTACGGATGGTCGTCATATCATTGTCGATGGCCCGTCAGCGGCCGACTATCTGTCATCTCCCTTAATCTTCCCGAATAGCGTATCATCCTCTCCATGCGTATCGCCATGGTCGGCCCTTTTGGGCTGCATCCCAAGCAAACCATGCGCAGCCGGGCGCTGGGTTTGGCGCGGCCGCTGGTTGCCCGTGGCCATGCCGTGCGCATGATCATGCCGCCTTGGGACACGCCGGCCGAGGCCGATCGCGAATGGCGGGAGGACGGCGTCGAGCTGCGCTATGTCCCCTTGGGCGGCGGCCCGCTCGGCATCGCTCACCGGATGGCACGCGAGGCCCTTGCCTGGCGTCCCGATGTCGTCCACGCCTTCAAGCCCAAGGCGTATAGCGGGCTGGCGGCTGAATGGCTATGGCGTTTCCATCGCGGCCGCATCCGGCTGGTCGTGGACACCGACGACTGGGAAGGCGCGGGTGGCTGGAACGAGATCTCCCCTTATTCGCCGCTGCAAAAGCGATTTTTCGCCCGGCAAGAGCGCTGGGGCCTGACCCATGCCCACGCCGTCACCGTCGCCAGCCGGGCGCTGGAGAGCCTCGTTTGGAGCCTGGGAGTTCCTCCCGCCCACGTCCATTACCTTCCCAACGGGCCGGGCATCCCTATAGAGCCAATCGCTCCGGCGGCTCGCGCCGCGGCTCGTGCCCGGCTGGGGTTGGGGGAACGGCCGACCGTTCTCGTCTACAGTCGCCTGTTCGAATTCGACACGGGACGGCTGGCGGCGGTGTTGTCCGGGATCCATGCCGCCATACCCGATATGGCCGTGCTGCTCGTCGGCGCGGGGTTGTATGAGGCCGATAGCGCCCGCTTCCACGAGCAACTGGCCGCGGCCGGGCTGATCGATGCTGTCGTCAACACGGGCTGGGTCGATTTGACCCAATTGCCGGAAACGCTGGCGGCGGCCGACGTGGGCCTCTACCTCATGGACGACACGCTGCTCAACCGTGCCAAGTGCCCGGTTAAGCTGGCCGATATGCTGGCCGCGGGTGTGCCGGTGGTGGCCGAGGCGGTGGGGCAAGTCAATGAATATGTGCGCGACGGTCGGACGGGGGCGCTGCGCGCGTCGGGAGATGTGGGCGGGCTGGCCGCGGCGGCCGTTGAGTTGCTGATCAACTGGGTAAAGCGGGAGCGGATGGCGGAGACGGCCCGGCAAGATGCGCGGGATCGCTTCGGTTGGGAAAGGCTGGCCGAAAATGCGACCGAGGTTTATCAGAGTGTGCTAGGATCGGAATCCTTCGATCATGATGAAGATGCCTAAGGCAATGAGGGCGTAGGGGAATATGGCATGACCGACGCGCTGGATTTTGTCGGCCACAGCCGATCGACGGACCAGATAGTACACCCCATATAGCCATATCAGGAGCAGGATCACGAATGTCTGCAGCAGGACAATAGTTTCACTGCTGGAGTGCGTGGAAAACAACGCCGTATAGACCGCAAGATTGTCGCCGCCGTTGGCCACGGTGACGCCGGCTACAGCCAAGGCCCGATCCCGACCGGGAGCGAGTTGCAGTACCTTATTCGATGGCCGGGGCGCGTCACCGCCGTCGTCGGCATTGTGGCGCCGGAGGATCATCTCGCGCGCGCCGATCAGGACAGGGAGCAACCCCAGAATCCCCACCCAAGGCCGCAGGATAGTCGATACCACCAGGCTCAAGAACAAGCTGATGATCACCAAAAAGCCGATGCCTATCGCCTGCCCGATGAAGACATCGCGGGCGCGATAGCGACTGTTGCTGAAGAACAGCACGAGCAACAGGATATCGTCAAGATTGGTGGCGACAAAGGCGGTGACGCCCAGAGCGACGAGCTGCAACCAGGTCATGATCGGGAGGCTTCGTATATCTGGAGCATATTGAGCATTTTGGTCTGCTTTACGCTGACTAGTGCTGCCGGCTGACTGAAGCGGATGCCATCAACCGGCGTCGATGAACGGGTTCAGAATAGTCAGCCCCTGAACCTTGCGGCCGTGCTGCAGGTCTTCGCTATACAGGGTGCGGCAGCCGCTCTCGATGGCGGCGGCCAGGATCAGGGCATCGTAGAAATGATAGCCGGTTTCCTCGATGATCTGTAACGCACGCTCATAATAATCCCGCGATGGGAAATGGCCGCAAAGCGGCCATAAAACATTGGCCAGGTAGCCGGTAGCCTCATCCGGCGTAAAAGTCGGTGCAGCATGGCGAGTGGCGACATGGAGAAACTCCTGAACCACCTGCGAGCTAATCAGGCCACGACCCGTCAGCAACGCCTCGGCAATAAGCGCGTTGGCCACAGGTTGTTTTCGTGGCTCGTTTATCGCCTGAGCGTAGACAAATATATTGGTGTCCAGGAAGAATAAATCCCCGTTTTCAGCGACGCTCATTCATTTCCTCGCGTGTATACTTGCGAACAAAGCGAGGCCCGAGCCGTTCCATGAGTTCCTGATACCGGCGAACCGCCTCTTTGCCGGCGGCTTCATCTTTCCCTGTGTAATGTTCCAGCCATTCCCGAAACAGCGCGTTGAGCGTCGTGTTCTGTAGCGCCGCCTGTCGCCGCGCCTCGCGAATAAGGGCCTCGTCGGCCGAGAGGGTGATGTTTTTGAGCATGAAGATAGTGTACACTATTATAGTGTACACTACAATCGTTTTGTTGACGGGCGTCTGTCACGTCGATGGCGATGAATTGGAATGGTGGCTACCGGTTTACACATTTGTCGAAGCACGCCATAATCCGGCACCATAGCCGGATTAAGCCGTAGCCGACAGGAGGATAGCGCCATGTTCCGTACCGTTTCCGACCATGTTTGGGCGTTCGACCTGGAGTGGGTTCCTGATCTCGCCAGCGGCCGTCGCGCCTATAACCTGCCGCCCGGCACGCCTGACGACGAGGTGTACGCGGCCATGTGGGCTGCCGCGGGAGCCACGCCGGAGAACCCGCGGCCGTATCTGAAGACGATGTTGTGCCGCGTGGTGTCAATGGCCGTGGTCATTCGCCGCGTTCACGAGGGCGGCCGCGTGGGCCTGTCGCTCTTCTCGCTGCCGCCTGATGGGCCAATGGACGAGCGCGAGCTAATCGGCCGTTTCCTGCGTGGTCTGGGCGATGCAAACCCCCGGCCGCAGATCGTCGGTTTCAACTCGCGCGAATCCGACCTGCCGATCCTTGTTCAGCGCGGAATCGCCCAAGGTGTGGTCGCGGCCGGGTTCAGTCACCGGCCGGAGAAGAATTGGGAGGGGTTGGACTACTTCAACAAGTATAACGAGGGGCATATCGATCTGAAGGAGGTCGTTGGCGGGTGGGGCAAGGCCACGCCGAGCCTGCACGAGTTCGCGGCGGCCTGCGGCATCCCCGGCAAGATCGACACCAGTGGTGACAACGTCATCGACCTGTGGCTGGCCGGAGACGTGCGACACATCGTCGAGTACAACGAGTTCGACGCGCTGACGACCTACCTGTTGTGGCTGCGCGCGGCCCACTTCGCCGGGCACTTCTCCGACGCGACCCACGAAGCGGAGGTGGCGCGGGTGCGCGAATTGCTGAGCAAGCGTATCGCCGAGGGGCAGGCGCATCTGGAGCGGTATGTGGCGCGATGGCGGGAGTTGGCGGCGAATGGGTGAGGCTGGCGAAATGACGCCGCGCCACATGGATAAGGGCCTCGCCGGCCGAGAGGGTGATGTTTTTGACCAGGGGGATCGTTCTTACTGTTTTCGCGTGCACGGCAACCCTGACATGTTAATTCAGGATGCGCGCTATTTTTGGCTTGCGGGCAATCGGGCCATCCGAATACGGCGGTCATCGACAACGCTAAAATGACCTACCCAATCATCGCGGCTGTCAATGACTCTGGCGACTGTTTCAGCGACGTGTCCGGCCGAAGGCATTCCGATTCGGAACAGGATTACTCCGCTTGACGCGGGCATTTTACTGCGAAAGGCCAGTTCACCAAAGTCTTTATCAAAAGTCAACAGAATTCTGCTCTCGGCCTGAGCGAGCGCCAAGACTGTCTCGTCACCGCTACCCGGGATGGTTGCGCGAACCCACACCACATCATGAGCATTTTTGCGCAATGCCTCAACCGCCTCCCCCGGGAAATTCTCGTCGGCCAACAAGCGCATAAGACCCGTTACATGGCAATTGGGTAAACACGCTCTTCGCGCAGAGCAGCCGCCGCATAAGCCAGGCAGGCGCGAAGGTCCTCGAGCTCAAGGCCGGGATAATTGCGCAAAATTTCGTTTTCGCTCCATCCTTGGGCCATGAGGCCCACGAGAAATTCCACTGCAAGACGCGAACCTCTCACTACCGGCTTACCGACCAAAATTTCGGGATCGATTATAATGCGCTTCTGCCAGTCCATTTTGCCTCTGATTGATGGTATATCAGAAAAGTATAACACATGCTGAAACCGTAGGTCACGCCTGTAGTGATAATTGTGTCATATCATACCGCGTTTGATTTTTACGCGATTTCTAGTCATAATATAGCCATCCAGATAGCCATAAGCGATTCTTTATGGAAAAACCCATGCGCACCTACTCTTTAGCCGAAGCCCGCGATAACCTGACCGCCATCGTCCGCGATGTCGAGAAGACGTCGCCCGTCGAACTCACGCGCCGGGGCAAGCCGGTGGCGGTCATTCTGTCCATTGACGAATACCATCGGCTGACGCGACAGGCCGGCTCTTTCCTGGACGCATTGGAGCGATTTCGACAGGATATGGACCTCGACGACATGGCGCTGGGGCCGGAGATCTTCGAAGGAATACGGGATGACGATCCGGGCCGGGAGCCGGAGTTGTGAACGCGGCCTATTTGCTGGACACCAACGCCCTATCCGAGCCGCTGCGGCAATCCCCTAATTCCAATCTTCTGGAACACTTTCGGGAATATGAAGGGCGGATAGCCATCGCCTCAATTGTCTGGCACGAACTCCTGTTCGGCTGCCGGCGGCTGCCGGAATCGAAGCGACGTGAGGTGATCGAGCGGTATCTTTTTGATGTCGTCTTACCGACGATTCCGATCCTGACCTATGACGTCCGCGCTGCGCAGTGGCACGCCGGCGAGCGAGCACGTTTGACTCGTCTGGGGCAACCCCCCTCCTTTGCCGATGGACAAATCGCCGCCATCGCTGCAGTGAATGATTTGATACTGGTAACAGCCAATACGGCCGATTTTTTCCGTTTCGATGGCCTGTCCGTTGAAAATTGGCTGGTGGACTAGCTACTCTGCCCGTCGTTCCAACGCCCGATACACCGGTCGTCGGCTCCCATCGAACCGCAACAGGCTATAGCCTACCTCCTGGAACTCCGGCCCCAGCGCGGAGGTGAAGTTGAGATTCCACAGGAACATCGGCCCGACCCACTCCCGTTCGTTGCCCATCTCGAAGGCGCGCAGGGTGTAGACCGCCTGCTCCCATTCGCTGTTGTCGGCCATGAACTCGGAGCCGGGCGGCGGGGGCGCGGGTTGGCCCTCGCTCGTACGCAGCCCCTCGAACGTCCCCCAGCCGAACTCGGTCGGCCACAGCTTCAGAT
Organism: Promineifilum sp.; assembly: GCA_018058545.1. Lineage (GTDB taxonomy): Bacteria > Chloroflexota > Anaerolineae > Promineifilales > Promineifilaceae > Promineifilum. The sequence goes on along the minus strand of JAGOZU010000001.1, from coordinate 70,969 downwards.
CGGCCGCGCCCGCCGTCACCAGCATCGCGCGGTAATCCTCCAGCGTGTCGGCGAAGAAGAAGCTGGGGTGGTTGTTGTGGGATGAGGATACCTGGGTCGCGTCGGCCGCGCGGCTGTCGGGCGGGTTGGCCCAGCCGTAGGGGTGGACGCCGATGCCGTCGACCACGCCGGCCACACCCGCGGCCAGCATCGCCCCGAAATAGACGCGGTCGTCGGTGGCGTTCACGCCGTCGTTGATGCCGGTCGTGGCCGGAGCGGCGCTGATGATGAGCGCGGCCGGATCGGCCGAACGCGTACCGGCCGCGCCGCGACGGATGAGTTCCACCAGGTCGGCCGCGTTGAGGGGCGTGCCGTTCCATTCGCGCTGCAAATTCGGCTCGTTCCACAATTCGTAGGCGGCCACCTTACCCGTATAGCGCGTGGCCAGATAGCGCATGAACCCCTCGAACAGGCCGTAGTCGCCCGGCGGGCCGTCCATCTCCGTCGTCGGGCGGCTCCACTCCGGGGCCTTGCTGACGCTGAGCAACACCTTGATGTTTTGACCGTTGGCTCCGTCGATGAGTCGATCCAGTTCGCCGAACAGCTCCTCGTTGTATTCACCCGGCCGTGGCTCGTGGAGCTTCCACGACACCTGCACCTTGACCCAACCGACATCGAGCGCTTCCAGATGGCGCAGCAGATCGCGCACGTCCTGCCGGTGGAGATAGATCTGGATGCCGACCTCGTCGCGATTCAGCGGCGGGCCGATGTAGACGGGATACTCCGGTTCGGGGGTGGGGGTTGGGGCGGCGGGCGTTTCAGTTGCCACCGGTTGGACCGGATAGGCGGCGGCCGGGACGGTTGGGGCCGGCAAGGTTCCCCCGCCGGGGGCGATGGGGACGAAGATCTGGTCGCCGGACGCGGTCGTGGGGGCTGCGCTCGTCACCGAAGAGTCGCTTACGGCCGTTGCTGCCGACGCTATCGTCGCTTCCGCCGGCGGGATTGCGGTCGGGGCAGGCGACCCATTCCGGCAGGCGACTAACAGGAGCAAGCCGAGTAACAGGAGTCTGGTTTTCTGGATCATCGACCAGATTATACGCGGCCGTTGAGGGTTTCATCTGAAGTCTGCTCCCCCTTTTTGTACGTTAACAAATCAGTCACATATCGCTCTGGCGCCTGTCGCGCAAACTATTGAACATCAACAAATTTATCGCGTATCACGCCGGCGGGCCAGGGCGGATTGAAATCCGCCGCTGTTAGGCGAAACGTGTTGAAACACGTTTCCAGAAATGCTCCGCCAACCGGCTTTAGCCGGTTTCGCCTGGCAGCCACGGAATTTATTCCGTGTGCTCGGGATTGATTCCGCCCGGCAGCGATACGTGATTATTTCGTCAACACGCAACAGCTTGCGCTACGGCCGTTGGCCGCCGGCTCGCAGAGCCTTAATCAAGGCTCACGTCAGTTATACCCCCTGATATTATCTTTAATAACTTGATTTACTTTCTTATATCCCCCAGGAAGAGCGTGTTAGTAAAGTTAATCAAGTAAATCAAGTTAATATTTATGGGGGTAATGACTGTCATACGTTGATTAAATCGCGAACCGTGCCGGAAGACCAACTGTAGCTCAGCCTGTCAGGCTGAGGTTGGATTGTTCTCAAGCTAACAGCTTGAGCTACAGCTAACAGGTTGAGGCTCCGCACCCTGCCCACAGACGGCCGTCCCCCCGTAGAGATTCCTTGTGATTGAGTGTGGTATAATGCCGTAGATCAGCCGATTCATTGGGTAGGCCGCGCCAAAGCCGGCGAACGCCTTGCAACCATCATGCCGCTCGATTGAAAGGGAGAGTAACCGATGACCAACCTGGAAAAACTGGTTCGTGTACGCCAGGCGATGATTGTCGAGGGACGAATCGTGCAGGTCGAATTTGAAGACGGCAGTGTAAGACAGATAGATTTAACCCCCCTGATGCATGGGCCAGTATTTGATGAGCTTGTTGAGAACCCGGATATGTTCCGTCAGGTGACCGTCAGCAGGGGAATACTCTCCTGGCCTAATGGCGCCGACATCGATCCCGATGTGTTGTACTATGGGCTGACGCCGGCTTCAGTCAGCGAGATCAATCAGGTCCGCTAGTAGAACCCTCAATGGAGGTTTCCAGCCTCACCGTATCTCCCGCGGGTTGTCCGTCAACCGTCACCCCCAGTCGCCGGCCCGTCTCGGCGATATAAAGCCCCACCTCAATCGCATACTCTCCGGCTGGCGATCCTTCCGGCAGGGCGATCTCATACGTATCGATGACCACCTCCCCCGGCCGCCAGCGGGAGGTGGGGTAGGTGCTGCCGCGCGGCATGGCGTCCGCCTGCCAGACGCAGCAGGTGCCGTCGGGCCGCAGCACGTGGACGAAGACGGTGTAATCGGCCGCCGGTTGGGCGGCCGCTTGCCAAACCAGTTCCAGCGTGTGGGTTTCGTCCCCCGCGGTCAGGGAATAGCCGGCCAGCATAATCATGTCGCCGAAAAAGGCTCCGACAGGTTGGTCAAACGGAGGCAGTTCAAACAGGCGCTCGGTTTGTTCCACGACCAGCGGGCCGAGGTCGGCGGCGTAGATCGCTTGCCCGGACTCGTCGCGCAGTTCGAGCTGGAAGCGATAATCGGCGGAAGGCAGCTCGTCGGGTACGCGGAAGGCTTGCCGGTCGATGATGAAGGCGGGCGTCGGCCACTGGGAGAAGGGGTAGGTATTGTAGGCGGGTTGTGACTGGCCCAGGGGGTGGCGCGCGCCGTCCGGCCCGACCAACGACAGATCGATCGTCATGGGCGACAGCGCCGTGTCGGCCGCCCACCACAAGGCCAGCGCCACAATCTCGCCGGTCTCGGCTGCCAGGGCGTCACGCTCATAGCCAAGGAAGCGCAAGCCCTCGGCCGCCGGTTCGTCGACCGGGAAAGGCGGCCGGGGCAACGGATCGGGCGGCGGGCCGGGGCGGATGACCACGGTGTGGCTGAGCAGCGAATCGCCGGCGAAGCCGCCGTTGGCGTCGACGCGAGCCAGGCGCTCCCCATCGGCAGGGTTGAAGCGGCCGATGCGCAGCCGGTATAGCTCGCCGTTGCCGGGCGGCAGGCCCGCCGGCAGCGACAGGTCGAGCTGCTCCAGGATCGTCTCGCCCAATTCCCATTGCTCGGCCGGATAGCCGTCCTGATCGATCTGGCTCCAGCGGTGGTCGGTGAAATCCTCCAGATGGACGAACGTCTCCAACGAGCCGCTCGCGCCGGGGGCGGCCGTCACCGTCCAGCTTAGCATCACCGGTAAAACCTCGTCCGGCGCGGCCGGCGCAGTGAAGATATTGTTCAGGGTGAGTACACCGCCGAAGTTCTCGAGTCCATCCGGCGCCGCCAAAAATACCGGCGGCCGGCTTAGCCGATAGACGCGGAACAATTCGACGCCATTCCCGGCGGTGATAACTTCCGGTGGCCCCTCCCACTCCAGCCAGGGCAAAGCCCAATCCGGCGCGGGGCTGTTGGCCGGATAGAGGTAGAGGGCGGGGCCGGCGGCGGGGAAGACCAGCGCGTGGCTGCCCGGCAGCCACTTGACGCGGTCGTAGTTGGCGCTCAGGAAGGCCATGGTGGGATGACGATAGTGGACCGAGGCCACGTAGACGGTCGGTTGTTCGTCGGGTGGAATGGCGGCCAGGGTCTCGTCCAGCCAGGCGGCTGCGGCGGTCATGTCGCCGTCGTTGATCAGCAGCAGATCGGGCTGGGCGGCCCAGCGGTTGAAGTAGAGGTGTTGCGTCCAGGTTCCGCCGATGAGCAGGACGAGCAGCAAGGCGGCGGACAGGGCGGGCGCCAGAGCCAGCCGGGGGGCGCGTCGCTCCACGTCGCGCAGCAGGGCGATGAGGCCGATGGGCGGCAGGAAGAAGATGAACGGAATGAGGCCCAGGGCACGCAAGTTGCTGGGGACGATCTCGTTGACGGCCAAGGCCGTGGGCAGGAGCATGATCAGCGGGGCCAGCAGCAGCAGGAGCACGGCCGCGCGCTGCCAGTCGTAGGGGAAGCGTCGATAACGCCACAGGCAGAGCAACCAGCCGGCCAGCAGCAGCCCGCCGGTGATGAAGTTGAACAGCGGCCGTTCGGGCAGGTTGAAGCGCAGGTACGGATCGCCGCGCAGGAAGAACATGCCGAGGGAGCGCAACAGGCTCTGGCCGAGAGAGAGGCTTTGCGCGCCGGGAGCGACCTGGCCGATGCGCACCCAGAAGGCATCGGGATGCAGGGCGAAGTAGCCCAGCAATGGCAGGGCGGTCAGCAGGGCTACGAGGGCGACGAGGAAGACCTGTTTCCAGCGAAGGGCGCGGGTGGGACCCGCATCAAACCCGCCCGGGCCACGCCCAAACAGCAAGGGTAACAGGCCAAAGGCCAGTAGCACGGGAAACAGGCGCGCCGCCAGATAGGTGTAGGCGGTCAGGCCGATGAGCAGTCCGGCCAGCCATAGCCACGGCCAACGGCCGCCGCGCAAGCCGCGAAAGAGGGCGGCCACGGCCAGGGCCTGCAGCAGAGGTTGGCTGATGACGCGAAAGCCGAGGCGGCTGAACAGGACGTGCCAGAAGCTGACGGCCAGCAAGGCGGCGGCCAGCATGGCGATACGCCGGTCGGCCAGCATCTCGCGGCCGAGCCAGTAGGTGGCGGCGATGGTCAGCAGGCCGGCGAAGGCCGAAGTCAGGCGCAAGGCGAAGAGCGTGTTGCCCAGGGCGCGGGCCATGGCTCCGGTGAAGTAGAGGAACAGCGGCTCGCGGCCGGTGAAGCTGGGGATGAAGATCGGCCGGTCGCCGCGCAAGCCGATGTCGCCGGCGTTGAGGCCGTAGGCGGCTTCGTCGTAGTGGACGCCGGGCGGGATGGCCGTCAGCGCGGGCAGACGCAGGGCGGCAGCCACGAACAGGGCGAGGGTCATGAAGGCCAGCGCGTGGTAGCGCGTGAGGCGGGTCATGGGGTGGGATTGTAACACATGGCAGGGGGAGGCGACCGGCGGCATCCGCCCTTTGTCTCTTTCATCCTGCTGGGGGCTAATCGTGAATTTATTCACAAGCGTCGCTTTCCCGTAGCCTGCTCGTAGCCCCCGCGTACAGCGACGATTGACATTTCATCGTAGAATAGTCCATGAAGGGTAAAAATCTCTTCTTCTTCTCCTCCTTTTAACGAGAGTCAGGTTTCGGCGTTCCTGACTCTCACCAACGAAAAGGGGCCGGCAATTTAGCCGGCCCCTTTTGCTTTTGGGTTAAATAAAACCTCTCGCCTACCCCGTTCCGTTCGACTCCGGCGCGGCTTCGGCCGTAATAGCCACTTCCGGTGCGGCGACAGCTTCCGCCGTCCCGCCGTTCATCTCGGCGTCGGTCACCGCTTGTCGCGTCTCGCGGATGACGGCCACCGAGGCCACCGTGTCGCCGTCGCGCAGGTCCATCACCCGCACGCCTTGCGACGCGCGCCCCTGTTGGGAGATGTGCGCGCCCGACATGCGCAGCAGAATCCCGCCGGTGGAGATGAGCGTCACCTCGTCCTTGGGCGACACCACCCGCGCGGCGACGATCGCTCCCGTCCGCTCCGGCGTGATGGCCATCACTTTCACGCCCTGTCCGTAGCGTCCCTGCTGCCGGTACTCCTCCAGCGGGGTGCGCTTGCCGATACCCTTCTCGGTGATGATCAGCAGATCGTCGTCGGGCGTCACTACGTCCGCCCCCGCCAGCTGATCCCAGCTGTCGAGGCGCATCGCGTTCACCCCCGCCGCCGTCCGTCCCATCGGCCGCACGGCTTCCTCGTTGAAGCGGATCCCCTTGGCTTGCCGGCTGACAAGGATGACATCCTCATGGCCCTGGGTCATTTTCACCCACCGCAGGCTGTCGCCTTCCTCCAGATTGAGCGCGATGAGGCCGCTCGGCCGCACGTTGGCGAACACGCCCAGTTCCACCCGCTTGATGCGCCCCATGCGGGTGATCATAATCAGGTATTTGCCGTCGCTGAAATCATGCACCGGCAGGGCCACCGTGATCTTCTCCTCCGGCGACAGCGGCAGGATGTTCATCAGCGACACCCCCTTGGCCGTCCGGTCCAGCTCGGGGATCTCGTAGGCCTTGGTGGCGTAGATTTTGCCCAGATCGGAGAAGAACAGGATGGTGTTCAGCGTCCCGGCGACGAAGAAATGCTCCAGCTCGTCCTCGTCGCGCGTGGTCATGCCGATCAGGCCCTTGCCGCCGCGCGATTGACGACGATAGACCGACACCGGCGTGCGCTTGATGTAGCCGCGCCGCGTCACCGACACGAACACATCCTCGTCCTTGATGAGGTCCTCGATGTCGAAGTCGCCGTCCGCGCCGGGCATGATCTGTGTCCGGCGGGCGTCGCCGTACTTTTCCTTGAGCATGGCCAAATCTTCCTTGATGAGGCCCAGAATCTTGGTGTGGTCTTCCAGCAGCCCGCGCAAATAGGCGATTCGCTCCGTCACCTCGCGGTGTTCGTCCTCGATCTTTTGGCGCTCCAGCGCCGCCAGACGGCGCAGCTGCATGTCGAGGATGGCCGTAGCTTGCAACTCCGACAGTCCGAAGCGGGACATCAGCTGATTGCGCGCGTCGTCGGCGTCGGCCGCTTCGCGAATGGTGCGGATAACCTCGTCCAGGTTGGCGATGGCGATGAGCAAGCCCGCCAGGATATGCTGGCGACGTTCGGCCTTGTCCAACTCGAATAGTGTGCGGCGGGTGATCACGTCCACGCGGTGATCGATGTGGATCTGCAGCGCCCGCTTCAGCGAAAGCAAGCGCGGCTGCTTGTCCACCAGCGCCAGCAGCTGCACGCCGAAGGTCGATTGCAGCGCGGTATATTTGAACAACTGGTTGAGCACCTTGCGCGGCTGGGTGTGCCGCTTCAGCTCGACGATGACCGACGTGCCCGTGCGGTCGGATGAGTCGCGCAGGTCGGAGATGTCGTCGATGACGCCCTTGTTCACCAGCTCGGCGATGCGTTCCACCAGCATCGCCTTGTTCACCTGATAGGGCAGTTCGGTGATGTTGATTTGCATCCGCTCGGGATGGCGGGGATTCGGCTCGATGGTGGCCACGCCGCGCATGACCACGCGGCCGCGGCCGGTGGCGTAGGCGTTGCGGATGCCCTCGCTGCCGATGATCTCGCCGCCGGTGGGGAAGTCCGGCCCCTTCACGAACTCCATCAGATCGTCGAGAGTCACCTCATCGACATCATCCTGGCGGTCGATCAAATAGGAGATGGCGTCACACAGTTCGCCCAGATTATGGGGCGGGATGTTGGTGGCCATGCCCACGGCGATGCCCGATGAGCCATTGAGCAACAGATTGGGCAGTCGCGCCGGCAGTAAATCCGGCTCTTCCAGCGACTCGTCGAAATTGCTGCTGAAGTCGACGGTGTTCTTGTCGAGGTCTTCCAGCACCTCCATGGCGATGGAGGCCAGACGGGCCTCGGTGTAGCGCATGGCCGCCGGGCTGTCGCCGTCCACGCTGCCGAAGTTGCCCTGCCCGTCTACCAGCATGTAGCGCATGGAGAAGTCCTGGGCCATGCGCACCATCGCGTCGTAGACCGAGCTGTCGCCGTGGGGGTGGTACTTGCCCAGCACCTCGCCCACGATACGGGCGCTCTTGCGATGGGGCGTGTTGGGCCGCAGACCCATGTCGTACATGGCGTACAGGATGCGGCGATGCACCGGTTTCAACCCGTCGCGGGCGTCCGGCAATGCGCGCGCCACGATCACGCTCATGGCGTAATCCAGATAGGAGCTGCGCATCTCCTGATTGATGTCAATGCTGTTTACTGTGCCGATCTCCAAATTGAACCTCCGCCGGCTCCGGTTGTCTGCATGCCCGTTTTTGCGCTCCGGTGCGCGCCAAAATCATGATGATTGCGACCGATTCCGCATCGATTATTCCATGCGGCTGCGGGCTGTCCGGAGGACGAATACCATCGTATATTATAGCTCAACCCCCCTTTTTAATCGAATTCGACCCCTGAAGATGAGCGGAAGGCCGCCAAACCCTAGCAAAATTATGCATGGTTGGCGACTCCGGGATGGAACATCTCGCCGGGTTATTATTGGCAATATATCGGCCCGGCGATATACTGTGAAACTTCGACCGGCGAATTTCCTCTGCCGGTCGCGGGAGACCAAGGGAGACCATGATGAAAGCTGTTCGGACGGCTTCAATTCTAGTTACGGCATTATTGGCGCTGGTGCTCGCGGCCTGCTCCAGTCGTCCCGGTCCGCAAGGTCCCCAAGGGAATGTCGGGCCACAAGGCCCTCCCGGCCCGACCGGACCGGCGGGCACAGCAGGCCTTGCCGGGCCTGCGGGCACGGACGGCATCAGCTTCACCCCGCCGGAGTTCGTCGGCTCGGAGACGTGCGCCAAGTGCCACACCGATACCTTCGAACAGTTCAGCCGCAGCGGCCATGCCTGGGCGCTCACGCCGGTGGTTGACGGTCAGGCTCCTCGCATCCCATCCGGCGAAGTTCGCAAACCGCCCGCGGACATGACCTGGGCGGATGTGTCTTACGTCGTCGGTGGCTACCGGTGGAAGGCGCTCTTCGTCGATCAGGACGGATTCCTCGTCACCGGCGAGGCCGCGCAGTTTAATCTCGACAATAATCTGTTGGAGGCCGGCGGCGACTTTGCGGCCTATCATCCCGGCGAGGAACTCTCCTTCGATTGCGGCGCTTGCCACGCCACTGGGTTCAATCCTCAGGGGACAGATAGTGCCCAGACGGGGATGAGCGGCACGTTCGCCCAGCCGGGTGTTCAATGTGAAGCGTGCCATGGCCCCGGCAGTTTGCACGTCAACAATCCCTTCGCCTTCAGCCCCCGCGTCTCGCGCGATGGCCAGGAGTGCCGCGCCTGCCACATGTCGGGCGATGTCGTGGCGGCCGATGGTTTCATCCAGCACACCGAACACGAATATGGCGACCTCTTCCCCGGCAAGCACGCGATCCTCGATTGTGTCGATTGCCATGACCCCCACGTCGGCGCCGCCGCCCCACGCGAAGTAAGTCGCCAGACGGCGTTGAGAGCCACCTGTGCCAACTGCCACTTCCGCCAGGCGCAGGAAGACAAGGTTCACCGGCAGATTCGGGTGGCTTGCGATACCTGCCACATGCCCCAGCTGATTCAGAACGCCCTCGGCGCGCCCGGCTCGTTCATGGCCGACATGAAGACCCATCAGGTGACGATCAACGCTGCGCAGATGGGGCAGTTCGACGCCGGCGGCAATGTCCTGCCCCAACTTGGGCTGGATACGGCCTGCCGCCAATGCCACAACAGCGAGCTGGGGATCGGCCCTGCGCTATCCGACGGCGTGCTGCTGGCCGCGGCCGACGGCTATCATGATTCGCAGCCGTCCGCCAATGGGGGAGAAGCCTCGGCCGCCCCCTGAGACTTGGGGCGGTTGAAATCGGGGACTTGAGAGATGGACCGTATGCGACGACGTTCGATTGGAACCGGATTGCGTCATATCGCCCTGATCCTGTTCGCCGTGATGGCGGCGGTCTCGGCCCTTGCCCACGCCGAAACGACGCGCGCCGACAGCCTGCCGGTTTATCGGACGGAGACGGTCACCGTCGTCCGGCCACCGGCGGTCGAAGCGATTGTCCCATTCCAGACCGACCCCCACCCGCCCACCTCCGCCTCGGTCGCCTGCCGCTCCTGTCATGGCGAGAGCGACGCGGAGATCGTCTTTCCGTCGGGTGAGACCCGCTCCGCGCGTGTCGATCTGTCCGCGCTGAGCGCCTCGGCCCATGGCCCGGCCAATGGCGTATCGCTGGGATGCGACGCCTGTCACGCGGGGACGGCCTATCGCTTCCCCCATGCGCCGATGGAGGATTTTGATTTCCGGGCGTTCGCCCTGTCGCAATCGCAAGCCTGCGTCCGCTGCCACTCGCCGCACCTGACCGCCCACCCGGGGCCGGAATGGTCCGGCGGCTTCGACCCGGCGGCTTCCGAGTCCGGCATGTCGGTCGTCTGCACCGATTGCCACGGCTCCCATCAGGTGCAAACCATGAACGCGTGGCAATTGCCGGCGTCGACAAGCGTCTGTGCCGACTGCCACACTAACGTCGGCGTTGATCTGGTCGATCCCATCCGTCTGAGTCTGCATGTCGAGGCGGGGCTATTTGCCCAGCGGGAGGTCAACACCGATTTCTGCATTGGCTGTCACAGTCCTCCCGGGCAAACCATGACATTTCCTAACGGAGATACTGTTTCGACCAGTGTCCACCCTGACGAACTGAATGCATCCGTCCACGGGGCAGACAACAACTGGCAGGAACTGGCCTGCAACGATTGCCACCAGGACTACGACCTCCCCCACTCTCCTCTGCAAGCTGACTCAGCTCGCGCTTACACAATTCAACAGTCCGAACTTTGCGCCCGCTGCCACGAGACGCAGCACGAAGGCCAAATGGACAGCTCCCACGCCCGGGCGCTGGCCGAAGGCAATCTCGACGCCGCCACCTGCGTCGATTGCCATGGCGCCCACACCACGCCCGTGCCCAATGAGCCGCGCTCCCGCATCTCGGAGACCTGCCGCCAATGCCACAGCACCATTTTTGATGAGTACGCCGAGAGCGTCCACGGGGCCGCCCTGCTGGCGGACGACAATCCCGACGTGCCGACGTGCATTGAGTGTCACGGCGTCCACAGCATCGGCGATCCCACGGCCGCCATGTTCCGCAACCGTTCCCCCGAGCTGTGCGCTTCCTGCCACGGCAACGCGGAGTTGATGGAGCAATACGGGATCTCGACCGACGTCTTTGATACCTACGTGGACGATTTCCACGGCACAACCGTGACCATCTTCCAATCCAACGATCCCGACGTGCCCACGGGCAAGGCGGTGTGCTTCGATTGTCACGGGGTGCACAACATCAGGCGGGCGAGCGATCCCGATTCGGGCATCAAGGAGAACTTGCTGGTCACCTGTCAGCAATGCCATCCCGGCGCGACGACCAACTTCTCCGACTCCTGGACGGGACATCATCGGCCGTCGTTGCGCAATAACCCGCTGATGCTTCTGGTCAGCATTTTCTACGCCACAGTGATCCCCGGCACGGTCGTATTCCTGCTGTTTCTGGTCGGCACCGATGTTTACCGTCAGGCACGCGGCCGGTAGAGCCGGATTAGTCAGGTTTGAATGAACGAAGAAACACGCGATCTCCAACAGGTATCAGCCGAGGCGGTCTCCGAGACGATTTCGGCTCCGTCGCTGGCGCCTCCGCCACCCCCGGCCGATATTGCCGCGGCCGAAGTCGCCGTGCCGGATGAGACTGCTCCCGCGGCGGCCGCCGTCGAAACGGAGATACCCCAGGCGTCGCCCGCTAGCGATCTGATCCATTACACGGCCGACGGCGAGCCGGAATATCCGCGCTTCCGACTGATGGCGCGGACCGAGCACATGACCCTGCTCATCAGCTTCACCATCCTGTGCCTTACCGGGTTGCCGCAAAAGTTCCCGTTCTCGCCGCTGTCCCAGGGGCTGATTGCCCTGCTGGGCGGCATTGAGGTCGTGCGGATGATCCATCGCTGGTCGGCCGTCGTGCTCATCCTGGGGACTATCTATCATCTGTTGACATCGGCCTATCGCCTGTTCGTCAAGCATGAAGACATGCGCATGTTGCCCGACCTGAAGGACGGCTTCGACCTGCGAGATACGGTGGCCTATAACCTCGGTTTGATCGACGAGCCGCCCAAAATGCGCAAATTCAACTTCGGCGAGAAGTTCGAATATTGGGCGGTGGTCTGGGGTACGGGGGTGATGATCGCCACCGGCTTCATCCTGTGGAACCCGATCGCCGCCACGCGAATCCTGCCCGGATCGTATATTCCCGTCGCCCTCATCGCCCACGGCTGGGAGGCGGTGCTGGCGGCCGTTTCCATCGTCATTTGGCATCTCTACAACGTGCTGGTGAAACATCGCAACAAGAGCATGTTCACGGGCACGTTGTCACACAAGATCATGGAGGAGGAGCACGCCCTCGAACTGGAGCGGCTGGATGCAGGCGGCGACCCCTGGAAGGTCATCCCGCCCGATGTGTTGGCGCGACGGCGCAAGATCTACTTTGCCGTCGCCGGTATTGTTGTCATCATGGCCGCGGCGCTGGTGATCTGGATGTTCACCTTCGAAGACACCGCCATTATCGTTGTGCCGCAAGCCACGCGAGATGTGTTTGTTCCACTGGCAACGCCCATACCCTAAAGAGCGGGAGCCAGTATTCTATGATGTCGGCCGGATAGGGAGCGACGCGCGGCCGGCATCGCCATGTGGAATATTAACTGAAGGAGGTTAATCACTTTGGAATATGAGATTCAATAAGCGTCCGCTCATCTTTCTATTGTCGGCTTTGCTCCTGTTCGGGCTTCTGTTGGCGGCTTGCAGCGTCCAGAACAGCCCGGCAACCGGGCAGGGCCAACCCGCGGCGGGCAACGAAGCCGTCGCCCAGGCGACGACTGCCCCCGCGGGAGAAAGCGCCCCGGCTGTCACCGAGGTTGAAGTCACTCGTGTGGTCGAGGTGCCTGTGTCGACGGGACCTTCGGTGGCCGTTCCGTTCTATGACGAGTGGGCTAACTCCGGGCATAACAACGCCGAGGGAGAGCCTTTCAATCATTGGAACGAGGACGACCCGGCCGAAGTGCCCACCGAGTGCGCCCGGTGCCATAGCTCGCCCGGATACATCGACTACCTGGGGGCTGACGGCAGCACGGCAGGTCTGGTCGATGCTCCCGCGCCGATCGGCACCACGATCGAGTGCACGGCTTGCCACAATGAGGTGACCCTCACCAAGACCAATGTGATGTTCCCCTCGGGCATCGAGATCGCCGATCTGGGCGATGAAGCGCGTTGCATGGTGTGCCATCAGGGCCTCGCGTCCACTGTCTCGGTCAACCAGCTCATCGCCGATGCCGGCGTGACCGATAAGGTGGATGTCGTCACCGGAGATCTGAGCTTCACAAATATCCATTATTACGCCGCGGCTGCCACGCAGTACGGTACGCTGGTCAAGGGCGGCTATGAATATGATGGCCTGTCCTATGACGCGCGTTTCGACCATGTCCCCACCTATAACACCTGCATCGAGTGCCATGATATGCACACGCTCGAACTCAACCTCGAGCAGTGCCAGGCGTGCCATGCCGATGCCAAGACGACTGAGGACCTGGCCAACATCCGTATGAATGGCTCGCTTGTCGACTACGACGGCGACGGTGACATGAAGGAAGGTATCAAATTCGAGATCGACGGTCTGCGCGAGAAGCTCTATGCAGCCATGCAGGCGTACTCGATGGAGAAGACCGACTCGATGATTGGCTATAGCAACACGGCCTATCCCTATTTCTTCGTCGATACCGACATGGATGGGACGCTGAACGAGGGCGAGGCGATCTTCCCCAACGCGTTCAAGAGTTGGACGGCTCGCCTGTCCAAGGCCGCCTATAACTTCCTGGTCTCCGAAAAGGATCCCGGCGTCTATGCCCACGGCGGCAAATACGTCATTCAGTTACTGTACGATTCGATCAATGACCTGAATGCGGCCGTGGAAACACCGGTCGATCTGAGCACGGCTTCCCGTATCGACATGGGACACTTTGCCGGATCGGAGGAAGCCTTCCGCCATTGGGACGCCGAGGGCGGCGTCGTGCCTCGCTCGTGTGCCAAGTGCCACTCGGCCGGCGGCCAGCCACAGTTCATCACTGAGGGTGTGGTCACCAGCCAGCCGTCCAGCAACGGGTTGAGCTGTGGCACGTGCCATGACGACGTGCAGAACTTCACCATCTTCGAAGTTCCCAATGTGAAGTTCCCCAGCGGCAAGACGGTGTCATTCGGCGAGCGCGATTCGGCGGCCAATATGTGCATGAATTGCCATCAGGGCCGCGAGTCGACCGTCAGCGTCAACACGCTTATCGGCGACAAGCCCGGCGATGTCGTGGATGAGAATCTGCGGTTCCTCAACATCCACTACTACGCCGCCGGGGCGACGCTGTTCGGCACCGATGTCAAGGGCGCGTACGAGTTCGCCGGTCGCGAATACACCGGCCAGAACCAGCACGTGGGCGTGTTCAACTCGTGCACCGAATGCCACGATACCCACTCGCTGCAGATCGTCATCGACGATTGCGCCGAATGCCACCAGGGCGCGGAAACGCTCGAAGGGCTGCGCAGCATCCGCATGACCGATGTGGACTACGATGGCGACGGCGACACGACCGAGGGTGTCTATGGCGAGATCGATACCTTGCGCAACTTGCTCTACGCGGCGATCCAGGCCTACTCGATCGAGGTCGTCGGCACCCCCATCCTGTATGATTCCCATGCCTATCCGTACTGGTTCGCCGATACGGACGGCAATGGCCGAATCAACGACGATGAGGGCGGGTTTGCATCCTGGACGCCCAACCTGCTGCGCGCGGCTTATAACTACCAGGATTCGCAGAAGGATCCCGGCGGTTTTGCCCACAACTCCACCTATGTGATCCAGGTCCTCTTTGACTCCATCGAGGCCGTGAACGGCGACGTGTCCAGTCTGACGCGCGCGCCGGTCCGCACATGGGGGAATTGATTTAAATCGGTTTTGGTCGGGCGCGGGCGGCCGAAAAAGTCGCTCGCCCTTGACCGCTTACTTGGCGACTGAAACGGGGGTCGTGTCTTGCGAGGCACGGCCCCCGTTTCGCGTCCCGGGCGGCCGTTATGGGGATGGTGGGCCAACAGGCAAAAGGCCGGCTGAGTTTAATCGGCCGGCCTTCTCACAGGATTGATGATTGGATTGTTGTAATCGCGTCCTGAGAACGGGCGCGTGGGTAATCGGATATTTTCAGTGGGCGATTTCTTTCTTCTCGTCCTCGTCCGGTTTCGAACGGAGCAGATGCTTCACCAGCCGGGCGGATCCGTAGATGATCAGGACCGGGATCGCGAAGCGCAAGACGAAGAAAACAATCTCTACGGTAATGGCTTGAAACTCGTTCATGGTTTTCCTCTCTTCCGGTCGTTGTTTTCGGGTGTTGATTTCTTGATGACACCTGTCGATTAAACAACCTCGCTTACCATTAGAGTAAGCGATCGGCTCCCCGGAGTAAATCGGGCGAACCGGCCATTTCTGTGTGAGGTGATTCCCCCATGCGGGAGGGAGTTGCGGGCGGTTGTTCTCATGGGGGATGGGGAGAGGTTGTGGATGTAAGCCGGATCGGATGGAGTGCGGTAGCAAGCTGGACAGGTTGGGGTGCGATGGAGTTAGGTTCACAAGCTGACAGCTCGTGCCACAGCTGCACGGCTTGGGTCGAAGTTGTAATGGTTGGGGTGCGATGGAGTCGAGTTCACAAGCTGACAGCTTGTGCTACAGGGGACCCAGGTATGGGGGATTTCCCCATGCCCGCTCAGCCCAAAATTGGGGGATCGCCCGATTTACCCGACCCTCCCCGCCCCTTATACTACCTGTAGTTGCTCATAATGATCATCCAGCCGGTCTCCCCGATCGGTCATGGAGGAGGTTTTGAAACTGATGACAAGCCAACAAATCAAACGGATCGGCTACGGCGTGCTCTTCAGCACGCTGCTGATGATCCTGGCGTTTGTGGCCATCCCCAAGGCAAATGCTGCGCCGCCCATGCAACACGCGACCCCGGAACCCAACTCCCAGGAGTGCGTCGGTTGTCATGAAGGGCTGCGCGGCTATTGGGAAGACAGCGCCCACGGTAATGCTTTCATCAACTCGGAATTTCAGAATGAATGGGCCGCGCAAGGTAGCCCGAAAGAGTGCCTGGCGTGCCACACCACGGGCTTCAACCCGACAACGGGCGAATTCGTCGAAGGCGGCGTCAGCTGCCTGACTTGCCATTCGCCGGTTCCCGCCGGACATCCCGACGCCTACATGCCCACCGATGTATCTTCCCGTCTGTGCGGTGATTGCCACGTTGATACGTTCGCTCAATGGGAAGTCAGTGAACATGGCGAGCAGGGCATGACCTGTAATTCCTGTCATAACCCTCATACCGCCAAGCTCAAGGTGAAGAATTCCCAGGAGTTATGCAATAGTTGTCATAATACCGAGGGGCACTACTACTCTTTCACCGGTCACGCCAGCGAGGGAGTGCTGTGCACTGATTGCCACCTGCGGATCAATGATTCGCCCGACGCCGGCATGATGGGCCACGGCATGCGGGTGCATTCGTTCAAGATCGACCTCGTGACATGCAACAATTGTCACCTGGGCGACATGCATTCCGAGACGGATGAGGCAATGGGCGCAGTCAGCCAGGCGACAGCGGAATATCCGTCCGCAACGAGTGTGCCGAACAACTTCACGCCGGCGCGACAGGAAATAATCCCCTTCGTCAGCAGCACGCCGACCGGTCCCAGCCCGTTTGTCTATCTCCTGCCGGCCGGCATCGGACTGGTATTCGGCACTATGTTGGCTCCCTATATCGATCGCCTGACAAAGCGCAACAATAGCGGAAGCAAGGGCGAGAAGGAAGAGGAAGAACATGTCGACCAAAATTGACCGCCGTGAGTTTTTGAAGCTTGGCGCGGCGGCAACCGCTGCGGTGGCCATCGGCATCGGTATGTCCGACAGCCGGGGATTGATTCCCCTGCCGGCCGCGCCGACCGCTCCAACCAAGTCCAGAAAGCCGCAGGAATCGCCCCATAAATGGGCCATGGTCATCGACCAGTCCAAATGTATCGGTTGCGACCTGTGTCTGGCGGCCTGCCACGCCTATAATGATACCCCGCCCAATATCGCCTGGTCGCGAGTGGAAGAAGTCGAACCGACGAGCGAGGGCAAGCGGGTTTTCCGTCCCACTCCCTGCCAGCATTGCGAAGTCGCGCCTTGTGTCGAGATTTGCCCGGTCGGAGCAACCTACCATCGGGCTGACGGCCTGGTGATGATGGACTACGATAAATGCATCGGCTGTCGCTATTGCCAGCTATCCTGCCCCTATGGCGTGCGCCACTTCAATTGGGACAAGTTCACCGGCGACAACCCCGACGTGCCCTATTCCGGAACCCCCGAAGTTGCCCGACGGCCGCGCGGTGTGGTCGAGAAGTGTACCTTCTGCGTGCATCGCATCGATCGCGGCCTGTCCGTCGGCCTGACGCCGGGCGTCGACCCGGATGCGACCCCCGCCTGTGTTGTGGCTTGCATCTACGGAGCGCGCGTCTTCGGCGACCTGAATGACCCGGATTCACCGGTCAGCGTCGCCCTTCGCGAACATCCCGAAGCGTACCGGCTGCGGGAAGAACTGGGAACCGCGCCGAGAGTCTTCTACATTCCGGCTGAAACCATGGAGGAAGCATCGTCATGAAAGTCATGGCCCTGTATCGCCGTCATGTCGTACCCGCCATGCGGGAACCCGTCTTCCAATGGATGGCTTTCCTGAGCATCTTCATCGCTATCGGAGTGGTCGCAGGGCTGACGGTCTTCATCAAAGGGTTGCATATCACCAATCTGACCGATCTGGTTCCCTGGGGATTGTGGATCTCCATCGACCTGTCGGCCATCGCTCTGGCGGCGGGGGCGTTCAGCGTCTCGGCCATCGCCTATTTGCTGCGACGCGAATCAGTCAAGCCGGTGGCCAAGACGGCCGTCTTCGTTGGATTCGTTGGCTATAGCATAGCCATGATGATGCTGTTGCTCGATATCGGTCGCCCGGATCGCTTCTGGCACGGCTTTGTCTTCTGGAACATCCACTCCCCGCTGTGGGAAGTGACGATGTGCGTCGGCCTCTATTTCACCGTGCTGATGATGGAAGTACTGCCGATCATCGGCCATTGGGAGCCGGTGGAGAAGCAGTTCCCCAGGATTTCGCACCGGCTGGGTTCCCTGCACAAGCTGACGCCCTATCTGGCGGTCGTCGGCCTCCTGTTGTCCACGCTGCATCAATCGTCGCTGGGTCTGACTTATGGCAAGCTGGTGGCCCGGCCGATCTGGTACCGCCCCTGGCCGATGGCCATAAACTTCTACATCTCGGCTATCGTCGGCGGCGTCGCCCTGGTCACGTTCATCTCGCTGTTCTCGGCCAAATTGACGCCGCGGGCGAGGATCAACAAGGATGTCCTCGACAAGATGGCCTATGGCGTCGGTTGGGCGGTTCTGTTCCTGTTCGCGCTGCGCTGGCTGGATTTGATGATCGCCATGCCCGCGGGCTATGTCCCCGGCAAGACGGAGGCGCTTTACGTTCTGACGCGCGGCCGGCTGGCGTTCAGTTTCTGGGGACTGGAGATCGTCCTGGGGATGATTTTGCCGGCGATATTGCTGCTCATCCCACGATTCCGCCGCAATGAAAACGCGCGGATGGTCGCTCTGGTGTTGATCGCTGTCGGCGTCATCGCCTTTCGCTGGAATACCAACCTGGTCGGCCAACTGATCGTTTTCGGGACGGTGGCCGGGAGTGATATTCCCTTGTTTACTACCTATATGCCATCACTTGTTGAGATTCTGTCGGGTATCGGGGTAATTGCCTACGGCCTGCTGGCGATTACCTTTGGCGTCAGATTCCTCAATGTGATTGACCATGGAGAAGTGGTGGAAGCGCCAGCTGAAGCCCCTGTGCCCGCCGCCATGGTACCCTCCTCCCGTTGAGCAACTCAGGAAAAGGGTGGGCTATAGAAAGCGCCGCAACGGGCAACCGCTGCGGCGCTTTTGATTTCGAAGGGCGTGGAACGGGTGTGAATGTTTGGTCTGTATGCCTGCGGTCTGATCGAGAAGATCGGCTATAATCAAGGGCGATGTCCACACTCGAAGACTTGCTTGACGACCTGGATGCCTCGCGCGAGGAGACGCTCATCGCGCTGGAGTCATTGCCCGATGAAGCGTTCATGATGCCTGGTATCATCGGCCGCTGGTCGGTTGCCGATCTGCTCAGCATCCTCACGGCCTGGGATGCCGAGGTCGTCACCGGCCTGTTGCGGCTGAAGCAAGGCAAGCCGCCCGAGAAGCTGCTGGAAGCCGTGGCCACCCCCGGTCGCTATAACGCCGCCCGCTACCAGGAGGCCCAGGGTCGCGATCTGGACGTCATCTTCAAGGATTTCCAGGGGGCGCGGCTCCATCTGGAAGAGTGGTTGGGCGAGCTGTCCGAACGCGCTCTTTCCGACCCGCGTCATTACAAGGCGCTGGGCGGGGTGGCCCTCAACGACATCGTTGCCAAGGCCACGTATGAGCAGGAGGCGCGCTACCTGCCGTTTCTGACGACCTTCGCCGAACGATGGGAGCCGGAGCCGGAAGAGGCCCCGCAGACTATCGCTACCGCCGATATCGATATCCTGGCCACGGACACCCCCGACGGGTTGTCGACCGGGAATGGAGTCGGTCCGGAAGGATCGGACGAGAACGATGACGGCAATGGACACTGAGACGACGGCATCTTTGGCGCAAGCTCATGCCGCGGCCCATGATTTGGTCGTGCTGGCGGCCCACGACGGCCGGGGGATGTTGCTGCTGACCGGCAAGACACGCCTGGAACTGATCAATCGCATGTCGACGCAAGCCGTCAGCGGGCTGAAGACCGGCGAAGGCGCGGCTACAGTGCTGACCAGCGACATCGGCCGCATCATCGATCGCATCATCCTCTACGCCACGACCGACAAGGCCTATGTGCTGACCGGCGACGGCCACGCGAACGCGCTGGCCCGCTATTTCACGCGCAATATCTTCTACAACGACGACGTTCAGGTGCAGGATATCACCGCCGGAACGGCTATTTTCGGCGTTTACGGCCCACGCGCGGCCGAGGCGCTAAGCGCGACCGGGTTCCCTGAGGTGGCCATTCCCCTGCATCACTGGCGGCAAGCCGAGGTCGGTGGGGCGACCGCTTATGTCCACCGCGCCGACCCGATAGCGGGCGACGGCTATTACGTCATGACCAACACGGCCGGCCGGCCGAGCGTGTGGGCGGCTTTGACGGCCGCGGGCGCGCTGCCCATTGACGAAGCAGCCTATGATTATCTGCGTATTGAGGCCGGATTGCCCCGTTTCGGCCGCGAATTGACCCTCGACTACATCCCCCTGGAGACCGGTCTCTGGGATGACGTCTCGTTCCGCAAGGGTTGCTATGTCGGCCAGGAGATCATTGCCCGCATGGAGAGCCGGGGCAAGCTGGCCAAGCGCCTGGCGCGGCTGCGACCGGGAGCGCCAGTGGAGGGGGGAGCGGAGATCGTCGCCGGGGGGCTAGTTGTCGGGAGCATCACCTCGGCCGCCGATGGCCCGGCGGGGCCGGTCGCGTTGGGTTATGTCAAGACAGCGGCCCTGGCCGAGGGGGTGGCGCTGTTTGCGGGGGAAATCGCACTCGTCGTCGAGTCGTAATGGCCGAATTCTTCGAGCACAACCTCGTTGTCATCTACTTCTTCTACGGCCTGGCCTTCTTCAGCATGGGGCTGGCCATCTGGCTGGCGTCGTCGCGCTTCCGCACGTCGGAGTTTCGGCTGGCCGGGGCGCTGCTTTTTCTGGCCGGGTTCGGCATCGTCCACGGCCTGCAGGAATGGTTCGTCATGTTCCAGCTTCTGGACGAACGCGGCGGCACCAACATTCCCCACTGGCTCCTGTTGCCGGAAGTGCGACTGCTGCATCTGGTCACCTCCTTTCTGTTGCTGGTTTTCTTTGGCATTAAGCTGCTGTACGTCAACCGAAGCTCGGCCGGCAACGGCAATCGTTTTGCCTTCGCGGGAGCCGGCGCGTTTCTGGCGCTGTGGCTGGTCAGCACGGGGGCAACGTGGCTGGCCTACCGACCGGAGCGGCTGGACATGCTGGCCGCGGCCGATGTGCTGGCCCATTATACGTTGGGCATGACCGGATCTATTCTCGCCGCCTGGGCCATCTGGCTGGAGCAGCGCAGCTTCAAGCGGCGGGGGATGGAGCGTTTCGGCCGGGCGTTGCTTGGCGCGGCGGCCACGCTGTTCATTTATGGGACCATCGGCCATTTATTCGTCCGGCCCAGCTTCATCTTTCCCTCGACGGTCATCAACTCCGATCTTTTTCTGCGGCTGTTTGGCTTTCCGGTGCAGGTCTTGCATGTCGTCCTGGCCGTCCTGATGGCCGGCTTTATCATCCGCGCGCTTAACGTCTTCGAGATAGAAAACCAGCAGCGACTAGCCGCGGCCGTGGAGCGACGCGTCGAGGCTGAGCGAGAGGCGTCCCGCGTGCAGCAACAAGCCCGAATCGAAACCGAACAGCTCAATCGGCAACTTCAATTGCTGCTCCATCGTGTCGTCTCGGCCCAGGAAGCCGAACGCAAGCGAATCGCCCGCGAGCTGCACGACGGCACAGGGCAGACGTTGACCGCGCTTGGCCTGGGGCTGGCTGCGGCCGCCGAGCGTATCGACAGCGACCCGACGGCCGTGCGCAAGCAACTGGTCGACATGAAGCAGATGAACGCGCAGGTGATGCAGGAAGTGCATAACGTTATCTCCGACCTGCGGCCGTCGATCCTCGACAACCTGGGCCTCGTCCCCGCCCTGCGCGGCCACATCAACACGTTCGAGACGCGCACCGGCATCCAGACGCAACTGCTGGTGCAGGGCAAAAGCGTGCGCCTGGAGCCGGAAGTGGAGACGACCGTATTTCGCGTCGTCCAGGAGTCGCTGACCAACGTCGTCCGCCACGCGGCCGCGCAAAGCGTGCTGGTGCGCCTGGCCTTCGAGGAGAACGGCCTGGACCTGTCGATACAGGACGACGGCCGCGGCTTTGATGTGGCGCAGGCTTTGGCTGGAGAAGACGGCCGGGCCGCCTGGGGGCTGTTGGGCATCCAGGAGCGGGCTTCGCTCGTCGGCGGCACGGCCGAACTGCGCTCGACCCCCGGTCAGGGCGCGACGGTACACCTGTTTATCCCCCATCCCTTCAGGGAGGCAAATAATGACCGATGAGATTCGCCTGCTGTTGGCCGACGACCACGCCGTAGTGCGTTCGGGGTTGCGCCTGTTGCTGGAGGCACAACCGGACATGGTGATCGTCGCCGAGGTTGAGAACGGCGAGGACGCCATCGGCCGGACGGCCGAACTGAAGCCTGATGTCGTGCTCATGGACATCGAGATGCCGGGGATGAACGGCATCGAAGCGACGCGCCGCATCAAGAGCCAAAGCCCAGGCACGGCCGTGCTGGCGCTGACGATGTATGAGGATGACCAGTACTTCTTCGAGATGCTGCGGGCGGGGGCGGCGGGCTATGTGCCCAAACGGGCCGCGCCGGATGAGCTGACCTCGGCCATTCGCGCCGTCAGTCGGGGGGAGGTGTTCCTCTATCCCTCGCTGGCCGGGCGGCTTGTGCAGGACTACCTGGTGCGCCGCGATGTGGAGGCGCAGGAGCCGGCTGCCGGTGAATTGACCCCTCGTGAGCAGGAGGTGCTGACGCTCATCGCCCAGGGCATGAGCAACGGCGAGATAGCCGGACAACTGGTCATCAGCGCCAAGACGGTCGATCGCCATCGCGAGAACATCATGCGCAAGCTGAATCTCCACAACCGGGTCGATCTGGTCAAGTATGCCCTGCGCAAGGGGCTTATCGATCTGGACGAGTAGGCGCGAAGCTCCGAATCCCGCGACCCTTCACCTGGGTTGAATCCCCCATAGCCAAAATACGCCGTCTGCCCAATAGACGGTCGGTCGGCCAGGTTGTATCCTGTTATCAGGGGTCATATCAGGCCCTTGGATGCGGCGGAGACTATCATGCGGGAGACAACGGTGTGATGAACGAGTTCCAGGCAACAACCGTCATGGTCGTGCTATTTTCCTTGCGCTGCGTCTTGCCGGTCGTGGTTATGGCAGCCATCGCCTGTGGCATGAAGCGGCTGGTCAGGCATTGGGAAGTGGAGGATGTGGTTAGTGACATCCGTCATGCCTGATCAGTGACGATCATCGCTGGGAATTCATGCTCACTTGCCTATAATTTGTAAGGTATACTTTAAACCGCGATGGTCGGGAAGTTCGACGTTTGCTTAGATTTATGCCCGATCGTCATGGAATGGAGTATAATTCGGTTTGTGGTCGGTCATTCAGGCCGATCCGGTAACTTATGAGCACACAAAGCAATCAACCCCTTCCTGAATCCGATAGCGCCGCCGGCGCGACGCCGGGCGAGCCTCGGGAAGTTCGCTGGACGGTTGTGGAAACGACGCCCGGCATAACCGTGGCCGAGATCATCGTTGGGCGTTTGCAATCCGAGGGGATACCAGCCCGGGCCTGGCAAGAGGGCGCGGGAGAGGCCTTGGGGTTGCTTGTCGGCTTGCTGGGCACAGGCCACGTCGTCGTCCCCGAAGAATACGCCGAGCAGGCACGCGCCATTTTGGCCGAAGATCAGTCCGATTTGGACGATGATCAATCTGACATGGATGATGATCAGTCCGATATGGATGAAGAAGAAGAGTAGTCATTCTCTGAATGGAGTGAAACTATGTCCGATCTCAGCTGGCAGAACAGCGATGAATCCCTGGTATTGGAGAAGCCCCGCCGAAATCGATTGATGTTCGTCATCGGCGGTGTGTTGCTCTTGTCGGCCGTCGTTTTCCTGGTCGTCAACGCCATGAGCGGCAACACGCAGCTCTATAAAACGGTCGATGAATTTTACGCCGAGCAAGATCGACTGGTCGGCCGCGACCTGCGCGTCGCCGGTTGGGTGATTGGCGATACGATTCAGTACACCCAGATCGACGCCCGGAACTCCCGCCTGGAGTTCGATATCGTCGACAATCTGAACAACCCCGGACAGCGATTGCACGTCGTCGCCTTCAATGAGCCGAAACCCGACCTGCTGCAGAACCAGGCCCAGGCTCTGGTGGAAGGCAAGGCGGACGCCAACGGCGTGTTCAACGCCAATCCCGGCGGGTTGATGCTGAAATGCCCGACCCGCTATGAGGAAATGGACCCCGCCGGCCACCCGGATTCGGTGCCGACATCCTAGAGGTGTCGCTGCCCTGAGATATGATCCCCTATCGGAAACCGGAACTGCGCAAGAGTTCCGGTTTCTAAATTATCGACAAGCCCATGATCGCCGATTTCGGTTATATCACTCTCTTTCTGGCCTTTAGCTGCGCGATCTACGCCGTTATCGCCGCCGCCTATGGAGCGCGCAAGGGCGACGACCGCTGGGTGCGCAGCGCCCGCAACGCCATCATCGCCACGTTCCCGCTGCTGTTGCTGGCGGCCGGGCTGATCATCACCGCCCTGGTGACCGGGGACTTCTCCATCGAATACGTCTCCCGCGTCAGCAGCCGGGGCATGCCCACCTATTTGAAGGTGACAGCCCTGTGGGGCGGCCAGGCCGGCTCGCTGCTGTTCTGGAACCTGCTGCTGTCGGCCTTCACGGCCGCGGCCATGCTCAGCAAATGGCGGCAGCAGAAAGAACTCATGCCCTATGTCATCATCGTCGCCGGCATGACACAGATCTTTTTCCTGCTCCTCTCCACCTTCATCGAAGATCCGTTCACGCGCAACGCGGTCATCCCGCCCGACGGCCAGGGCCTCAACCCGCTTTTGCGCCATCCGGGGATGATCATCCATCCGCCGATGCTCTACCTCGGCTTCGTCGGCTTCACCATCCCCTACGCCTTCGCTATGGCCGCTCTGATGTCGAATCAGCAGAGCGACAACTGGATTCATACCACCCGCCGCTGGACGCTGGTGGCGTGGCTGTTCCTGGGGTTGGGCCTCATCCTGGGCGGCCGCTGGGCCTATGACGTGCTGGGTTGGGGCGGTTATTGGGGCTGGGACCCGGTCGAAAACGCCTCGTTCATGCCCTGGCTGGCCGGCACGGCTTTCCTGCACTCGGTTATGATCCAGGAAAAGATGCGCATGTTCAAGATGTGGAACATGTTCCTCATCGTGCTGACCTACTGTCTGGTCATCCTGGGCACGTTCATCGTGCGCAGCGGCGTCATCTCGTCGGTCCATTCCTTCGCTCAATCGGCCATCGGCCCCCTCTTCTTTGGGTTCATCGTGATCATGTTCATTTTCTCGGCTTACTGGATCACGAAACGGCGCGACAGCCTGCGTTCGGAGAACCAACTGGTCTCCTACCTGTCGCGCGAGGCGGCTTTCCTCTATAACAACTTCCTGATCCTGGCTATCCTGGCGGTGGTCTTTTTATTCACCTACTATCCCATTTTCTCCGAACTGTTTACCGGAGAGAAAGGGTTTGTCGGGCCGCCCGTCTATGAGCGGGCGCTGGCGCCGCTGTTTGCCGCGCTGGTGTTGCTGATGGGCGTCGCCCCGCTGACGATGTGGTATCGCACCAGCATCCAGCGCTTCGGCCGCGCCATCCTTTGGCCGGCGGTGGCGGCCACGGCGTTCATCATCGCGCTGTTCATCTTCGGCGTCCGCCTGTGGCCGGCGCTGCTCGGCTTCTGGCTGGTCACCTTCTCGGCTATCCTGACGATCATGGAGTTCGTCAAGGGCACGCGCGCGCGCATGCGCAAGGGCGAGGCCCCCTGGACGGCCTTCACCAATCTGATGGCGCGCAATCGCCGCCGTTATGGCGGGTACTGGATCCATATAGGCGTCCTGATCATGGCCTTCGGCATCGTGGCCGACGGTATCTATCAGACCGAGACGCAGCTACGGCTGGTGCGCGGAGAGAGCATCACTCTGGGTCAGTTCGAGATGCGGTTCAACGGCGTCAGCCGTTTCCCCGGAGCCGATGACCTGCTCATCACCCAGGCCGACGTCGACCTGTACAAGAACGGCCAGTTCGTTCGCAAGCTGACGCCGAAAATCGAGCTGTACCAGCGCACGCAGCAACCGATGACCATCCCGTCGGCCCGGTCGACCATCACCGAAGACTTCTACGTCATTCTGGTCAACTGGGAGCCGACGAGCGCCGACGCGGCGACGTTCCGCATTTTCCTGAACCCGCTCATTAACTGGGTTTGGGCGGGCGGGCTGGTATTCGTCTTCGGCACGCTCATCGCCGCCTGGCCCGACCGCGAGAAAGCCCCGGCGCGTGCGCGCAAACCGGCACCGGCGGTGGCAGGAGATTGAGTCAGTCGCTATGAAGAATCACAAGATGTTTCGGGTCATCCTGCTGATCTTGTTGCTGGGTTTGCTGCCCGCGGCCGTTTATGCGCAGAGTGACCCGATCACCGACGATGAAGTGAATCAGGTCGCCAAGGATGTCTACTGCCCGGTATGCGAGAGCACGCCGCTGGACGTCTGCCCGACGGCCGCCTGCGCCGACTGGCGCGAGCTGATTCGCACCAAGCTGGCCGAGGGCCAATCGCGGGACGAGATTCTGGAATACTTTGCCCGCCAGTATGGCGACGGCGTGTTGTCCAATCCGCCGCGCCGCGGGGTTAATCTGATCATCTTGTGGATTTTGCCGGTGTTGGGCGTGCTGCTGGCGCTGTTGCTCTTCAGCCGCATGTTACGCGGTCTGCGCGCGGCCGCGCCGCAATCGGCTGCGGCTCCTCCCCGGCCCAAGTCCTCCACGGGCGACCCGACCCTCGACGACTACATCTCGCGTATCGAGAAGGAGATCGAGGAGTAAATCAAAACCGACATTAACGGTGTGGACATTATGACCGATACAATACAAACTGACGCCGCCCCCGAGAAAATCCGCCGTCCGTTCCGCTGGTCGATGGTCGCCCTGTGGGTGGCCGTCATCGCCATCCTGGCTGTGCTGGGCTGGGGGTTGGTCAACACCAACGCCACGCGGCCGGAAGTGGGCCAAAACGCGCCGAATTTCAATGTGGAGTTCTTCGACGGCTACGAATGGGAGACCCGCTCCGTCTCCAGTCTGGCGGAGATGCGCGGCCATCCGGTGGTGCTCAACTTCTGGGCCTCGTGGTGTGTCGAGTGTCGCTACGAGACGGACGTGCTGGAACAGGCCTGGCTCAAGTATCGCGACCAGGGGGTGGTCTTCGTCGGCGTGGCCTATGCCGACGTGGAGCCGAAATCCATCGCCTACATGAAAGAGTTCAACGTCACCTTTCCGCACGCGCCCGACCTGGGCACCGACATCTCGCAGGATTACGAGATCACCGGCGTGCCGGAGACATTTTTCATCGACAAGGACGGCCTCATTCGCCATGTCCAAATCGGTGCGGTCAATCAGCAAATGCTGGACACCTTGATCCCGCAGATGCTGGCCGACTAATCGGGAGCAATTTTAGTGAGTTCATTTCTGGCGAGTTTGACCATCGGTTCCATCCTGCTGGGCGCGGCGCTGCTGCTTATCGTCGCGCTATTCCTGGCCCGGCCGTTCGCCATGCCCGAGGATGAGGAGAAGCGCGTCGACCGTGAGGAGATCGACGGCCTTCTGCTGCGCAAGGAGTCGCTCCTGCGCGATATTCGTGAGCTGGACGACGATTACGAGTCGGCCAAAGTTGCGCCGGAGCTTTACATGCGCACCCGGCCGCAGATGGTGAGGCAGGCGGCCGTCCTCATGAAGCAGCTTGACGAGCACGGCTATGTCGCGCCGGAAGCCGTTTTCGATGCGGATGCCGACGCCCGGATCGAGGCGGCCGTTCGCCGGCTGCGCACCCCCCAACAACTCGACGACGAGATGGAGGCGGCGATCCGGCGAGCACGCGCCGGGACAGGCGCCGTGGTTGTCACGGAGACGACTGTTGTGATCGCCACGATGACGGAAATTGCCGGCGCGGCAAGCAACGGCGGTCCTCGCTATTGCCCCCAGTGCGGCCGTCGGGTCGAGTCCGACGAACGTTTCTGCCCCAAGTGCGGCCGCAATCTTGTTCAGGAACACAAACCCTCTCAGGCCGCCGGTGCCTGAGCGATACGGCAATACCATCCTATGAATCATTTTTCACCCTTGGCCGACAAGCGCCGGCTCATCCCGTTTGCGCTGCTTGTGATCACCGTTTTCGTCGTCCTGCTGTCATTGCCGCGCGCGGGCGAGGCCCAGGACCCGGTGCTGCCGCCGGCTCCGCCCGAGGCGTTGCCCGGTCTGGAGCTTTTCGCCCAGCGTTGCGCCAATTGTCACGGCGAAAGTGGCCAGGGCGACGGCGCGCTGATCGAGCAGATGGGGGCGACGATGGCTCCCATGCCTTTCAACGCGGACTATATTCGCGCGACCATGCCGTCGACCATGTTCCGGCAGATTACCGACGGCGAGGCGGCCGTGGGCATGCCGCCGTTCGGTGACGCCAGCAGTAGCCCCATCAACGAGGCAGGACGCTGGAATCTGGTGGCGGCCGTCTACAGTCTGGCCACGCCGGCCGAAGATATAGCCGCGGGGCGGGCCATCTACGAGGCCCAATGTGTCGCCTGCCACGGGCCGACAGGCGCGGGCGACGGTCCCGACGCGACGTCCACTGAACCGGTCGCCGGGCCGTTGAACGACCTCACCTTCTGGTTCAACCGCAGCAATGAGACGGTTTACAACGAGTTGTCTTCGGGCGCGATCGCGACCCACTCCTTCAAGCTTGAGGAAGCTGAATTGCGGCAGGTGATCGACTTCGCCCGCACGTTCAGCTATGTCTATGTCGACCCGGCGGAACTCAACGCCCCCATCCCGGAGGGTATCATCTTCGGCACGCTGGCCAACGGCACGACCGGCGAGAGAATGGGCGAGGCCGAGGTGTCGTTGCGCGCCTTCACGCCCGATTTCGCCGAGACGCTGACCCTGACGACGACCACCGACATCGAGGGCAACTTCCGGTTTGATGTGACCGAGGTGCCGCCCAGCTGGATTTTCATCGCCGGAGCCACCTTCGACGATCTGAACTTCAGCAGCGGGGCCAACCAGCTTGACCGCAGCAACGCGACGCTCGAGATGCCTATCACCGTCTATGATCGGTCCACTGACTCATCCGGTATCTCCATCGCCCAGCTGCATGTCGTCCTCGATTTCGCCGCCGATCGGGTGCAGGTGAACCAGCTCTACATCGTCAACAACGGCTTGAAAGCGGTCTACGTCGGGCCGACCGGCGATCCGGCGCAGGGGGTCATCGAGGTGGCGTTGCCCGAGGGAGCCGAAAATGTGGCTTTCTCGCGCTCCTTCGGCTCGATGAATTCGTTCATCCCGGCCACCGACTTTGTGCAGACGGAACGCGGCTGGGCCGATCCGTTGCCCCTGCGGCCGGGCGATAACGCCCTGACGATGCTGGTGAGCTATGAACTGCCCTACACCAGCGGCATGCGCATCGCCCACCCCATCTTCTATCCGACGGCGACCAGCACGATCATCCTGCCCGA
This sequence comes from Promineifilum sp., assembly GCA_018058545.1. GTDB lineage: Bacteria > Chloroflexota > Anaerolineae > Promineifilales > Promineifilaceae > Promineifilum. Next base: position 41,821 of record JAGOZU010000001.1, on the reverse strand, counting down.
TGTCGGCGTGACGGTTACCAACGCGCCGTGGGTGGAGCAGCCGATGCAGTCCTTCGGCCAGGGGCAGACCTTCCGCAACTACAGCGGCCCGGGCGTGCCTGTGGGCGAGACGATCAAGATCGATTTGGAGGGACGGCCGAGCGTCGTGACCGATGCGACCGGCGCGACGGTCGTGAACCGCAACCAGACGACGGAGTTGATCATTGGCGGCGCGGCCTTGCTGCTGGCGGCCGTCGGCGGCGTGTTTATCTGGCGAGCGTGGCAGAAGCGCGCGGCCGGAGACGAGGAGTGGGAGGGAGAGGTCGAGACGGCCGTGGCCATGCCAGCATCACCAGCTGATGCCGACCAGTTATTGCAGGCTATCGCCGATCTGGATGACGCCTTTGAAGCCGGAAAGCTGGATGAGGCCGTCTATCAGGCCCAACGGACCGAACTGAAGCAACGGCTGACGGCGATCTGGGGCGACGGACGCTGACGAATCGGGAATTACGAATTAGGAATGAAGGCCGCTGATCTACTGACCACTGATCACCGACCACTGATCACCGACCGCCATGTATAAATTCGTCGTAATCTACTACCGCGTTGACGATGAGATGACGCTTGAAGAGTTCTTCAGCAACACCCACCTGCCGCTGGTAGAGGCTCTGCCCGGTTTGCGGCGATTTGAGGTCAGTCGCATCCTCTCGCAACCCTTCGGACAATCCCGCTTTCATTTGATGGCCGAGGCTTATTTTGACGACGATCAGGCCTGGCTTCAGGCGCAGACGTCGGAAACGGGGATCGCCCTGATGAACGCGCTCAAGCCGTGGGCGGAGAACAAGCTCATCGCCTGGTTTTATGCGGAATCGTTTGCTGAATAAAACGGCGCGGGGTTGCAGGCCCATGCCCGCGTGATCCCCCGCCGCGTTGTTATGGGGTCGGCTGCGGCCGACCCCGCTTTATTTACTGCCCCTTAATCGCCGTCCACATCTCGTCATAGATGAAGATCGCGTCGCCCACGTCGGTCAGCCATTCCAGTTTGGCGGCGACTTCCGGCGGGGGATAGATGCCGGGGTTGTTGAGGATTTCGGGATCGATGAACTCCTTGGCCGCCTCGTTGGCGCTGGGGTAATAGGTGAAGTTGGTGATGGCCGCGGCGACCTGAGCCTCCATCAGGTAATTCATGAAGTGCAGTGCGGTCTCGATCCGCTGGCTGTTGGCCGGGATGCAAACGTTATCGGCGAACCGCACCGCGCCCTCTGTCGGCACCGTGAAGAGCCAGTTGCCCGTGCCGGTTTCCTCGTCAAAGGTGTTCCAGTAGGCCTGGGCTGCGTCGCCGCTCCAGGCGTGGGACAGGACGATCTCATCGCTCTCCATCAGCGTGCTGTAGTAGTCCTCGCTGTTGAAGGTCTTCCACATTGGTTTGGCTTGCAGAATCAGATCGCGGGCCGCCTCCAGGTCGGCGCCATCGGTGGAATTGGGCGAATGGCCCAAATAGAAGAGCGCGGCAGCCATCAGTTCGCGCTGGTCATTGAGGACGTTGATCCCCTCATCAGCGTACTGCGCCATGACTTCCTTGTCGAAGATATAAGCCCAGCTATTGGGCGGGCCGGCCTCGAAGGCCGGATTGCCGTCTCGATAGGCGATGCCGGTCATGCCCCACTGGTAGGGTACGCAATGGGCGTTGCCGGGGTCATAGGGCGGGTTCTTGAACGCTTCGTTGATGTTGGCAAAGTTCGGCAGGGATTCGGCGTCGATCTCCGCCAGCAAACCCAACTCAATCATCTGAACGACCATATAGTCGGACGGGAAGATGACGTCGTAGCCGCTCGCGCCCGCCTGCAGTTTGGTCAGCAGGTCTTCGTTCGAGGCGTAGGTGTCATAGATGATCTCGACGCCGTACCGCTCGGTGTAGTCGGCCAGCACCTGCTCGTCGATGTAGTCGGCCCAGTTGTAGACGCTGAGCTGCGGGGCGAGCTGAACTTCGCCCGAACCGATCTCGGCCGCCGGGGCATCAGTGGCCGAAGCGCCGGGACCGCCGGCCGGGCCGCCACTGCAAGCGGTTGCCAGCATGGTCAGCAGCCCGATCAGGATCATTAAACCGATTAACTTCTTCATTCTCTTCTCCTCATTCGTAATTCGTAATTCGCAATTCGTAATTTATTATCACTTTCGCTGGATCAACAGCGAAATCACCACCAGCACCGTCGATCCCAGCAGCATCAGCGTCGAGATGGCGTTGACCTCCGGTGTGACGCCGAACTTGATCATCGAATAGACGCGCACCGGCAGCGTGGTCGACCCCGGCCCGGCGACGAAGAAGGTGATGACGAAATCATCGAGCGACAGGGTGAAGGCCAGCAGCGCCGCGGAGACGATGCCCGGCATCAGGATGGGCAGGGTGACGCGGCGGAAAGTCGTCCAGGTGTCGGCGCCCAGGTCGGCCGCGGCTTCTTCCAGCGACTTGTCCATCTCCGCCAGACGCGCCCGCACCACCACGGCCACAAAGGAGATGTTGAAGGCGATGTGGGTCACCAGGATGGTGTAGCGGCTGAGCGGCACGGCGAAGGTGACGAAGAACAGCAGTGTCGACAGGGCCATGACGATGTCGGGGATGATGATGGGCAGATAGAGGGCCGTGTCGAACGTCAGACGGCCGCGGAAGCGATAGCGTTCCAGGGCCATCGCCGCCATCGTGCCCAGCACGGTGCTGATGAGCGTCGACCAGACGGCCACCCACAGGCTGACGCGAAACGCATTGATGAGTAACTTGTCACCCAGTAGCTCGGCATACCAGCGCGTGCTGAACCCGGTCCAGACGCCGACGTTGCGTGAGCCGCTGAAGGAATAGATGACCAGGATGATGATCGGCAGATAGAGGAACAGGAAGATGCCGATCGCCAGCCAGTTCAGGGCACGACTGTTGAAAGACGCTCGGGCGTGGTCGCGCGGCGCGCGACGTGGGCGAGGGGTGTCGGATGGCGACGGGGATACGGAAAGGGATGGGTTGGTTGTGGTTATTGATCCAGCATCCCCTGAGCCGCGGTCATCTCCGCCAAGGGATCGTCCTCGGTCGACACGCGGAAATAGACTATCGTCGCCGCCAGCATGACGGCCATCATGATGAAGCTGATGGCTGAGCCGAACGGCCAGTCGCGAACGGTCATGAACTGTTGCTGCAGCAGGTTGCCCAGCAGGGCGACCTTGGCCCCGCCCATCAGGTCGGGCGTGACGTAGGCTCCCAGCGAGGGGATGAAGACGATGATCGACCCGGCGACGATGCCCGGCAGGGACAACGGCAGCAACACGCGGCGGAAGCTCTGCCGGCGTCCGGCATACAGGTCGGATGCCGCCTCCAGCAACGACCAGTTCACCTTCTCCAGGTTCGTATACAGCGGCAGGACCATGAACGGCAGGTAGCCGTAGAATAAGCCCAGCAACACGGCCGGGAAGTTATAGAGCAGCGGCAGTTTTTGCGACGTGGCCGCGGCCAACCAATCGAACAGCGGCGAGACCGCGGCCAACCGCACGGCTTGCTCATGGAGCGTCATGGTCCAGAAGTTATTGATCAGCCCCGAATCGCGCAGGATGAGCATCCAGGCGTAGGTGCGCACCAGAAAGTTGGTCCAGAACGGGATCATCACCAGAAAGATGAGGATGTTGCGATGGTTGGCCGGTTGCCGGGCGATCCAGTAGGCGAACGGGTAGCCGAAGAGCAGGCAGATGATCGTGTTGAGCAAGGCCAGCCAGATGGAGCGGCCGAAGATGCGCAGATAGATGAATTCCCCGCCGATGCGGCTGAAGATGCGGCCGTAATCGTTGAAGTAGGCGCCGAGATTGCCCGGGTCGAAGGCCGGATAGGTGACCGTGCCCAGCCGGGAGCGCTCGCCCAGACTGACGACAAAGACGATCGCCAGCGGGATGATGAAGAAGATGAGCAGCCAGTAGGCCGACGGGAAGGCCATCGACCAGGCGGCCTGCCGGGTCAGCAAGAGCAGAGCCATGCCGCCCAGCCCGACGAGCACAATCGCGCCATAGAACTCCCCAACCAGCAGGTAGTAGCCGAGGCCGGCCGCCAGGGTGACGGCTGCGGCGACGAAGTCCAACGGCCGCGCCCGGCTTGTCTCGCGCCAGAGGCCCAGCCCGGCGACGAGGCTGAGCGCCAGCAACGCCCCATAGACAGCGTAGGCGGTAACGGGTGACCAGTTGGCCAACGATAATTCGACGGCCAGCGGCCGCCAGTTGATGATGCTAAAAGTTGCCCAGCGAACAAGAAGGGAGAGCCAGAGGAGAGCCTGAACCAAATTGACGACGGCGGCGGCGCGGAGGAAGGGGTCGTGACTGCGTGTCAGGAGGGGATTCGGGGATGTGGATCGCGGGCTCAACCCGGTGTCATTCGTGACAGCCATCGGCTCCTCCTGCTGTTATGGAATCGGCTGCCGCCGGCGTAATGTTTGCGATAGTTGGTACTCATATGGTTGTTCCCATTAAACCGGGTTTCTTCCGGGAAACCCGGTTTCTATAGTCTCCAATTGCTAATCGATCAATATCTGGGCGTTCTCGGCCGCCCACTGCACATAGACCTGGCTGCCCACGTCGAACGGCATGTCATAGCGCGAGCCGTAGTTTTGCTGGCGAACGACGAGCGACGCGCCGCCCTCCAGTGTCACCCGGAATCGGGTGTCGGTGCCGATATAGAACGCCTCTTCCAGCCGCCCATTGAGAACCACGTTTTCCGGCTCGGCCAGCAGGAACTCTTTCATATCCACCGGGCCGGGCATCTTGGCCCCCAGAATACGCTCCAGCTCCTCAGCCTCCAGACCGCTCTCGGCCTTCAGCACGTCCACCTTGCCCTGCGGATAGAGGTTGATGCGCTCCGGCCGGATGGTCAGCGTGATGGTCTGGTCAAGGCGCAGGTCGTGGCCTTCGTTGGCGGCCAGCACACGGACGCCACCCTGGAGGGTCACCATTGGGTAATCTTCTTCCGTCTCCAGCCGGGCGACGGTGGCCGGCAGAAAGTTGGTCTCGCCAATGAAGTCGGCGACGAAGCGATTGGCCGGCTTCTCGTAGACGTCATGCGGTGAGCCGACCTGCTGCAGGACGCCCTCGCTCATGATGCCGATGCGATCGGACATCGTCATCGCTTCCTCCTGGTCATGGGTGACGTAGATGAAGGTGATGCCGACTTCGCTCTGGATGTGTTTGAGTTCGATCTGCATCGCCCGGCGCAGCTTCAGGTCCAGCGCGCCCAGCGGCTCGTCGAGAAGCAACACCTGCGGCCGATTCACCAGCGCCCGCGCCAGGGCCACGCGCTGCTGCTGGCCGCCGGATAGCTGCCGCGGCTTGCGGTCGGCCAGTTGCGGCAGCCGAACCAGTTCCAGAGCCTCGGCCACACGTCGTTTTATCTCCGGCGCGGCTACCTTTTGCATCTCCAGCCCAAAGGCCACGTTCTGGGCGACGGTCATGAGGGGGAAAAGGGCGTAGTTCTGGAAGACGGTGTTGACCGGGCGGCGGTGGGCGGGGACGCCCTCGACACGATGGCCGCCGATGAATATCTCGCCCTCGGTCGGTTGCTCGAACCCGGCGATCATGCGCAGGGTAGTCGTCTTGCCGCAACCGCTCGGGCCGATAAGCGAAAAGAACTCGCTGTCGCGAATCTCCAGGTCGAGATTATCGACGGCCGTGTAATCGCCGAAGCGTTTGGTGACGTTATGTAATTCCACACGGAACGAATCTGTCATAGCCTTTCCCTACAGACCTCGCGGGATTCAGCGAACCCCAAGTCCACAAGGCGATCAATGCGAAAAAAAAGCCCGGCGCCGATCGCCTGTTTGGTCGATCATCGCCAGAACCTTATGCTGTACGTATTTGCAGTCGCCCATCCGGCTCTCCTCGAGGAGCAGATTCGTCCGAGGGCGACTTGCGCGCTATTAATCAGGACTTTACCATACTACGATTATACTAAATTGGCAATGTGAGAAGCAGTCGTTTATCGTTTTTCACCAAACAGGATGACCGGGCAATTTGTCGAAAAGCGGCCGTCGTGCTATACTATTATTTACAACATTCTGGAGATACTGATCGACGGAAAAGTGGGCCACCCCACTTTTTTTGTTACTTAGGCAGGAGATTCCGTCCGCGAAGTGACGGATTAAAACAGAACAGGTTGGAACAGATTCCATGAAAAGCGAATTTATCCTGGCTTTCAACGAAATATGTGAGTCACGGGGTCTCCCCAAAGAGGACGTCTTCGAAGCGTTGAAGACGGCCCTTGTTTCCGCCTACCGGCGCGACGCGAACCTCAGCAGCAACCAGGCGGTTACAGTTGAGATCGACCCGCGCACGGGCGATCCGACCATCTTCACCGAGAAAGAGGTTGTGGACGATGTGCTCGACAATCGAACCGAAGTCACCTTGACTGCGGCGCGCAAGGAAGGCCACACCGACGCCCAGTTGGGCGACGTGGTGATGGTTGACAGCACCACCGAGAGCTTCGGCCGCATCGCGGCGCAGACGGCCAAGCAGGTGCTCCTGCAGCGCGTCCGCGAGGCCGAGCGCGAGCACCTCTTCGAGGACTTCTCCGGCCGCGAGGGCGAACTGGTGAACGGCACGGTGCAAAGCATCAGCGGCCAACATATCACCATCGGTCTCGGCCGGACGGAAGCGATCTTGCCCAAGAGCCAGCAGGTTCAGGGCGAGCGCTACCGGGCGCACGACAAGATTCGCGTCTATGTCCTGGAAGTTCGGCGCACCAGCCGCGGCCCGCAGATCGTCGTCAGCCGCAACCATCGCAACCTGTTACGCCGCCTGCTGGAACTGGAAGTGCCGGAGATCTACAATGGCCAGGTGGACATCAAGAGCATCGCTCGCGAGGCAGGCCAGCGCTCCAAGGTGGCTGTGCAGGCGCTTCAGCACGGGGTCGACCCGGTTGGCGCGTGCGTCGGCATGCGCGGCGTCCGCATTCAGAGCATCGTGCGCGAATTGAACGACGAGAAGATCGACGTCATCGAATGGGACGGCGACCAGCGGGTGTTCATCGCCAAGGCGCTCAGCCCGGCGCGCGTCTCCCATGTCTTTCTGGAAGAGCACCCGGAAGAGGGCAAGACGGCCGTGGTCATCGTGCCCGACGACCAGCTGTCGCTGGCCATCGGCCGCGAGGGACAAAACGCCCGTCTGGCGGCCAAACTGACCGGCTGGCGTATCGATATCAAGAACCTGACCGAGGCCGCCTCGGAGTCGCTCGATAATCTGCATAACCCGGCGGTCGATCCGCGCCTGGCCAAGGACGAAACCTTCCTGAGCCAGATCCGCAATATTCTGGACAAGAAGCAGGTGGGCCGCCCGATCACCGCTGAGGATTATCTGACGCTCGATCGGCTTGTGGCCGGCGTCGAGGGCCGCATCATCGCCCAACGCGCCGAGAAGCATGAAGTGGTGCGCAAGGAACGCGCCGAGATACGCAAGCGCGTGCCCGACGAAGCCTGGCAGCAACCGCTCGATGTGCTCGATCTGCCCGGTCGTATCCACAACCTGTTGCTGGATACGAACGTCAATACCGTGGGCGACCTGATCTATATTCTGGAGATGGGCGACGACTACTTCCTGAAGCTGCGCGGGCTGGGCGAGAAGGCCCTGGAGACGGTGAAGGAGACCTTGGGAGCTTATCAGGCCGAACAGATCGCCGCCGTGATGGCCGCGGAAGCGGCCCAGGCCGAGGAAGGCGTCATCGTTGAGGAAGTGCCGCTGGAGGAGCGCGTTGTCGAGGACGAGGACATGGCTACGGCCGTTCCTGATCCGGACTTCGCCGAGGCGGATTTCCAAACCCTTCTGGAAGATGAAAGCGTCGATAAAGATGAGCCGGAGATCGCCGGGGTGATCGAGATGGAAGATGTGGAGCCGGAGGTCGAGGAGATGCTGGCGCCCATCGATGACCTGTCGCAGTCGATCTTTACGGAAGAGCCGAAACCCGCCAAGACGGAGCGCAAGAAGAAACCCGCGGTTGTCGTGGTTCGGCCCACGACCGAGGAAACGGCGGCCGAAGAAGAGGCCAAGCGCAAGAAGCGCAAGGGTCAACCGCTGGTTTATAACGAAGAGTTGGATCAGGTCGTCGTCGATCGCAAGCGCAAGGGTGGCAAGCATACCGACCAATGGACGGACGAGGACGTCGATATCGACTTTTAGCAAGCGGACATGAAAGAGAAGCAGCCAGGACGCCGGAAGCATGTTCCTCAGCGGATGTGCGTCGTCTGTCGCGGTCAGTTCGACAAGCGGCGACTGACGCGCATTGTCCGCACTCCGGACAGCGGCGTCCTGATTGACCCGACAGGCAAGCGTGGCGGCCGCGGCGCGTATTTATGTGATCAATCGGCGTGTTGGGACAAGGTTATCCGGCACCCGGCAATTTTAAATCAGGCGCTCAATGCGCAGTTGACCGATGAAGAGCTGGCGGCAATCGCCGCCGATCCTCGCCGGCCGGAGATACAGCCGGTCTGATCCGGGGATGCACTCAAACGGATAATGACGACGTTAAGCACGCGGCAAGGCGGATAGTATGGCAGAGACAAAGACAGTAATTGAAGTACCGGCGTTCCTGACGGTTCGCGAGTTGGCCTCGATGATGGGCGACAGCCCGATCAATGTCATCAAGGAGTTGATGGCCAACGGCATCATGGCCAACATCAATCAGCAGATTGATTTCGACACGGCCGCCATCGTCGCCGGTGAAATGGGGTTCGACGTCGTTCCCTTTCAGGAGGCGCCGTCCGAGACGGCCGTCGAAGGCGAGGAGAAGACCGGCTGGCGCAAGGTGCTGGCCGACGAGCGCACCACCGATCTGGTGCCGCGGCCGCCCATCGTCACCATGCTGGGTCATGTCGACCACGGCAAGACGTCGCTGTTGGATCTCATCCGTCAGACGCACGTGACCGAGGGCGAGGCCGGCGGCATCACCCAACATATCGGCGCCTACCAGACGATTAAGGATGGCCGGCTGATCACCTTCCTGGACACCCCGGGCCACGAGGCCTTCACCGCCATGCGCGCCCGCGGGGCACAGGCCACCGACATCGCCATCCTGGTTGTCGCCGCTGATGACGGCGTTATGCCCCAGACCCGCGAGGCGGCCGACCACGCTCGTGCCGCGGGCGTGCCGATCATCGTCGCTCTCAACAAGACCGATCTGGCCGGGGCGCGCCCTGACCGTGTGAAGCAGCAACTGTCCGAGATGGGTCTTGTGCCCGATGACTGGGACGGCGACACGATGGTTATTCCCGTCTCGGCGCGCGAAAATTCGGGCATCGACGATTTGCTGGAAGCGGTGCTGTTGACGGCCGAAGAGGTCAATCCGCGTGCCAATCCCAAGGCTCCCGCCTCGGGTACAGTGCTGGAAGCCAAGATCGAGCGCGGCAAGGGCATCATGACCACCGTTCTCGTCCAGAACGGCACGTTGAACCTGGGCGATACCTTGCTGGTGGGCGAGCATTACGGCCGGATCAAGGCGATGTTCGACTATAACGGACGGCGCGTCAGCGAGGCCGGGCCTTCCACGCCGGTCGCGGTATCGGGGCTGGACGGCATTCCCCAAGCGGGCGAGCAGTTCACCGTCGTCGAGAGCGAAAAGGTGGCTCGCAAGGTTATCGAAGATGCTCGCGAGGCAGCTCGCACGACGACCACCACTCAGGGTCGGGTGACCACGCTGGATGAATTTTTCGCTCGCTTGCAGGAAGGCGAGACCAAGACGCTTAACCTCATCGTCAAGGCCGACGTACAAGGCTCGCTGGAGCCGATCGTCACTTCTCTGGAGCGGCTGAACGGCGGGGAAGTTGAACTGGCGATATTACGCGCGGCAACCGGCCCAATCACTGAGAGCGATGTGATGCTGGCTTCGGCCTCCGACGCCATCATTTTGGGCTTTAACGTGGAAGCTGACCCCATTGCCCGCAACTCGGCCGCCGTCGAGGGCGTGCAGATTCGATCCTATCAGATCATCTACAAGCTGTTCGAGGATGTCGAGAAGGCGATGAAGGGCATGCTGGCCCCGACCTACGAGGATGTGGTCATCGGCCGCGCCGAAGTGCGCCAGGTGTTCAAGATTCGCGGCGTCGGCGCTATCGCCGGGAGCTACATGCGGACGGGCGAGGCGCGGCGCAACGCCAAGGCTCGCGTCATTCGCAATAGCCGCCTGATGCACAGCGGCCCGGTCAGCAGTCTGAAACATCTGCAGGACAATGTTCGCGAGGTTAAGTCCGGCTTCGAGTTCGGCGTCAGCATCGAAGGCTGGAACGATTTTCAGCCGGGAGACATCATCGAGTTCTTTGTCGTCAAGCAGGTTGAGATCTAACGATGAGCAAGATTAGACAGGAACGGGCGGCCGAGCAGATTCAGGTCATCCTCAGCGAGCTATTTCTGCACGAGGTGGCCGACCCTCGTCTGGACGGCGTGACCGTGACTGAGGTGACGATCGACCGCGAACTGAAATACGCCAATATTTATGTCAATGCGCTGGGCGATGACGACCGCGAGGCGGAGGTCATCGCCGGGCTGGAGAGCGCGTCAGGCTACCTCCGGGGGCAGATCGCCCAACGGATCGATCTCCGGACCGCGCCGATCCTCCGTTTCCACTGGGACCCGCGCTTCCGTTACGTTGAAGAGATCAACGAATTGCTGGACAGTCTGGACATCAGCCCCGCCTCGGGGGCAGACGAGACAAAGGGCGACGAATAAGCCTGTGATCCGGTTCGCCATCGAAAAAGCCGCCCGGGTTTTGGTCATCACCCACGTCGATCCCGATGGGGATGCGATCGGGTCGCTGACGGCGGTGGGCCAGGGATTGCAGCAATTGGGGAAGCGCGTCACGCTGGTTTGTGATGACGGCGTCCCGGCGCGATTTCATAACCTGCCGCTGGCCGGGGAGGTTCGGCGTGCTCCCAATCCCGACGTCACCTATGATCTCATCATCGCCGTCGATTGCGCCGATGAGTCGCGCATGGGCTGGGCTTACGACCGCCTGCAGGAGCCGAAGCCGACGCTGGCCAATATCGACCACCACGTCACCAACACCAATTTCGGCACGTTCAACATCGTCGATCCCGAGGCCAGTTCGACAGCCGAGGTCCTGCATCGCTTTCTCCCCGAGATCGGCGTGGAAATGACCACAGGGATCGCTGAGAGCTTGCTGACCGGCATCATCACCGACACGATGGGGTTTCGCACCTCGAATGTGACCGCGGCCACCTTGCGGGCGGCGGCCGATCTCGTCGATACCGGAGCCGATATCAGGGAAATCTCGCAGCAAACGTTGTACCAGAGGCCATACATTACGGCTCAGATGTGGGCTATCGGCCTGGCCGCCATGAAGCTGGAGGATGGCCTGATCTGGACGACCATCTCGCGTGCGGATTTGCACAGCCTCGGCCTGGAGCGGCCGTCCAGCAGTTCCGGTCTGGTCAACTTCCTGCTGGACATCGACACGACCGTGATGGCCGCCGTGCTGACCGAGATGGCCGACGACACGGTGCGCGTCACCATGCGCTGCCAACCGCCCTATAATGTCGCCGCGGTGGCCGCCCAGTTCGGCGGCGGCGGCCATGCGCTGGCTGCGGGCTGCTCAATCGACGGCTCGCTGCCGGAGGCCGAGGCGCGACTGGTGGCCGCTTGCCACGACGCTATCCGGCGTGCCCAATCAACCCCGCTCTCTCTTTCCTCGTGAGCCTCTCCGGTTTCATCGTCATCGATAAACCTGTCGGCCCGACATCCCACGATGTCGTCGGCCGTGTGCGCCGCCTGTCGGGAGTTCGGCGCGTGGGGCACGCGGGCACACTTGATCCGCTGGCGAGCGGGGTACTGCTGGTGGGTCTGGGCCGGGCTACGCGCTTTATCGAGTATCTGGTGGGATTGCCGAAGGTCTATGAGACGACGATCCGGCTGGGCGTTGCCACGACGACCTACGACGCCGAGGGCGAGATCGTGAGCGAACGGCCGGTGGCGCTCACGTTGGACGAGATCGCCGCCGCGCTGGACGCTTTTCGCGGCCCCATTCGCCAGCGCGTGCCCGCCTTCTCGGCCGTGAAGCGGGACGGCCAACCGCTCTACAAACAGGCGCGTCGGGGGGAGACGCCCGATCTGCCCGAACGGGATGTGACCATTTATGAGCTGGAGATGTTGGCCTGGGAATCGCCCGATCTGACGTTGCGCGTCGCCGCGTCGTCGGGAACCTATATTCGCTCGCTGGCGCACGATTTGGGGCAGGCTCTTGGCCCCGGAGGGCATATCACGGCCTTGCGACGCACGGCCGTTGGGGAGTTTACGGTGGCCGAGGCGGTGACCCTCGACGCACTGACGCCCGATAATGTCGCCGGGTTCCTTCGGCCGCCGGAGCTGGCGGTGGCTCATCTGCCGCGAGCGACTTTCAATGATGAGGAGGAGGCACGACTGGGGAACGGCCGCCGGGTAGCCGCGCCAGGGGATGTGGCCTCGGGCGAGGCGGCTGCCTTCGGCCCGGGCGGGCGCTTCCTGGGCATCGTCGCGGTTGAGGAAGGTGAATGGCGGCCGCGCAAGATGATAGCCGGGTCGGCCGAATAGCCTCGCGCAGCCCGCGCGGATTGCCGCTGCTATCATCTGCCACCCAAGCCGCGGTTTTGATACAATCACCCTCGACAGCCGCTAAAGACGGCGCGGCTCCATGCAGAAAAGATATGACTCATTCCTACATTCGCGTCACCCATCTTCACGAAGTCGATCACAAACAACCCACCTATGTCGCCATCGGTTCTTTCGACGGCGTTCACCGGGGCCACCAGGCGTTGTTGCGCCGGATGGCGGCCCGGGCGCGCGAGGCGGGCATGCGCACGGCCGCATTGACCTTTTTTCCCCACCCGCGTCGTGTCCTGCGGACGTTGCCGCCACGCTTCTATCTGACGACGCTGGACGATCGCGTGCGCCTGATTGCCGAGCAGGGCGTCGATCTCATCATCACCCATCCGTTCGATGACGAAGTGCGCCGGATTCGCGCGGCCGATTTTGTCGATCAGCTCCTCGACACGCTGGATATGAAGCAGCTCTGGGGCGGCAACTTCGCCTTTGGCTACAACCGCGAGGGAGACGTCCCGTTCCTGCGGCGACAAGGCGAGGAGAAGGGCTTCACCGTGGAGACGCTGGACGAGTCGGTGAATTGGAACGGGGAGCTTGTCAGCAGTCGTCGCATCCGCCAATCGCTGGAGGAAGGCGATATGGCCGACGTGAACGGCTGCCTCGGCCGTTACTATTGTGTGCGCGGGCCGGTGGTGAAGGGCGACCAGCGCGGCCGGACGATCGGTTTTCCGACGGCCAATCTGGCGGTGTGGGACGAGCTGCTGCTGCCGGCCAACGGGGTCTACGCCACCTACATCTGGCTGGGCGACAAACGCCACCGGGCGGCCACTAACGTGGGCACGCGGCCGACCGTGGACGGCCTGAAGCTGACCGTGGAAGCCCACATCCTCGACTTCGATGCCGATATCTATGGCGAAGACGCGCGGCTGGAGTTCGCGCACCGCATCCGGCCGGAAATGAAGTTTAGCGGACTGGATGAATTGAAGTCACGGATAGCGGCCGATGTGGAGACTGTCCGAGCGGAACTGCCCCTTTAACGGTTAAAAACGATCTCATAATCTGTCGAATCCGCAGACGGGTATTCCCCGCATGGGTGATCTGCGGATTCCTTTTCTATTCAGGAGTAATCCATGACCGAATTAACCTATGGCTTTGAGTTTGTTCGCGAGGAGGCTATCCCCGAACTCAACACGCGGGCACGCATCTGGCGGCACGTCAAGACTGGCGCGCAACTGCTATCGCTGGAGAACGATGACGAAAACAAGGTCTTCGGTATCACCTTCCGCACCCCGCCGGCTGACTCTACCGGCCTGCCGCACATCCTGGAGCATGTCGTCCTGGCCGGGTCGCACAAGTTCCCGTTGAAGGATCCGTTCTTCGAGCTGGTGAAGGGGTCGCTGGCCACGTTCGTCAACGCCATGACCTTTCCCGACAAGACCGTCTATCCCGCGGCCAGCACCAACCTGCAGGACTTTTACAACCTGCTCGACGTGTACGCCGATGCGGTGTTCCATCCCCTGCTGTCGCCGGAGAAACTGGCGCAAGAGGGATGGCATTACGAGCTGGAATCGGCCGACGCTCCCCTGACGTTCAAGGGCGTCGTCTTTAACGAGATGAAGGGCGCCTACTCATCGCCAGACAATCTGCTCGGCCGCTACAGCCAGCAGGCCACCTTCCCCGACAACACCTATGGCGTGGATTCCGGCGGCGACCCGGCATCGATTCCCGACCTGACCTATGAGCAGTTCAGGCATTTTTACGAAACGCACTACCATCCGTCCAACGCGCTGATTTTCTTCTATGGCGACGACGATCCCGCCGAACGGTTGCGACGCATGGACGGCTATCTGTCGGAGTTCGACGCCATTGAACCGGATAGCGAGATCGCGCTCCAGCAGCCCTTCGACGCGCCGCGGACGGCCCGTTTCCCGTATGGCGTGGGCGAGGTTGAGGATGGGGACGAGGACGCCGCCGATGATAAATCCTATGTCGAAGTGAACTGGATGCTGCCGGAGTACAAGGATACGACGCTAGTGATGGCGCTGGAGATCCTGTCCTATGCGTTGCTGGACACTCCGGCCTCACCTCTGCGCAAGACGCTCATCGACTCCGGCCTGGGAGAGGATGTGTTGGGCGGGCTGTCGTCCTATACGCGGCAGATGACCTTCTCGGCCGGCCTGAAGGGACTGACTCCGGCCGATGTGGCCAAGGTGGAGCCGCTCATACTGGACACGCTGGCCGCGCTGGCTCGCGACGGAATCGATCCGGAGATGATCGCCGCGTCGCTCAATACGATTGAGTTCTATCTGCGCGAGAACAACACCGGCAGCTTCCCGCGCGGGCTGGCTCTGCTCATGCGTTCGCTGGCCACGTGGGTTCATGGCGGCGATCCCCTGGCCCCGCTGAAGTATGAGGCTCCATTGGCGGCGGTGAAGGCCAATATGGCGGCCGAGCCGGACTATTGGCAGTCGCTCATCCGCGCCTATCTATTGGATAACCCGCACCGGGTTACCGTCATTCTGGAGCCGGACGCGGAACTGAACCGGCGGCTGGAGCAGGAGGAGCGCGAGCGACTGGATCAGGCCCGCGCGGCGATGAACGATACTCAGGTGCAGGCGGTCATCGAGAACGCCCGGCAGCTGAGCGAGCGACAGAACACCCCCGAGACGCCGGAAACGCTGGCGATGTTGCCCAGCCTGAAGCGGGGCGATCTGGACCCTCATTACAAGCCGATCCCGGTGGCCCTGGAGGAGATGGCCGGCGCGCGCGTGCTGCACCACGACCTGTTCACCAACGGCATCGTTTATCTGGACCTGGGGCTGGATCTGCGCGCCTTGCCGACCGAGCTGTTGCCCTATGTGGGGTTATTCGGGCAGGCGTTGCTGGAGATGGGCACGGAGACGGAGGATTTCGTCCGGCTGTCGCAACGCATCGGTCGGACAACCGGCGGCATCTTTCCGGGCACGATCATCGCTCCGGTGCGGGATAGCGACGCGACCGCGACCTATCTGATGCTGCGCGGCAAAGCTACCCAGGAAAACGCTGCCGAACTGTTGGCCATCCTGCGGGACGTGCTGATGACGCCCAGGCTGGATAATCCCGAACGCTTCCGCCAGATCGTGCTGGAGGCCAAGGCGGGCATGGAGGCCGGGTTGATCCCGGGAGGCCATCAGGTGGCGGCCACGCGCCTGCGCGCGCATTTCCATGCCGCCTACCGGCTGGAGGAGATGATCGGTGGCGTGGAGCATCTGCAATTCCTGCGGCGGCTGGCCGAGCGCATCGAGAGCGATTGGCCGGGCGTGCTGGCCGATCTGGAGGCGGTGCGGTCGTTCCTGGTCAACCGTTCGGGGCTGGTGGCCAATGTGACGCTGGACGAGACGGGGTATGGGACGTTCGCGCCGTTGCTGGCCGGTTTCATCGGCGGGCTGCCGGAAAGACCGTATACGGCAGCGACCTGGAACCTGCCCCAATTGCCGCGCTATGAGGGATTGGCCTTCCCGGCGCAGGTCAACTACGTGGGCAAGGGAGCCAATCTGTATGAGTTGGGCTATCGTCTGGACGGATCGATCGCCGTCATCAACAACCTGATGCGGATCGATCACCTTCTGCACAAGATACGCATCCAGGGCGGAGCCTATGGAGCCTTTGCCACATTCAGCAGCGTCTCGGGCGTGTACACCTATCTCTCCTATCGCGACCCGAATCTGGTGAATACGCTGGCCGTCTATGATCAATCGGCCGAGTTTCTGCGCAATCTGGATTTGAGCGATGACGCGGTAACCCGCGCGATCATCGGCGCGATCGGCTCCCTCGATGCCTACCGCCTGCCGGACGCCAAAGGATACGCGTCGCTGATGCGCTATCTGACAGGCGAGACGGACGAGTTCTCGCAGGCGTTCCGTGATCAGGTGCTGGGCACGACCCAGGCCGACTTCCGCGAGCTGGCCGGGGCGCTGGAGCGGATCAACGCCGCAGGCGACATCGTCGTTCTGGGCAGCCGGGAGGCGCTGGAGGCGGCCGTCGCTGAGGGCGTGGGCCTGACGATCACCAAGGTGATGTAGGAATTGCCGGCGGCGGGTGATGAACCGGTCGTCACCCGCCGCGGGAAACCAGTGTCAGCAGTTCCTCAACCGGTTCGGGATTGACGATCGTGTGAACCTGGATGCCCAGGGGGGCGAACTCGCGGGCACAGGCGCGGCCGAAGGCGGGCAGCGCGGCCTGGGTGGCGGCATAGGCGGCCAGACCGTCCCCCACCGGCTCGGGCGAGGCGATGTTGACGATGATGCCGCCAGCGGCGCCTGCCTGATTCTGGTCGGCCAGGACGCGGCCGACGAGCTGTGACATGAAGAAGGCGCTCTTCAGATTGACGTCGACGCAGCGCATCAACTCCCATTCGTCCATCTTCAGGATGGTGGCGATGGGCTTGATGGAGGCGTAGTTGACCAGTATGTCGAGGCGGCCCCATTCGGCGCGGGTCGTCTCGATGAGGTTGACGCACTGGAAGCGGTTGCTGACGTCGGCGGCAACGTCGAGGGCTGCGCCGCCGCGCTCGCGAATCTCGGCCGCGACGCGATGGGCGCGGTCGGGGTTGATGTCGTTGACGGCCACGCGCGCTCCAGCCGCGGCCAGTGCATGGGCGATGGCCGCCCCGGCGCCGTGGCCCGCGCCGGTGACGATGGCGACCTTGCCGTTTAAATCGATTGCTGTCATGCGGGGGATCATACCGGCAATCCCGGATTGTGGCGACTGAAAGAGATGTTTGCTTATGGTTTGGTGCCTGCGTGGATACCGATCGTACCGAACATGAACAGGCGATAGCTGACGTCGACGAAGCCGGCAGCGCGCATGGTGGCGGCCAGCTCGTCCGGCCCCTGGAAGCCCTGCGTGCTGTCGGGCAGATAGCGATAGGCGTCAGCGTTGCCGGTCACCAGATTGCCCAGGGTCGGGATGATGACGTTGAGGTGAATCTTGATGAACGGTTTGAGCAGATTATCCTTGGGCGGGCTGGATTCAAGGACGACGACGCGGCCGCCGGGTTTGGTCACGCGCAGTTGCTCGCGAAACGCGCCGGGCACGTCGATGACGTTGCGCATCAGGAAGCCGGAGGTGACGGCGTCGAAGGTATTGTCGGGGAAGGGCAGGGCCAGCGTATCGGCCGCCGTCCAGCGGATGGCCTCCCGCCCCGGTTGCCGCTTGCCGGCCTGCATCATCTCGATGGTGAAGTCGCCGCCAATGGACAGCAGGTCGGGAACCTGTCGCAGGCCCTCTTCGGCGATGTCGCCCGTGCCGGTGGCGATGTCGAGCAAGCGGCCGCCCGCGGGCAGGTTAGCCAGCCGGATGACGGTGCGCCGCCAGCGCAAATCCTGGCCGAAGGTCATCAGCCGGTTCATCGTGTCATAGCGTCCGGCGATGCGGGCGAACATGTCCTGCACG
The DNA here is from genome assembly GCA_018058545.1 of Promineifilum sp. Lineage (GTDB taxonomy): Bacteria > Chloroflexota > Anaerolineae > Promineifilales > Promineifilaceae > Promineifilum. The sequence goes on along the minus strand of JAGOZU010000001.1, from coordinate 23,818 downwards.
TAGTCGGCGCGTTCCTGTCCTTGTAGGTATGCCATAGTCTGAAGTCGTGGTTGGCTATGTTGAACGGCCGAGTTGGGCGGCCGCGCGATAAGTATCCTGCCGCTCGCTATTATAGGCCTAAACCGGCGAGATGTTAAGGCGACGGGAAAGATGACAAACGGCTGAATCGTCTGCCCGGGCTAGGAGCCGTTGAGACTCGCCTCCGGGACCATGTCGAGCAACTCGCTCTTGTTTTTGGGCCGGGGTATGAGAGCCGTGAGTTGCGCTTGTGGTGGCGGTGAGGGACTTTTCAGGGAGCGCGTCACGCTAACACCCAGGTTTTCGGAGTGGTCACTGATGCGTTCAAGCAGGCGCATCGTCTCGGTGAAGATGACGTTGGCTTCCGGGTGACAGAGGCCGGCTTCCGTCCGGCGGATATGACTGTCACGGACTCGCCAATACAGGGTATCGAACTCGCTCTCGGCATCGATGACCGCCCAGGCCATGGCCGTGTCGCTATCGCGGAAAGCTCGAATCGCCCCACAATAGATCGCGTGAGCGAATTGGGACAGCTGGGTCAAGTCGTTTTGGGCGGCGTCGGAGAAGGGGATATCCCGGTTGGTTCTGTCCAGGGCATAAAGCGCGATGTCCTCGGCCATGTCGCCCACTCGTTCGATATCGATCAGCAGGTTCTTGATCTGGAAAGCGCGTTTGTGTTGCGCTTGCGTGAGTTCGCCCAGCAACAGGTTGTTGACGAAGTTCTCCAGTTCGTTGGTGACCGCATCGACGACCTGTTCTTCGAGGACAATAACCCGTTGGGCATTGGCCGCGTCCTGCTCCAGTAACGCGCCGCAACTCAGTTCGAGCATCTCGGCCGCTACCTCGCCCAGCCGCACCAGTTCCCTGCCGGCCTCGGTGATGGCCACCGCCGGCACCGCGTACTGCATCTCGTCGATGTAGACGGTCACCCTTTGTCGGCGTTTCTCCGGTTCGTCGGGGGCCAATTTGCGGGCCAGGGCGGCGATCTGGTGCACGAACGGGAACAACAACAGGCTTACCGTTACGTTGAAGACCGTGTGGGCATTGGCGATCTGACGCGGCAGGTCGGGCGATGTGCGCTCGATAAAGCCGGCGAATTGGGTGATAAGGGGCAGAAACAGCAGCACGCCGATGACGTTGATAGTGATCTGGGCGTACGAAGTCTGCCGGGCCACGGCCGACAATCGCAGCGAGGCGACCAGACCGGTGACGCAGGAGCCGATATTGGCGCCCAAAATGATCCCGATGGCGCCGGGCAAGGTGATGGCGTTGCTGATGCCCATCGCCACGACCATGCTGGTGACGGCCGTGCTGCTTTGGGTTAGGGCGGTGGCCAGAATACCGGCCAACACGCCGACCAGGGGATATTGGCCCATCAGGATCAGCGTGTTGGCGACCCATGGAATCTCGGTCAGCAGGGCCAGCGCGCTGGCCATATAGCTCATGCCGACAAAGATGATGCCCAGACCCATGAGAATCTGGCCATACTTGCGCCAGTCACGGTTGGGGAAGAACTCCATGAAGACCCATCCCAGAATCACCAGGATGAGTCGAAAATTACCGATTTCGAAGGCGACGATCTGGGCGGTGAGAGTCGTGCCGATCTCCTGGCCCAGCATCACCATGATGGCTTGGGGCACGGCCATCAGATTGGCGTTGACCAGACCGATCATCGTGACCATCAGCAGGCCGCTGCTCTGCAGCAACGCGGTGGCGGCCGTGCCGAAGGCGATACTCTTGAGACGACTATTTGTGACCCGATCGAGCCATTTTTGGATCTGATCGCCGGCCAGTTTCTCCATGCCCGAGCTGAGCTGGGAAATGCCGAAGAGGAACAGGGCTAAACCGCCCAAAACCTGAATGAATCCTAACATGAATTTCTCTTTTGTTTATTGGAATAATACATAGGCAGCGTTGATGACCTCAAGGGATGATCAATTGACTCCACTCGGGATGGTAATGGGTTATTTGAAATTCGCCAAGTGTTTTTCTGTTCCCTGCCCCAGGGCCCTTCCCCAAACAAGCCGCCAGCCAGGTTCGAGCGTGATCCCGGCTATTCACTGCCCGGCGACTTTCCGTTAGCGTCGCTTGCGTCGGCGGATAGCCGGCCATCCTCTCCATAGACCTCTCGCGCCTTGCTCGTCCCCGTCGGCGGGCCGATGATCCCCTGATCCTCCAGCACATCCATGAGCCGGGCGGCGCGTGTGTAGCCGATGCGAAAGCGTCGTTGCAGCAGCGAGGTTGACGCCTTGTTAAGCGAGCGCACGAGGGCGATGGCCTCCGGCAGGAGGTCGTCATCGCTATCGAGTGTGTCGCCGCTGTTGTTTTCCATTTCCTGCAGCGCCTCCCATAGCGGCTGCTGCAGCACGTCGCGACGTGCCACGTCTCGACGTGCCACGTCCCCCTGTGCCGTATTCCCGGGAGCCACGTTATCGTAGTCCATATCCTCGGGCGATGGCCGCGGCTCCGGAGCGATGAACACTGGCCCATGAGAGGGCGTCTCCGGCGGCCGAGTGGGAATTTTCGGCGCGCGCTGTTGCGGGGCGGGGACGTCGGTGGCCGTTTCTGGTGTGTTCAGATGCGACACCGGCGGCGGCACGGTCTCGGTTGACGGCCGCCGGTTGGTAGTTGGGCCGGTCGGGTCGACGATGACCACCGGCGTTTTCGCGCCTTGAGTCTGACCGCCCGCGGCCGCCGGCGGGGCTTCAGAGGCTTGTGCGCCGGTAGGAGCGGGGATTACCTGCGCCCGGCGAGCCGTCTGCCAGTAGCTGATGAGGCGCTGCAACTCGAGGTCACTAACAAAGCATCCCTGCAAGCGGACGGCCGCGGCCGCGTCGGGGCTTTGAAAGAGCATGTCACCCTGTCCCAGCAGCCGTTCCGCGCCGGTCGTATCCAGGATGACGCGGCTGTCGGTGCCGCTGGCCACGGCGAAGGCGATGCGCGCCGGGAAGTTGGCCTTGATCAAGCCCGTCACGACATCAACCGACGGCCGTTGGGTGGCGATGACCATGTGGATGCCCGTGGCGCGGGCCATCTGCGCCAGGCGGGTGATGCTGCGCTCGGTATCCTCCGGGGCCAGCATCATCAGATCGGCCAGTTCGTCGATGACGATGACGATATAGGGCAGCTTCGGGGTGTTCGTGTCGCGGCGAATCTTTTTGTTGTATTCGGCGATATTGCGCGCGCCCGCCCCGGCAAACAGCTTGTAGCGGCCGTCCATCTCTCGCAAGGCCCATTGAAGTGTGCCGATGACGCGATCCATATCAACCACCACCGGCGCGGCCAGATGGGGAATGCCGTTATAGCCGGTCAGTTCGACGCGCTTGGGGTCGACCATGACCAGCCGCAGGTCGTCGGGCGTGTTCTGCAACAGCAAGCAGGCGATCAGGCCGTTGATGCAGACCGACTTGCCCGAACCGGTCGTTCCGGCGATGAGTACGTGGGGCATGGCCGCCAGATCGGCAACGATGGGTTGTCCGGCCACGTTTTGGCCCAGGCCGATGCGCAGCGGCGACTTCATCCGGCCATATTCGGCCGATTCGACCACGTCGCGCAATGAGACCAGCGCCTTGGCGCTATTGGGCACTTCGATGCCCACATACCCCTTGCCGGGCACGGGAGCCTGGATGCGGATGGATCGGGCGGCCAGGGCCAGCGCCAGGTCGTCGGCCAGGCTGGCGATCTTGCCCACCTTGACTTTCGTCCGCTTGCCGCCGCGCTGGATGACGTAATTCGGCTCCACCCCGAACTGGGTGATCGTCGGCCCCTGGTTGATCTCCACCACCGTCGCCGGCGCGCCGAAGCTCTCCAGCGTTTGTTCAATGACCTCGACTCGCTCGCGAATGGAGGTGCTGTTGACATCGATATCGGTACCGGATTCGAGGATATCGATCACGCGGGGCAGCGTCCACACTGAGCCGGCGGCCGCGGCCGAGGAGGCGGCGGGCGTGTCGGCTCCGATGAAGATCGGCGGTGGCGCGTCCTTCTGTCCCCGCTTTGCCTTCTCGCGAACGGGAGGCTGAGCAGATTTATCGGGTATCGGCGCTGTGCCGGCGGTTTTGGCTCTGGCTGGAGGGCCGTCGGGTATAAGGCGCGGTTGAACCGGATCGGGCGTCGTGGCCGGCCTTTCGCGGCCGGGATTGATACGCACTTCGCGCCCCGCCGGCTCCGCGCCGGTGGACGGCCGCGGCTCGGGCGACAGCCAGCCGGAGACGCGCTCGCGCGTCAGGCCCGACGCCAGCACGATCCCCGCCAGACCGACAACAACCAGCGTCACGATCGCGCCCAGATCGCCCAACATGCGGATCAGTGCCGTGGCGAGGAGCGAGCCGCTGTAGCCGCCGCCCTTGCCCGCCGCGGCCACGGCGTACAGGTCGGCATAGGCCGGGTCGCTCTGAAAGGTCATCATCGAGGCGATGGCCAGGAAGACGAGCAGGACGACACCGGAGCCAAGCAGACGGAAGTAGGGCAGTTCCGGCTCCTGCTCCATGCCGCGCAAGACGAGGAAGACGCCAATGGCGCCGGTGATGACGGGAATGATGATGCGGCCGATGCCAAAGCCCAGGGCGGCTATGCCCGACAGCCATTGGGTGAATTGCCCCTGATTGGGGGAGAGGAGGCTGAGTGTCAGAACAGCCGTCAGGAACAGAATGATGATCCCCGCCAGCAGGCTGCGTTGGCCGTCGTTGAGGCGTGGCCGCGGCGATGGCTTTTTGGCCGGTGATTTCCGGGGCTTGTTGGCGGGCTTGGGGGTAGCCGTCTTGCTCCGTGAACCGGTCTTGCTCTTGGTGGTGGCGCTGACCTTGCGCGTGCTGCCCGGCCGGTCGCTGTTTTTCCCCGTTGCCATAGCTCAAATGTTCCTGCGCGCTCATTATAGCATAGGCGTCATAATTCGACACCGACCCGGTTTCCAGTTGACAGATGTCGCGGTACAGCTAGAATCGCGAACTCAAGGCCACTATGCAATCAGATTTATCCGGGGAGCACCCTGACGTGCCCGAACAAGACGAAGCCGAAACTGCGTCGCAGCCCGACGAACGGCCGCAAGACGTGCCGGCCTCCGAGGTTGAAGTAGACGCTTCGCCCGAGGCGCCCTCCGAGCCGGCCGAGCTGTCGCCACCTCCGCCACCCCGCCTCTCTCGCGCCGACCGCGACCTGCATGATCGCCGGCGCCGTCGATTTGCCGCCTGCGGCCGTTGCAGCTACTTCGTGGCCGATTGCGGGCTTTACCTGGGGGAGTCTGCACTCCAGAGCGCCATCCTGGCCGCCGGCGACGGCTGGCTGCAGGTTGAGGGTGACGCCACCCTTCACAAGCTGGCCATGAACGCTTATGGTGTCCACCTGGACGAGACCTTTGAGCTGTTCGACGGCATCTGCCCCGAATGTCGCCGCCGCTTCGTCCTTGCCAGAGAAGGGGACGATATCACCCACCTGAAAATCCGCCTCTAGCGAAGAAGAAAAACCCACAACTTGCATCGATTACATGGCCGGTGACGCTCGCGTCACCGGTAATAGTCGATCCACTGCATCGAGAATGAAGGATAGTCGTCCTCGAAGAAGTGCGGGGGCAGGGTGATCTCGAAGCCGTCTTCCGTCCGGATGATGTCGGGGTAATAGATGTCGGCCGAGGGCGATGCCTGCGACACTTGGCCGTTTTCGTCAACAACCGACAGCATCAGCGGCGGATCGAGCGACTCGTTGCTGGAGCGACCGGTCGTCAGGATGTAGTCACCGTAGCTGATTTCCAGATGCTCCAACCCGCGCAGCCGGAGCAGGACGATGATCGTCTCTGGCCATTCGCCGGCGCTCAGGCTCGCGGTCAGGCCGTTGATACCGCGAGGGTCGGTCACGTCGATGAAGGCGCGGCCGTCGGTGATGGACAGGGCGGCCGCGCTGTCGGTGGGCCGGTCGAGGGTGATGTCGATCATGGCCTTGCGCTTTACTCTCCGCCGCGCCCGGCAAGCTCCATTTTTTTCAGCCGGTATAACATTTCCTGAGTGATCTGGCGATGTTTGCCGCTGATGTCGGCCTGGATGCCGAAGAGGATGATCAGCGTGCCCACCAGCAGGAGGCCCAGACCCAGGGTGAGCGATTGAATATAGCGGCCGACGCCACTGTCCCCGCTCAGGTAGTGGATGAAGAAGCGCGTCCAGAGGACCGCCCCCGCCAGCAGGAATGGTACGGCGATATAGCTGAAGGTTCGCAGCGGCTCATAGAAGGCATAGAGTCGCAGGATGGTGCCCGCCTGGGCCTTGATGAAGTGCCACATGCTGTTCTGCAAGCGTGACGGCCGCGTGGGCGGGTTGGTCGTCACGGGCACGCTCTCGATTCCCAGTCCGCCCTTGCCGGCCTGGATGATCGTCTCCAGGGTATAGCTGTAGCGGGTCAGGATGGTGAAGCGCAGGGCCGCCTCGCGCGAATAGGCCCGAAAGCCGCTGACCGGATCGGCCACGGCCACGCCGCTGACGTTGCGCACCATCCAGCTTCCCAGCGCCAGCATCCGCTTCTTCATCCAGGAGAAATGCTCGATCGTTTGAACCTGGCGGTCGCCGATGACGATGTCGGCCCGCCCGGCCAGGACAGGCGCGATGAGGTCGGGGATGTAGCGGCCGGGATACTGGTTGTCGGCGTCGGTGTGGACGATGATGTCGGCCCCCAGGCGCAGGCAGGCGTCGATGCCCGACTGAAACGCCTGGGCCAGCCCCAGGTTGCGCGGGTGGCGCACGATGTGGTTGACGCCCAGGCGCTCGGCCACGGAGACTGTATCGTCGCGGCTGCCGTCGTCGATGATCAGCGTCTCGATGCAGTCGATGCCGGGGATGACGCGCGGCAATTCGTCGATGACCGCCGGCAGTGTCTCGGCTTCGTTGTAGCAGGGGATCTGGATGATCAGCTTCATGGTGGTTTTAACGAGACTGGTTTGAACCCCCTGTTCAATCTCGCCCGGCGATGATGTCGTCGATCTCGATCAGGTGCAACCCTTCCCACAGGTAGATGTTCAGATTCACCCGGAGGTCGTCGCTGACGGCGATGCCCTCGGCCCGCAATAAAGTCGCCTGCCGGTTCGCGCCGTCGTCCATGTCGGGGGTGCTGATCCGTCCGGCAACGTTGATGACGCGGTGCCAGGGGATAGGCGGGTCGTTCTTCATCTTGTCGCCCGAAGCCGCCAGCGCATAGCCGACGGCGCGAGCCGCGTTGGCTCGGCCGAGCATGGCGGCGACGCGGCCGTAGGAGGTGACGCGGCCGCGCGGAATTCGTCGCACGACGGCGTAGACCTGACGATAGAAGTCCGGTTTCCTGACGTCCACAATGTGGTCAAGTGTAGCCGAGTCAGGGTCACCGGCCAAACGGCCGCCGCTGAATTACTGTTCACGCGAATATGAAGGAGGTTCAAGAGGAAGTCCCCCCGGATGAACGGGTGGAGCCAGAAATTTATGAAAGAAATTAATGATTTGAGATTGTGTTTATGGAACATCTGTGCTATTATATAGATGGAAAATACGCAGCTTATGGAACGTTTGCGTAGAACATGTTACTATTTGTCCCGGCGGCTCCGAGGATTTCTCGGCCGATTAGCGCGGGGCACGACTTAAGGAGAATCGCAAATGTATCAGAAAATCGTGATTGTGGGGCGTCTCGGTCGAGACCCGGAGATGCGATATATGCCGGATGGCACGGCCGTGACCAGCATCAATGTGGCCACCGACCGGCGCTGGACCGACAAGGCCACCGGCCAGCCGACCCAGGAGACGACCTGGTTTCGGGTGTCTGTCTGGGGCCGCCAGGCCGAGAGCGTCAATCAGTACCTGAGCAAAGGGCGGCTGGTTTTGGTTGAAGGCCGCATACGGCCCGACCCACAAACCGGAGGTCCGAAGATCTACACGCGCCAGGACGGCACGGCGGGGGCTTCCTTTGAGATATTCGCTGAGACCGTGCGTTTCATCGACAGCAAAGGCGATGGCGGCGGCTCGGCCAGCTTCGACGGCCCCGCGGGCGGCGGCTCCTCGGCTCAGGAAGAAGACGACATCCCCTTCTAAGCCTAACGCCGGTTTTCCAATTGGTTTTGTAGCGCCGGCCTCCCCGGAATAACTGGCCGGGTTTGAGTTGCCGCGCGACGACTATCGACACAATAAAAAACGCGGATAAGAGTTTTGAGTCTCTTATCCGCGTTTTGTATGAACTTAAGTCAGAGCGAGTAGTTCGCTATCTGCCCAGCCCCTGATGGCCGCCGCCTTGGCCGTCGGATGACACCTGGACCGGTGCGGGCGCCTCAGCCGCCGCCGCTTCGACTTGCGCCGCGGCCGCCGCCTGGCCGGCCGCCAACGCAGCTTCCACTTGCGCCGCATCGGGCCAGTCTACTTCCAGCGCATGGCATCGGCCGCGAACCATCCAGCCATAGGGCGTGTTCGGCGCGGGATTCAGGATAACCATCTCAATCGGCGGCGAACCGTCGCCCTTCACGAAGAAGACCTGCACGTGTACCGCCTCGAAGGTGATATCGATGTCATGAATCCAGTCGCTGTCGGTCCACCCCTCATCTGCCCACCACGTGGCCAGGACGCGGCCGCCGACTTCCTTGACGACGAAGGTGCCGCGACGAGCCACGCCGGGTCCCATTTCAAAGTCGATCCGCAGACAACTGTCCAGCCGCGGCAAGTCCCGGGTCGGCGTGGCGGTTCCCTCGTTGGGGCCGGGCGACGGCACCAGGGTAGGCGGCAGAGTGGCGGTGGGCGTCGCTGTCGGAGTTGATGTCGACGTGGCCGTCGGGGTAATGGTTGCGGTGACTGTGATCGTGCCGGTCGGGGTGGCCGAGGCCGTGGGCGTGATGGTGCCCGTCGGGGTGATCGTCGCCGTCGCCGTGGGCGTATTCGTCGGTGTTTCGGTCGCTGTTCCCGTCGGGGTCACCGTCGGTGTCACTCTGTTCGGGCACTCCCGAACAAGCAGCCCGACGCTGTCATTGGCATAAAAGGTCAACACTCCGCTCTTGGGGTTGACAAAGCTGTTGCGAGTCACCATACCCTGGGGAACCGTGTGGATTTCGACTCCGTCGAGGAAAAAGTGGTTGATACGATCATCAACGTCATCATCGATCTGAACGTAGTGGGTCACACAACCCGCTTCGACAAAACCGAAGCTGGCCTCCTCATGATACAGGGTTACCCCGCCGTCCGGGGTAAACGAAAACTCCCAAACACGCTCCTTGTCCAGGGCGGTATAAGTCGGTCCGGGCACTTCCTTATATTTGTTGGCTTTATATTTAACAAGAAATACGTGCGAGGGATCGATGGTATACGTCGCCGCCCCTTCACCAAGAAAAGTGACGCTGGGCAGTTCCGGAAGCTCCTGCCGGGGGGTGCTGAGGGATTCCCCTCGCGGCCCCATCATGCTGACCCAAGCGACTATCAGAAGGGTGATAAAACCCAAAAAACCGATACTTTGTTTCACGTCCTACCTCCTGCCTATCCTTATGACGGGCATTTACGGATCAATTAGGCATAAGTACTTTAGGCCATGCAGCAGCGAGGCTTGCACGCCTTTACAGTGTACTATATTGAATTATTCTTACAATAAAGCTAACGTGAATTTTAATGATGTCACCTGGTAATAAAAGCCGGTCGGGAAACCAAAAGGGGCATGCCCGCGGCACGCCCCTTGCTTCAAATGACGTCTAACGATCGGCCGGATCAGGTTGTCTTGAGACGAAAAGCCATGACGATGGCGGCAATACCGCCGACGATGGCGAAGCCGCCCAAAATCCACGGCAGCATCACGGTGGCGATCAGCGCGTTGCTCAACAGGATGATGCCGAGAATGATGTTGACGACGCCCAACAAGCCGATCCCCCAGCCCGCGCCGCGGAATGCCTGGAGGATATTGACCACGCCCAACATCAGAGCCTGGACGCCCAGAATGACCACCACGGCCAGACCAAACGCCAGCGTGCCGCCGATGGGGTTATTGATGATGAAAAGGCCGGCCCAAATGCCGATGATGCCGCCGATGAGCTTGAGGCCCCAGGCCGAGCGATCGATGAAAATGCTGACGATCTCCATGATGCCCGAGATGAGCCAATAGATCGCCAATATCTGGGCCAGCACCAGGGTGGTGGCGGCCGTGTTCGTGAATAACAAAATACCGACAACGACCAGGGCGATACCTTGAATAAGCGGTATCCACCAGGGCATTGCCCTTTCCTGCTCGCCAAATGCTGCTGCGGATGTCATGAAAAATTTCTCCTTATCTATTGCAATAAAACCACCAAATATCAGGTGATAATTACCATAAAGTATAGTCGACGATTCACCTTGTTGCAACCAGGTGGTCTTCACGCGGAGAGCTAGATCTGCGGCAGGACGATGCTCTGCTGGAACTGATATTTCCCCTTGCGATCGGCATAGGACACCTCGCAAACCTCATTCGCCTGGAAGAACAGCACCTGAGCGATGCCTTCGTTGGCATAGATACGCGCCGGGAGCGGGGTCGTGTTGGATATCTCCAGGGTGACGAAACCCTCCCACTCCGGCTCGAACGGCGTCACATTCACGATGAGGCCACAGCGCGCGTAGGTACTTTTGCCCAGGCAGATGGTGATGACGTCGCGCGGGATGCGAAAATACTCAATGGTCTGGGCCAGGACGAACGAGTTGGGCGGGATGACGCAGGCATCGCCATGATGATCGACGAATGATTGGGGGTTGAAGTTCTTGGGATCGACAATAGCCGAGTGAACGTTGGTGAATATCTTGAAATCGTTGCCGACGCGAACGTCATAACCATAGGATGACAGGCCATAGGAGATGACGCCGTCGCGAATTTGCCCGTCGACGAACGGCTCGATCATCCTTCTCTCCTGCGCCATCCGTCGAATCCAGTGATCGGGTTTAACTGACATGCAATATCCCTCGCTGTGCGGCCGCGGCCGGCCGAAATTTTGATCAAATTGTGGCCAATTCGCGATGGCTGTCAAATACTTCAGCGCCTTGCCCGGACGAAATAAGCGAAAAGGCGCGACGCAGATTCAAAAACCTGCCGTCGCGCCCTGATATCGCGGTCTGCGTTACCGCCGTCCGGCGGTTGCGATCCGGTCTAGTTCGCGGCCGTGAAGGATACGATCAGCGCCCCTTCGGCCGTGCGCAGCTCCAGGACGTTGCCGCTAATGCTATAGGTCGCGGCCTTGGCCAGCATGACGGTGAAAGCCGCTTCCTGCTCCATCACGCCTTCCGGCTCGGGGCACAGCTTGCGGGTCGTCGCCGGCGGCTCAATGGTGATATTTTGGCCGTCGAGCGTGTAACCGGTCATATAGTTGTTGCAGCCGGCCGAGCCGTTCAGCTTGCCGTCTTCAGTGAAGTTGGCGGTGATGGTCGTCCCATCAAGGACGTTGGTGACCGCTTCCTTGCCGTTGTTCACCATCGAGGCCGTCCATTCGGTGCCGACCAGACCCGCCGCCTGGGTGGCCTGGAAGACCGCCAGGGTCGCGCCGTCGGCGTCATAGATCTCCAGCCGGTCGCCACTGATCACATAAGAGGCCGTCAATTGCAGCGCAGCCAGAAAATCGGCCTCCTGCTGCATGCGCTCCGCCGGCTCGCAAGCCATCAAGGTCGACCCGGCCTGACCGATGGTCAGGCTCTCGCCGTCAACAGTGTAGGTGGCGAAGTAGGAGTTGCACCCGCTGTTGCCGCTCATCTGCCCGTCCGGGCCAAACTCGGCCGTCGGCTCCGTGCCGGCCAGAATGTCGACCAGCTCCCCGGCCGCGTTACGATAGGACACAAGCGTCCAGCGTACACCTTCCAATCCCTGAACATTCATCACTTCATTACTCTCCGCCTTGCCGGCCTCCACGGCCGGTTGGCTGGTGGATTCCATCGGCCCGGCTTCCGGCTCGCCGCCGGTGGGGGCGCAGGCAACCAGGGCAATCGCCATGGACGACAGAATGGTCATTAACAAAACTAACTTCTTCATGATATTTCCTCAGACATTCCGATTTGTTGCTCGCGCCCCAAACGAGGCGCGGCGGCGCCATCACAGGCGCTCACCTTGTATGACGCCATCAAGGAAATAAAAGTTCCCGTTCCCACCAATAAATAAAAAAGACCGGACGCTCAAACGAGCGCCCGATCCGAAAGGACATTAGTTGTCGGTGGCGACAGGCTGATAGACCTGAACGGTGATGTGGGGGGCCACGACATCGACAGCGATGTTGCTGGCCGGGCCGCCATGGAAGGTTCCCGTGCGGCCGGCGTTATCGCGCGCCCGCACCTGGAAGGCATAGACGCCGTCCCCTTGCGCGGCCGTGAATTGCGCACTCGTGCCGCCGACGTTGTTCAACCAGGCTTGCCAGGGGCCGCCGTTGAAGCTGAACTGCACGTCATAGGCCACGATGCTCGCCCCCGGCGCGGCTTCGCCTTGCCATTGCACGGTGAAGGTGTTTTGCATGGTGACCGGCGGGTTGAAAGGCGTGATGAAGGCCACCGGATCGCCCAGCGAGATGGTCGTCTGCGCTTGCGCGTTGCTGGGGAATGTCTGGATATTGCCCACCCGGTCGACGGCGCGCGCGCGGAAGGCATACACCTGACCGGCTGTGGCGTTCGTCACGGTGCCCATCGTCGCCGTGGTCGTGACAAGGAAGGGTGTCCATGCCCCGCCGTTCAGCTGGAACTGGACGTCGAAGTGGGCGATGCCGCTGCCGCCGTTGGGGCCGCTGCCCGTGTCGGTTCCGCCCCAGGTGACGTTAAACGTGTTGGCGAAGGTGTAGGGCGGCAGGGGATTGACCGTGGCGTTGGGGGGCACGGTGTCGACCGTCGTACCCGTCTCCGGCGCTCCGGGGAAAGCCTCGATGTTGTTGGCCATATCGACGGCGCGCACGCGGAACTCATGCAGATTGCCGTTGCTGCCGGTGAAACTGGCCGACGTTTGCGTCGTCGCCGTCTGCCAGGCCTGCCAGGCGCCGCCATTGGTGCGGAACTGGACGTCGTAATGGCGAATGCCGCTGCCGCCGGGATTGTCCTGCCCCGTCCAGCTGACCGTGAAGGTACCCGGCGACCATTGCGGCAAGGCCGTGACGCTGGATGTGGGCGGGGTGGTGTCGATTTGATAAGTGACCCTGAGGCGGGGGAAATTCGCATTGTTGGCGTTGATGGTGGTGAACACGCGCTCGCGCTGTTGCGGCGTCTCGTCACCCATGACCATGAACCCGTGATTGGCCCGCGTGCCCGAGACCCACTCGGCCACCGGCGCGGTGATGGAAGCCTGCACCCAGCCGGTCGTCGCCGGAATCTCGGCGATGCCGATCTCCGCGCCCCAGCTGGGGTTAAAGTTGTTCCATGTCAAAATGGACGCATCCCAGGGCGAGGTCAGAAAACGGGCCAATAAGCCCATGGGCTGGTCGTTGTTGGGCGAAAAGCCGTTCATGAAGACGCGCAAATCGGCCGATTGGACTGTAGCGTTGGCGGGGATGCTGCTGACATCGAAGAACATAAACATGCGCTGCGCGCCGTTGCCGTTCGCCTGGTTGAAGCCGACGCGCATATTCGGGTCAAGGGACCAGTTCGTGGTGGGTAGGCCCGACGTCGTGAAGGTATCGGCGGCGATGGGTAAATCGACCGTTATATTGACGGCATCGCCGTCCCGCGTTTCGTTCACGATGACCGGCTTCAGTTTGGACGCCAGTTCGGCGTCGGTGGGCTGGTCCGTGCCGGTCTGCCCTTGCGCCGGGGCCGGGGCCACGATGAGCGCCATCAGCAGCATCAGCACAAGGCCGATGGCCAATGGCCGGACATGACCGCTCGTTCGGCGAGATGGTTCAAAATCTCTCATATTCATACACTCCTTCGGTGGGTTTATTATGTTAACTTGGACAAGCAAGCCAACTCAGCCACATTATAATCGGAAAGGAACCAATTGGAACGTCCGGATTATAAATCCTCAACGAATGGTTATTTTGAATGAGTATAGACGATTCCTTCTTTCCATAAAGTGGACAATAAGTAGGCAATTCTGTACGGAAACTGCGCAAACCGGCCGAATGGATATATACTTGAGGCTGAGGAATAGTCTGTCCGTTGGGAGGTATCGCGATGAACTTCTGGACCGGTCTCATTTTTGGGATCATTATCGGCTGGTTGGTGGAGTGGATCATCGACTGGCTTTTCTGGCGACGGGATGCGGAAGATGCCGACGCCCTGATTGAAAAGCGCCTGACGGCCTCGGCCGACCTGGAGAATGAGTGGGGCGCGCGCCTGGCGGACGCCGAGGCGGATTATCAGACCAGGCTCAGAGCCGTCGAGAATGAGTGGCAGGCCCGGCTCAATCTGAACGAGCAGCAATGGCAGTCCCAGTTCTCGCGGCTGGAGGCCACCAACGCCGACCTCCGGACCCGGCTGACCGACGCGCAAACCATGTCGACCTTGGCCGGCGCGACGCGCGGCGAGACGAGCGCGGAGGCAGCCTATGATCTGCCCGATGAAATGCCCGATGCCCTGCCTGATGAAGCCGCCTGGGTCGAGGATGTCGTCATCACCGAAGCGGACGTGAAAGCGGTCGAATTTGACGCGCTCCCCCACTCCTCCCTTGAGACCGGCGGGCTGAATCAACTCGACGAGATGAATAGCGACATTGTCGAGCGGCTCCATCTGGCGGGCATCGATTCCGTGGATGAACTGTCCGAGGCTGATCCGGCCGTTCTGTCGGTGGCGCTTGGCCTGGCTCCGGGCGAGACCGAACAATGGATCGAACGGGCCGCGGCCGCCCTCCCCGAAGCCGCCATCTCGCCCGCCTTCGAGGCCGAGATGCTGACCGACGTGGATGTGGAAGCGATCGCCGTGCCGCCCATCGACGTGGAGGCCCTGGCCGACACCGGCGTCGCCACCCGGGCCGTCGCGGACATCTCCCCCGTCGTCCGCGCGCCACAGGTTGACGACCTGACCCAGGTGCACGGTATCGGCCCCAAGTACGCCGCCACCCTGTCGGCCGCGGGGATCACCTCCTTCGAACAGTTGGCCGCCGCGTCGCCGGCCGAATTGCACGACATCATCAAGCCCAGCGTCATGCAGAAGCTCAACTTCGAGAGCTGGTCGGCCCAGGCCACGGCGCTTATCGGCACGCGCGGCGCGCGCAGCGGCGACGATTTGACCATACTGGAAGGCATCGGCCCGGTCTACGCCGCGAAATTGCGCGAGCGCGGCATCGTCTCGTTCGCCGATCTGGCCGCAGCCGATGAGGCCGATCTGGGCGCGATCATCGACGCTCCGGCCTGGCGACGCATCCAGTACGGCGACTGGATCGCCCAGGCGCAACTGGCGGCCACGGGCGACAAGATCGCCTTGCGTGAATATCAGGACCGCCTGTTCCGGCGCGACGGCGACAATCTGGCGCTCATCCGCGGCCTGGGCAGTCGTTCGGCCACCGCGCTGCAAGCCAACGGCATTGATTCCTACGCCACTCTGGCCGCGACCACGCCCCAACAGCTGGAGAGCATCCTGCGCGAGGCCGGTGTTCGCGGCGGCTTCGATTACGAGGCCTGGATCAGCGAAGCCGAGTTGCGCGCCGCCGGCAAACGCATCCCCGGCACGCGCGCGCGGCCGGTGCAACTCGTCGCCTGCCCGCAAGACCTGTCGGCCGTGGACGGCATCGGCACCGTCTTCGAGGATCGCCTCTATGCCGCCGGCATCGGCAGCTACTGGTCGCTGGCCGAGCTGCCGGTCGATGAATTGGCCATCTTCCTTGAGGCCCGCGCGGGGGTTGACCTGGAGGCCATCAAGGCCTCCGCCATGGAATTGGCGGTGACCACCAACTCGCAGGGGCGCGTCTGGAGCGGATCGCCGCCCGACGATTTCAATGTGCTGACCGGCATCGGCGAGGTCTACGAGCGGCGGCTCTATGAGGCCGGCATCTGCACCTACGCGGCGCTGGCGGCGGCCTCGACCGAACGACTGGCCGAGATTTGCCAGGCGCCCCCGATGCAAACCCCCGATTACCCCGCCTGGGTGAGCACGGCCGCCGATCTGGCTGCCGGAAGGAGCGGTTGACGTCATGATCCGCCATCGGTCTGAAGAAGAAATTCGCCACTACGATCTGCTGAAGCTGGGGGTGCTGTTGCTGCTGCTGGCCCTGCTGACTCTCACGTGGTTTGTCACCCGCGATTTACAGACGGCCGAACTGACCGGCGACGCCTTGCCGGTCGCCACCCTCCCCGCCGAAGAAGCGCCCGGCGAGGCGCAGCCTTCCCAACCGGCTGAGCCGGTCGTCCCGGTCATCGACCTGCCGACCGGCGTCCTGACCGCCGGCGGCGTCACCCTGAGCGGCACGGCCGCGCCGGGGTCGCAAATCGCCATCCTGGCCAACGACCAGCCGGTGGGCATGGCCACGACCGGAGTCGACGGCTCGTGGGCGGCAAGGGTCGATCTGCCGCCGGGCGACTATGCCATTCGCGTGCAGGCGGTCGATAGCGTCGGCGCCATCGCGGGCATGTCGGAGCCGATGGCCATCACCGTGGCTGACGACGCGGCCGCGGCTCAGGCCAACCAACCGGCCCCGCCCAGCCTCAACCCCCCGGCCGAAATTCGGGTGGATGGCGAAAGCGGCGAGGCCGCCCTGTCGATCCCGCCGGGCACGATCACCTGGACGGGCCAGGGCCAGCCGGGAACGCAAGTCGAGATGCTGATCAACGGCTTGCGCGTCGGCCTGACCGAGGTTGACCCAGACGGTTCCTGGTCGCTGCCGGTCAACATGCCCGCCGGGAATTACCTGATGCAGTTGAACGCGCTCGATGCCATGGATGTCGTCCTTGCCGGCGCGGATCCTCTCCGCGTGATCGTGGGCGACAGTCCGGCCACGGGCGAGACCGGCGCACCAAATGCTCCCACGGCGACGATCGCCGATGCGTTGGCCGGCATGCCCGGCGACTACTCGATTCTGCTGTCGCTCCTCCAGTCCTCCGGTCTGGCCGAGTCGCTGCCCGCCTCCGGGCCTTTCACCCTGTTCGCGCCGACCAACGAAGCCTTCGGCCTCTGGCCGCGAAGCGTCATCGACAACCTGGCCGCCAACCAGGCGGGTTTGTCGCCGGTGCTGCAATATCATATCCTCAGCGGCGTCCACACCGCCGCCGATTTGCTGGCGACTCCGCCGGTCACCCTCAGCGGCCTGCCATTGGCAATCGCTCCCCAAGGGGATGGGTTGACCGTCAACGGCGCGGCCGTCCTGGCGGCCGATACGATGGCTGCGGGCGGCGTCATCCACGCCATTGACCGCGTCCTCCTGCCGCCTCTGGCAGAGGGCGTCCGACCGCCGGCCATCGATGATTCGGGCGTGTCCGTCTTCACGGGGACGTCCTTGACCATCGTGGGCACGGCCGAACCGGGCCGCTCGATCCTGGTCGCGATGAACAACGAGCCGTTCGGGCAGCCGACGACGGTCAACACCGACGGAACCTGGCTGGTCGGCGGGGATGTAACCTCGGGCGACTATCAGATCGTCGCCTACATGCTGGACGCGACCGGCGGGCTGGAGGCCATCTCTCCGGCGGTCGCATTGACGGTCAGTGGGCAGTAAAATTGACCGAATACTGTATTGGGTTGATCCGGCGGGGCGCCCCCTGCCGAGACAAGATTTTGGAATTAGGAGAAACGTGTCATGGGCAATGATTTTATGGATTTGTTATCAGGCGATGAGCCGAAGAAACCCGCATCCGACGAGCGCGGCATGGGTGATCTGCTCGGCAGCCTGTTAGGTGGCGCCGGCGGTGGCCAACAAGCCGGTGGCGGCCAGCAAGCCGGCGCGGGCGACATGGCCGACCTGCTTGGCGGGCTTATGGGCGGCGGCGGTGGTGGCCAGCAAGGCGGCGGCGGTATGGCCGACTTGCTCGGCGGCCTCATGGGCGGCGGCGGCGGTGGCCAGCAAGCGGGCGGCGGCGACATGGCCGACCTGCTTGGCGGTCTCATGGGCGGCGGCGGTGGCGGCCAGCAAGGCGGCGGCGGCGACATGGGTGGCTTGCTCGGCAGCCTGCTGGGCGGCGGTGGTGGCGGCGGCGCAGCCGCGGGCGGTCTCGGCGCGTTGCTCGGCGGCCTCATGGGTGGTGGTGGCGGCGGCGGCATGTCCCTGCCCTTCGCCGCTCCGCTGGCCGAAAAGCTGGGCATCTCCGAACAAATGGCCAACATGCTCATCATGGGCGCTATCGGCCTGCTGACCTCCTCCGCGGCCAAAAACCGCAGCGCCGGTCGCAGCGGCAGCGTTGACATCAACGCCCTGGCCGACCCCGATTTCATCCGCTCCAGCGGCGTTTCCAGCCGTCTGTCCAGCCAGATGGGCGTCAGTGAGGATGAGGCCATCATGGGTCTTCAGCAAACGCTCGGACTGATGGCCGCCGGCCAACAGTCCAAAGCCGCGACCAAGAAGAAGACCGTCAAGACAGACGGGACGGCCGCCAAGAAGACAAGCGCGCCCAAGAAAACCGCGACGAAATCAACGCCCAAGAAGAAATCGACCAAGAAAAGCGACGCCTCACACGATTAGGCTCGGAAACCCGGCAAGCTGAAAACAAAACTTCAGAGGAACAGTTATGATTCAAGAGTTCAAAGAGTTTATCACCCGCGGCAACGTGCTCGATCTGGCCGTCGCCGTCATCATCGGGGCCGCATTCACAGCCATCGTCAACTCCCTCGTCAATGACATCGTGATGCCCATCGTCGGCGTCATTCTTGGCGGGGTCGACTTCACCAGCCTGGCCGTCACGGTCGGCGACGCCAGCATCACCTACGGAAACTTCATTCAGGCCATCATCAACTTTCTGCTCATCGCCCTGGTCCTGTTCCTGATCGTCCGCTCGATCAACCAGGTGAGCAAGAAGAAAGAGGCCGCCGCCGCGGGGCCGACGGCCGAGGAAACGCTGCTGACCGAGATTCGCGACCTGCTTCGCGAACGTCGCTAATCGACAAGCCGAAAAACGCGCGCCGCCCCAACAGGACGGGGCGCGTTTTTTGGCCACCCGGCCACAGGCGAACACTTCATAATCAGGCAATTGCCCGCAGGGTAAATTTTGGGAGAAACAAGAGGAAGAAGATATGTCCATTTTCCGTCGCATCATCGGTTTTCTTATCATCATCGTCGGCATCGTCGGCCTGTTCCTCTCCGTCGCCATCGCCTATTTCGGCGGCCAGGCGGTTGACGCGCTGGGTTCGGGCCTCAACGCCACAGTAGACCTGCTCGACCAGACCGTCAACACCACCACCGCCAGCCTGGAAAACGTCAAGATGACCCTTGGCCAGACCGGCGACACCCTGGCGACCGTGTCCGAGGCCACCCGCAACATGGCCATCACCCTGCACGACACCCAGCCTCTGATGGGCCAGGTGACGACCATGGCCACCGACACCGTGCCGGCCAGCATCGATGCGGTCAATGCGGCGTTTCCCAATCTGGCCAGCGTAGCCGCCACGATCGACACAGCCCTCACCCAGCTCAGCAATCTGCAGGTCAATCGCACCATCGATGTCGGCCTCATCAGCGTGCCGCTCAATTTCGATCTTGGGATCACCTATGAGCCGCAGGAGCCGTTCGACAGCGCCATCACCTCTGTCGGCGAGAGCCTGATCCCCCTGCCCGACCAGTTGCGCGCGATGGAGACCAACCTCAACACCACCGTGACCAACCTCGGCAATATCGCCGACAACATCGACGAACTCTCCGGTAATATCGACGGGATCAATATGACCGTCGGGCAGTTCATCCCCTTGCTCGACCAGTACATCGCCTTGCTCAATCAGATCACCGGCTCGCTGACGGCCGCCCGCAACCAGATCAACGCCAACCTCAGCATGATCAAATGGGTGGTCTTCGGCCTGGCAGTATGGTTCGCCCTGTACCAGATCGTGCCCATCTACTTCGGCTATCGCATGCTGTCCGACAAGGTTGTCGAAGGCAGCATCGAGGAATATCTGGAAGAAGAGCGTGAGGAGATGGAAGAGCGCGTCAA
Organism: Promineifilum sp.; assembly: GCA_018058545.1. Classification (GTDB taxonomy): domain Bacteria; phylum Chloroflexota; class Anaerolineae; order Promineifilales; family Promineifilaceae; genus Promineifilum. Next base: position 3,837 of record JAGOZU010000001.1, on the reverse strand, counting down.
GGAAGCCGAGGAACGCGCCGAAGAAGCCGAAGACGCTCTCGACGACGCCCGGTCGGCCGACAAATAGTTTTTTCACTATCATGGGGACTATCGCCGTGCGGCATCGCATCCTCCGGCTGCTGGCCACGCTCGTTGTCTTGGCCCTCGTTTCCTGCCGCCAGGGGGGAGACCAACCACCCGCGGCAACGGTTGACGGCCGTCCCGCCACCGGCGCGACGGCCACGACGGCGATAGACCCCATCCTCACGCCCACTAACGCGCCTCCCGCACCCACCGGGGGCGCGACCGGCGCTTGGGCCGCCGTCCGGGAACGCGGCCGCCTCATCGTCGGCGTCTCGGCCGATTATCCCCCGTTCGCCTTCTACAACGACGCCTTCGAGCTGGACGGCTACGACATCGCCCTGGCCCGCCTGTTGGGCGAACGGCTGGGCGTCGAAGTCGAGTTCAAGGACATGGCCTTCGACGGCCTGGGCGGGGCGCTGCAAGTCGGACAAATCGATGCCGCCATCGCCGCCATCTCCATCACCAACGGCCGGCGGGAGCAAATGGACTTCTCCGACCTATACTTCGTCAGCGACGGGGCGGCGTTGGCTCGCGCCGACTCGGGCATCGCCATCGCGGGCATCGAGGACCTGGCCCCCTATCGCGTGGCCGCCCAAGACGGCACCGTCTACCAGTCCTGGCTGGAGGAATCGGCCGTGGGCACGGGCATCATGCCGGCCGACAATCTGCTGATCTATACCGACAACGCCCAGGCCATCGAAGATCTGCGCGCCGGTTTCATCGACATCGTCATCGCCGACAGCCTGCCGCTGGAGGTCGCCGCCCAGGACGGCACACTGGCCGTCGTCGGGCGGGGGCTGAACCGGCAGCGCTTCGCCGTGGCCATCGCCCGCGGCTCCAGCCTGCTGTCGCCCATCAACGAAGCCCTGTTTGAGCTACAGACCGAGGGCGAGTTGGCCCGTCTGGCCGAGCGCTATCTCAACCTCGACGTGACCGAACTCCAGCCGTTGCCCCCGGCCGAAGCGACGCCCGAACCGCTAGAGGACACCGCGCGCTTCACCTCCGATTGCATCGACGCCATGACCCTCGTCGCCCACCTGTCGCTCGACGACGACGGCATGCGCTCCCCGCCGCCGGTCAGCCCCGGCACGCCCTTCCAGAAATCCTGGCGCGTCCAGAACAGCGGCACCTGCACCTGGAACAGCGGCTATCTGCTGACCCCCGTCGGCGGCAATGTCCCCCAGGCGGGGATGGGCGGGACGGCCACGGCCATCCAGGGGCTGGTGTTGCCGGGCGAGACGCACGACATCACCGTCGATCTCGTCTCCCCGCTGCTGCCCGGCGTCTACCAGGGCTTCTGGTCGATGCGCGCCCCCAACGGCTTGCTGTTCGGCGACCGCCTGTGGGTGGGCATCACCGTGCCCGCCCAGCCGACGCCCACGCCCCCGCCCACCGCCGCGCCCTCGGCCGACATTCGCTTCAGCGCCGACCGGACGGCCATCCGCGCCGGGGAGTGCGTCCGGTTCAGCTGGGATGTGACCAACGCCGAATCGGTCCATTTCAATGCCCAGGGCCAACCCTGGGAGCAGCACCGCGTCGCGCCGTCGGGCGAACAGGCGGAATGTCCGCCGGTGACGATGTTCTATGACCTGCGTGTGGTAATGCCCGGCGGCACGGTCGATGTTCGCAGCATCCGCATCGACGTGACCGCCGCACCGGACACGCCGTTCATCAGTTCCTTCACCGTCACGCCCAACCAGCAGATCGTCGCCGGGCGTTGCGTCGATGTGCGCTGGCGCGTCAGCGGCGAAGTCACCAACATCCGGGTGACGCGCAACGACACGACCTTGTGGAACGGCGCGCCCCTCACCGGCACCTCGCGCGATTGCCCCGACGTCGGCGAAGTGACCTACGCCATCGAAGTGATCGGCCCTGGCGGCACGTCCCGCGCGCTGGAAAACCTCACCGTGGTGGCCGCGACGCCCGTGCCGGGCCAACCCACGCCGACCGCCTCGCCCGGCCAATTGCCGGTCATCAACAGCCTGACCATCTTCCCCGACCGCATCTTCGCCGGCAACTGCCTGACCGTCTCCTGGACCGTCAGCGGCAACGTCAATCGCGCGCAGTTGTGGCGCAACGACGTGCTCGTGCTGGATTTCGCCGTGTTCAGCGGCACCGTGACCGACTGCCTCAGCGTCGAAGGGACCTATGCCTACCGGATCGAGGCGATGAATGCCCAGGGACAAGCGGTCTCACAACAGGCTTTCGCCACCGTTGTACGTTGATGGGCAGCGACCGCCGGGCCGAAATCGGTCCCGCCGGAAGATGCGTTTGTAAATTGCGCCGGAGCATGACATAATATCGGCAGCACAAGGAGGTTAAGATGGCGAACGACCTCGATGACACGCAACCTGAATATGAGTTGAGTGATTCTGTTTTCGACGCGGATACCCGTATGTACGATCCTGCCCCACCCGAACGAACCTATTTGGCCGATGACGATTCACCGGCCTCGGGCCAATCCGGCCTGAACTGGCTGCTGCTGCTGCTCATCGCCGCCGCGGCGATCATCACCGGCCTGCTGCTCTACTTTTTCCTGTTCCGGGGTGGCGGCGGCTCCATCATCGGTCCTGCCCCGACCTCCGAATCGTCCGACGGTTCCTGGAGTCGCGTGCGCACGGCCGGCCGGATGATCGTCGGCACGTCGCTCGACTATCCGCCCTTCGCCTTCCGCAACGCCCAGTTCCAGCCCGACGGCTTCGATATAGCCGTCATCAGGAGCATCGCCGACCGTTTGGGCGTGGGAACTGATGTACGCGATATGGCCTTCGACAGTCTGTTCTCCGCGCTGGATTCCGGCCAGGTCGACGTGGCCATCGCCGCCATCACCGTCACAAACGAACGCGAGGCGGTGGTCGATTTCAGCAATATCTACTGGATCGGCGAGGAGGGCATCCTGGCCCGCGATGACTCGTCGATCACCTCGATTCGCACGTTGTCGGAGATGGCCGGCTATCGCATCGGCGTGCAGCGCGGCAGTGTGTATGAAACCTGGTTGCAGCGCGATCTGATCAACACGGGCATCTCGCAGCCGGGCAATCTGTTCGTCTATGAGACGGTTGACGCGGCCGTCCGTGACCTGCGTGAGCAGCGGCTGGACCTGGTCATCCTCGACCGGCAAGTGGCCGAAGCGTCCGTGGCCCAGGGCGGGGTGCGCGTGGTGGGCGGCGGGATCAACCCGCAGCGCTACGCGATCGCCGTGCGCGCCGGGGCCGATTCCTTGCGCAACGAGATCAACGCCGCCCTGACCCAACTGCAAAACGAGGGGCGCATCGCCCAACTGGCCCAGCAACACCTGAACGCCGGTCCGGGCGGCATCATGACCCCGCCCGCCCCGACGGCCACATCGACCGCCGGCGAGACTCCGATCCCCCCGCCCACGTCAACGGCATGCGTCAACGGCATGCGTTTCGTGGCCGATCTGAACCTGCAAGACAACAACATGCAGTCGCCGCCGCCCATCAGCCCCGGCCAGTCGTTCAGCAAGGGCTGGCGCATCCAGAACAGCGGCACGTGCGCCTGGACGACCGCCTACCGGCTGGTCTTCGTCAGCGGCAATGTGCCCGGCGCGAGCATGGGCGGCCAGCCGACGGCCGTGCAAGGCTTCGTGCCCGCCGGCGGCCAATACGATATGTTCGTCAATCTGGTGGCCCCGCTGGCCCCCGGCGTCTATCAGGGCGTCTGGCAAATGGCCGACGACCGGAATCAGCCATTCGGCGACCGCATCTGGGTCGGCATCACCGTGCCCGCCCCGCCGACGGCCACCCCCGCCCC